>JAQUHK010000031.1 GCA_028683655.1 Alphaproteobacteria bacterium
TTACGGGCCGAACGGCGATCTGGTCCGCGTTGTCATGATCGCGACGGACCAGACGGAAGAATATGCCGCGCGCCAAGCCGCCAAGCGGCAACAGAATTTTGCCGAGATGATTTGCCGCATCTTCAATGACCGCAACCAGTTTCAGGCAACCTTGGCTCATGTGCGCGAGTTCCTTGAGGTTGCCGAAAAGCCGGAGATCGGGCTTAAGGATTGCTCACGCTTGCAGCGTCAGGTCCATACCCTTAAAGCCGCCGTCAAACAATTCAACCTTGTCGATTTCGGCGAGATCATGCACACCGTCGAGAACGAAATGCGCGATCCGATGATCGTCAGGGAAGAGGATTTTCAGGTGGTTCTGACCTCCGCGCGTCAAAAGATTTCCGATGCGCTTAAGCGCGTGACGGATGAAGTCAGCAGCCTGATCGGCACCGAATATGAATGGCGCGGCAATGTTCGCGAAGTCGGCGAAGACGATATCTATGATTTTGCCCACGAAATGTACGATCAAAAGGTCGATCCGCGCATTGTCCAGCGTTACCTGTGGGCGATTGCCGCCGTGCCGATCCGTGATTGCTTCCACTCTTTCGAGCGCGAACTGCGCGAGTTGGCTTCCGTTCTGGATAAACAGGTCAAGCCCGTCCGTTTCCTTGGGACGAACCCGCATGTTCTGACGCGGCCTTTGCAGGAATTTTTGTTCTCGCTCACCCATGTCTGCCGCAACATCATCGATCATGGGATCGAAGCCCCCGTCACGCGTCTGGCGCGCGGGAAGGAAGCGGCGGGTATGGTCACGATCTCCTGCGACATCGTTCAAGATACGCCCGAGATCGGTGAGGTGCTCCAGATCATCATCGGCGACGACGGCAATGGCATCGACCCCTCGCGCGTGCGGGCCAAATTATCGACCATCGACCCCGAAGGCCCGTGGCGTTTCGAGGATGACCGTACCGTGATTCAGCGCATCTTCACTTGGAACTTTTCCACCAGCGAGACGGTGACGACGATTTCGGGCCGTGGAATCGGTATGGAGGCGGTCGAGCTTGAGGTCAAAAAGCTGGGGGGCACCATTCAGGTCGATTCGCAACTATATAAAGGCACCTCCTTTGACATAAGGGTGCCTTACAAGGTCGATCTGGAAGCGATCTTTGCCGAGCGGGAAGTGAGCAAAAAAAGTATTTAGATCATGATGTTATGGTGATTTGTGTCTTTTTGAAGGCCGTTGAGATCAAGCTTTTCGAAAAAGGCAAGAAATATTCCGCATAAGGCTTGACTATCCTCCCCCGTTGCCTATACTGCCACCTCGGTTCCATCTTGGTGGGGCCTGCTTTTTTATGGTGTTTCGGCTGTTTGCGCTCACTGTGTCAAGAAGACTGAACGGAAGCGACCATGGCATCTCGATCTCGGTGAAAAGCCCGATTTCGGTGGATGGCGGGGCGGTTTCTTGTTGGCGGATCGCCGGGCGGCATACTAAAGCGATATGAGCGGACTTCGCGCCTAATGGTGCGGGTCTTAAGGACTGGGAGCTTCCTTCTTCGACGCCTGTGGGCGCGAAATTCAGGAAGCGTTTGGACCGGTCGTTTTATCAGTAGGAGAGCCACGTGGCCCGTATTGCAGGCGTCAATATCCCAGCAGGTAAGCCTCTGCACATTTCCCTTCGTTACATCTATGGCATCGGTCCGACCAACTCGCTCGAGATCTGTGGCCGCGTTGGCATCGCTCCTGAAAAGCGCGTCAATCAGCTGACCGAAGCCGAGCTTCTGCGCATTCGCGAAGACATCGACAAGAATTATAAGGTCGAGGGTGACCTCCGCCGTGAAGTTTCCATGAACATCAAGCGTCTTATGGACCTTGGCTCCTATCGCGGTCTGCGTCACCGTAAGGGCCTGCCCGTCCATGGCCAGCGCACGCACACCAATGCGCGCACCCGCAAGGGACCGGCCAAGGCGATTGCTGGCAAGAAGATTGCCACACGCAAATAAGCGGGGCGCGGCGGGGTGACCGCCGCCTCTTCGTATGGAAACGATTAGGCTTCCTTAAACGGAGCCAAGACAAAAGAGAGAGATCATCATGGCAGTCAAGGAACAAAAGGGTAAAGCAGCAACCCGTATGCGCCGTCGCGAACGCAAGAACATCGTCAGCGGCATCGCCCATGTCAATGCAAGCTTCAACAATACCATCGTCACGATTGCCGATGCGCAGGGCAACACGATTTCGTGGTCGTCTTCAGGCCTTATGGGCTTTAAGGGATCGCGCAAGTCCACGCCGTACGCCGCCCAGATGGCCGCCGAAGATGCGGGCCGCAAGGCGATGGAACACGGCGTTCGTACCGTCGAGGTTGAGGTCAAGGGGCCTGGTTCAGGCCGTGAATCGGCCCTGCGCGCCTTGCAGTCGGTCGGTTTTACCGTAACGACAATTCGTGATGTAACGCCCATTCCTCACAATGGCGTTCGTCCCCGTAAGCGTCGCCGCGTTTAATCCTTTTGGATTAAGGCGGTCAGTTTTTACTTTATCTCGAACCAATGAGGTCGATCCGTGTTGCAAAAGAATTGGAAAGCGCTCATTCAGGCGAATAAGCAGGTTCAGGCGTCCGACGATGTGTCGCGTTTTGGAACCCTCATCGTCGAACCGCTGGAACGTGGCTTTGGTACGACGCTGGGCAATTCGCTGCGCCGCATCCTGCTTTCGTCCCTTCAGGGTGCTGCCGTAACGTCTATCCAGATCGAGGGCGTCCTTCATGAATTCTCGTCCGTTCCGGGCGTGCGTGAAGACGTGACCGACATTATCCTGAACATCAAGTCTCTGGCCCTTAAGATGCACGTCGAAGGCCCGCGTAAGATTCGTCTTCGCGCTGAAGGCCCCGGCGAAGTTTTGGCCGGACAGATTGAAACGGGCGCCGATGTCGAGGTCATGAACCCTGATCTCGTGATTTGCAATCTGGATCGCGGTGCGCACTTGAATATGGAAATGACGGTTGAATCCGGCAAGGGCTATGTGCCTGCTTCCGCGTTGCGCAAGGAAGATACGCCGATTGGTTTGATCCCTGTCGACGCGCTCTTCAGCCCCGTTCGCAAGGTTGCCTATAAGGTCGAGAACAGCCGCGTCGGTCAGGTCACGGACTATGACAAGCTCACGCTGTCGATTGAAACCGATGGCTCGATCACACCGGAAGATGCCGTCGCCATTTCGGCGCGCATCATGCAAGACCAGTTGCAGCTCTTCATCAACTTCGAAGAACCGCGCGCCGCGCAGGTTCAAGAACAGGTTGCTGGCGATCTGCCGTTCAACCGCAACTTGCTGCGCAAGGTTGACGAGCTTGAACTGTCGGTCCGCTCCGCAAACTGCCTGAAGAACGACAACATCGTCTATATCGGTGACCTCGTTCAGAAGACGGAAAGCGAAATGCTCCGCACGCCGAACTTCGGCCGCAAGAGCCTCAACGAGATCAAGGAAGTTCTGCAACAGATGGGCCTCGGCCTTGGCTTGCAGATCCCCAACTGGCCCCCCGAAAACATCGAGGATTTGGCCAAGAAGCTTGAAGAACCGTTCTAAGAGGATTCGGGGATCGGGGTCGGCATTCAGGGGGAAGGAAGATCATCTTTCCGACCCCCGAATCCCGATCCCCGCCCCCCTTCATAGGCCAATGCTGGTTCGTATGAACACAGGTTGGTCTTTATCACCATCGGCTCCTGCATGAGTGTCAATGGGACACGCACAGGGCCAAGACTGTAAAAGGAGAAAGTCGCTATGCGTCACGGTATGTCAGGTCGTAAACTCAACATCACAAGCAGCCATCGCAAGGCGATGTTCGCCAATATGGTCTGCGCCCTCATCAAGCATGAGCAAATCAAGACAACGCTGCCCAAGGCCAAGGACCTTCGTCCGATCACCGAGCGTATCATCACGCTGGCCAAGAAGGGCACCCTCGCCAGCCGTCGCCAGCTTTTCGCGATGCTGCGTGATGACGTGATCGTCACCAAGCTGATCGACGTGATCGCGGTGCGTTACAAGGACCGCAACGGTGGTTACACGCGCGTTTTGAAGGCCGGTTTCCGCTATGGCGACGCCGCGCCTGTCGCCTTCATCGAACTGGTCGATCGCGATGTCGAAGCCAAGGGGCAGGACAGCGGTCCTGTCTTCACCAATGACGAAGAAGAAGTTGCAGGCGAAGCCGCGCAAGCTTAAGCTTCGCTCGGCTTCAGGTGATTTGCTCGAATCATGGGTGAATAACCGACAGAAAAACAAATGGGATGCCAGCCTTCGCTGGCATGACAATTTAGGTTTGATACCAGCCCGTGGATGAAAAGACTCACGTGGCCCTGCCGTCATCGCGAGGGGCGAAAGCCCCGTGGCGATCCAGTCCCTAACTTTCAAGCAAAAGGACTGGATTGCTTCGTCGGCCAAGGCCTCCTCGCAATGACGTTGTGGGGTAGTTTACACGGGTTGGTATGAGACGACACTGTTTCTTTAAAAAACAATGTCATGCCAGCGAAGGCTGGCATCCCATTTTTTCTTATCACCAAAGCAACCTTTTCGGGTTGATCTTTTTTTTAGGGGGAGGGCCTTTATGTTGTTTTCTTCAAAGCGCGTGAAGGCCCTTTCTTTATGCCTTATGCTGGTCGCCCTGACCGCTTGTTCCGGCGCATCGAAAAAGGCGGACACTTATACCAACGATGCCGGAGCGGTGACGATCCTCGACAATGATCGCGAAGCCTGCACCCGTTCCTGTAACGCCGAGTTCGACCGCTGCTCTGGCACCGCTGCCGCCGAATCGCGCGTGGGTCGTGGCCAAATGACGGGCATCTTCGGCGCTCAAGCCGATTGCAAAGACGACATGAAAGCCTGCCTCTCCCGCTGCCGCGCACGGTAAGTCCCATGGTCGTTAAGCCCAACGACAAAATCGGCATCTTGGTGTCGCTCGTAACGTGTGCCATTTTCGGGTTATATCCGCCCGCTTCTCGGGGAGCGTATGCTGATGGAGCAAATGTTACTTTTGTTTTGTGGCTCACGACATTTTTCCGTACAGCGTTGTTGTTTATCTTTTGTTGGTACACAAACAAATCTTTATTTCAAACAAAGCAGGATCGTAAGCTGGCATTAACCGGTGGTTTTTGTCAGGCTATTTCAGTTATAGGCATTATCTCGGCACTTGCGTTTACACCGGGTCCGATTGTTATGATTATTGTTTTTACGCATACCTTGATGCTTCTTTTCTTTATGGCATGGAAGAAGGAAATCATTCTTGATCGTGCTACAGTGATGCTTACGTTGCTGGCTTTGATTGGGTTGGGCCTTGTTTTGGATTTCTGGAATGTACAAGGGCGATCAAACTGGATTGGGTTTGTTTTAGCTTTTATGGCAGCCCTTGCCACTTTGAGCCGTCTTTACGTGTACGGTAACCAGATGAAAACGCGAAGTCCAGCGGCAGTTGGTGCAGAAAGTTTTTTGGTGGCATCCTTTTTGGTTTTATTTATCGCCTTTTGGCAAATGCCTGTTATGCCAGCCTCTCTCGCTGGTTGGGGGTGGGCATGCCTATGTGCTTTATCATTGGGAACGGCCACCTTTGGGATGTTTTACGGTATTGCGCTTTTGGGGTCATTCCGGTGGAGTTTCTTTGCAAAGGTAGAGCCCGTTTTTACAGCTATTTTCTCGGCTCTATTATTGAACGAGTATCTCAAGTTCTATCAGTATATGGGGATTGTACTCGTGCTGGGAAGTTTGGGGCTTTATCAGTTTCTCGAACATAGAAAAAAGCAACTAAAGCCCGTTGCCCTTGAAATTTCATAATTGAAGCGCAGATTGTTGGCGTGGTCTTCATCTTTGGACGGTTTGAAGGAGGCTTTGGCTATGCAGAAACGGATTTTGGCTGTTGTTGCGGCGGGGCTTTGGCTGGCTGGCGGATTGCCGGTCGCGGCGCAGGAGGTGGGGAAGGTTCCCCCTGTCTCTCAGGAGCAGGTGCAGCTGAGTTTCGCGCCCGTGGTCAAGAAGACGGCTCCCGCCGTTGTGAATATCTATACGCGCAAGCTGGTGCAGCAGCGCGTTTTCTCTCCTTTTATGAACGATCCGTTTTTCCAGCATTTCTTCGGCGGCAACATGCCTCAGGGGATGAGCCGCAAGCGGCTTGAAAGCTCTCTGGGCTCTGGCGTTCTGGTGAGGCCTGACGGGCTGATCGTGACCTCAAACCATGTCATCGACGGCGCGGACGAGATTACCGTTGTGCTGTCCGACCGCCGCGAGTTTGAGGCCCAGCTTGTCTCGGCGGATAATCGCAGCGACCTTGCGGTGCTGAAGATTGATCCGAAGGGCGAGGCGTTGCCGCATCTTGGCCTGCGCGACTCCGATGAAGCCGAGGTCGGTGATCTGGTGATTGCTATCGGCAATCCCTTTGGAGTGGGGCAGACGGTCACAAGCGGCATTGTCTCGGCCATCGCACGGACAAGCCTCGACCTAAACGACATCAACTATTACATCCAGACCGACGCCGCGATTAATCCGGGCAATTCCGGCGGCGCGCTTGTCGGGATGGATGGGCGGCTGATCGGCATTAACGCGGCGATCTATACCAAGGATGGCGGGAATATGGGCCTCGGCTTCGCTATCCCATCCAATATGGTTCGCGCGATGGTCGAGAGCTATGCGCAGGGCAACCACGCCATCATCCGTCCATGGACGGGCGTGACGGGGCAGGCGGTGACCGCCGATGTGGCCGCCTCGCTCAGTCTGGCGCGGCCTTCGGGGCTTTTGGTGAATGGGTTGCATCAGGCTAGCCCTGCCAAGAAAGCGGGGCTCAAGGTCGGGGACGTGATTGCTTCGGTGAACGGCAAGGCGATTGATGATCCCGCCGCCTTTTCCTATCGGATTGCGACCATGCCTGTTGGCGGCGAGGTTGTGCTGGATGTTTTGCAGGCAGGCAAGCAAGAGCAAATTCGCTTCAAGCTGATCGCACCGCCGGAGGTGCCTGCCCGCGACGAGACGCTGTTAAAGGGGCGGCATCCGCTAAGTGGTGTGAAGGTGGCGAATGCTTCGCCCGCCGTGGTTGAGCAATACGCTTTGCATGGCGTGGAAAAGGGCGTTGTTGTCGTGGAGGTCGCTCCCTCTTCGGCGGCGGTGCGCCTCGGACTTGATCGCGGCGATGTGATCCTTGGGGTGAACGACCAGAAAACGCCGCTCGTCAAAGACCTTGTGGAGGTTCTGAGTACCCCCGTCCGTGGCTGGCAAATCACAATCCTGCGCGACGGGCAGAGGGTCAATATGTTGGTCCGGTGAGGCGTATTGCTTTTCTTTTCAGTTTTTCAACGGCGACTGTGAGACCATAGAGGCCTGATAGAAGGGCTATGGCTATCAGTGTGTTTGTGAGAAAGGCATGGTTTTGCTGCCCGAACAGGTAGGTCAGGAAAAACAAAACGAGACTTGAGGCAACATAAAAGAAGAGCGGTTGCCGCCCCGGTGCGAGCATAAAGGCGGGCATTTTATCGCTTTTTGCAGCCCATGACGTCAGGAGAAAAAGGAGATAGAGCGGAAAGGCGGCGGCCATAAGCCATATGGCTTGCGGCGGGTCTCGCCTTGGCAATTCTCCTTCAACATACAAGAAAAAGGCGCAAGGCAGGCTCGCCATGAAACACGCCACGGCTACAGCGACGTTGGGCGTTAGCTTCAGACGGACGTACCAAAAACCCAATAGAAACCACGGCATGTAATAAACAAGAGGAAATACTGCGCCCTTATGGTACCCGATCAAGACGGGCAGGATGGGGACCAGGGGAGAAGAGGGCGGAAAAAAGCTGAGATAAAGCGCAACGAAAGTGCTGAGAAACAGAAAAACGGGGGCTATAACCACCTTGGTGAAAAGAGAGCGTAGCGGCTTTGTGAGAAGTGAAAAGAAAACAAAAGTCGCGAGAAATTCGGTGTAGGCATAAAGAATGGTCATCGGCACCATCCAGCGTCCCCATCCCCATGAAAGCGGCCTGTTATCGACAAGGGTCAGATAGGTCACCCCGCAAACAAGATAGGCAAGATAGAGCGTGAGTGGTTGCTTCCATACCTGAAGAGCGGTTTCGTTTTTCGAACGGGTATTGTTCAGGCTATGGGCAAAGCCCATGCCGAAGGCCATCACAAAGCCCGAGAAGCAGATCAAGTTGGCGAGGCGCGAGAGGAACAGTTCGGCGGCTGAAAGGTTGATGTTGTCGAGGAGCTGGATTGTATGGGCCCAGATCATTAAACAGATTAGGATTGTTTTGAAAAGATCGAGCGATGAATCTCTTCTTTTGATGGTGGCGTGTGGGGCGTTCATGTAGCGCAACTTTACCAACGGTTGGCATGATCTGTAAAGTGAGGGCTTGGGTATGTGTCTTGGGCTTGATGGAGCGCGAGGAAACAAAAAAACGCGGCCTGAAAATCAGGCCGCGTTTGATTTGCTTGAAGAGAGTCTGCCCCAGTGTTGCAGTTATTTCTTCATCATTCCTTGCAGGCTATCCATGCCTTCACGAACAGCTTCGGTCACGCCTTGTACGGCTTGAAGCTGGTTTTGAGAGAGCATTTCGGATAGCTCTTTAAGGCTGGAAACGCAATTGTCCATGGCCGTCTTCGAGGCCTCGATCTGCTTGGTCACTTTTTCTTCCGGTGTCGGCGCAGCCATGACGGCTTGCACGAGGTCGGAGGCCGCTTCCATGCTCTGGCGGGCGATTTCGGCTTGACGGCGCATGTAAGACTGCATGCCTTCATAAGCCTTCTGGTTGTTACCGGCGATGGTTTCCAGACCCTTGCGTTGGGCGGCCATCATGGCTTCGATATCAACCTTGGGAATCTTGTAGTCTTCCATCATTTTGGAGATATCGCCCATCTTGGCCATATCCATAAAAGGCGACAATTCCATCAGTTTGGCGACGTCCATATATTTCGTTACATCAAAAATCTTCGAAAAATCGGTCTCGAAGAAGGGGAAGGGTGCTGTCTTTGACATTTGACATCCTCGTGTCTTGTGAACTGGGGTTAGAACAATCGGGTCAAGCTCCCGAGCAACAGGCAAGGTATGGTTAACAAAAGTGAATATGACTTTTTTTAACCAAGTTGTCACGCATTTTTTTACTTTAATTTTTGGCTGAAACACTTTGTTTTTTACGGACAAGTCGTCAAACGGGGGGCGACAGCTCTGTTTCGAAAAGACGAAAAGTCTTTGTAAGGACTTGATCGAGCTTCGCCATGGTCTTGTCATGACTGCTTGTGGTGGTGGGCGTCCAGTCAAGAAGGACGTAGTGATAAACCCCCAGTAAAAGGTACGAATTTCGTGTTGTTTGTGGCATGCCGGCGCGTGTCAGGAGGCCGCGCATCGCCTCGATCTGGGCCTTGTAAAACGGATAGGCGAGGGCCGGTGTTCGCCGGACCGATTCGGCAAGAAGGTGAAAGGCTGTTTTATGAGGCTCCATGGCTTCAAGTCGCGCAAGGAGCAGGTCGAACAGGCGGTCTTTGGGGGATAGGGCGGCGAGCTGATCGGGCGGGCAGGCGGCGTTCATGCGGGCTGTCAGCCACGCGCAGGTATGAAGTGGCAGCGTGTTGGCCGCGATGGGGAGGTCGATCAGACAGGAAAAGTTTTTCCACCCGTTTTGGCTGACAAGGTCAAGAAGGGCGGGAATGTCCAGCTTGGGCGTGCGCTTATGGCATTGCCGCGTGGGCGTTTGCTTGGGGGCGGTCTTCGTGGTCGTCACGGCGCGTGGCTTAGGCTTGTCCGGCTGTGTCGATCATCGCGGCGGCCAGTGCTTCAGCGGGGGCTTTGCCGCCCCAGACGACGAACTGGAAGGCCGGATAGAAGCGTTCACATTCCGTCAGCGCGATCTCGACAAGGTCTTCGAAGGTTTCAACGCCCGGCAGCCGATCACTACGCGCCAGAACGGTATAGCGGAAAAGCGGCGAGTTATGCTGGGTGTCCAGATCGAAATGGCCGAGCCACAAGCGGTTGTTCAGTAGGGCCAGCAAATCATGCACGTCGCCACGCTTGCCTTCCGGTACGCGCATGTCGAACTGGCACGAGAACTGAAGGGCCCCGACTTCGCGCTGCCACACAAAATACATGCGGTAATGACACCAACGCCCTGCAAGTTCAACGACAAGCTCGTCCTCGTTCGAACGGTCGAACAGCCACTCATTGGCGGCTACGATTTCTTCGACGATGTCGAGGGGATTGTGCGGCGTGGTTTGTTCTTGGAATGATAAAAACGTCATGGATTGCCTCTGGAAAACAACGCCATAGATTTAACAAACGCATGACTCCTGCCGCAAGAGTCTAGAGGGCCTTAGAGGGGAGTGCTTTTTGTGCCGTGTGTTTTGAGTCACACCTTGCGTTGCAAAAACGAATCCTTACGTCCTGGCATCGGTTAGACTCACGGAGTCAGAAGCTGAATCATTTCAGGGTGTTGAAATGCGTGGTAATCATTTGGAAACTATTTGATTTGCTTAACAAAAGGTAAAATTACACCTTCGGGCGATTTTGTTTTTTGGCAGGACGCTTTTCAGGGCTTGACAGCGTTGATTTTTTCTTTAGGGCCACCTCAAGCGCGGTGAGCCGCGCCTCCATTTCATCCTGAATCTTACGGGCTTTCTTGATCATCGCAAAGGCGGCGTCGAACTCGTCGCGAGTCACCAGATCGAGTTTGCTGACGATGACGTCCCGTTTGTCGCCAAGCTGGCTTTTGATTTCCTCGCGCGCGCCGAGCAAGACGGAGAAAGCCGCTTCGCCAAGTTTGAGAAAATCGCTGAGGGTTGTTTGGTCGGGCTTTTTCATAACGATAGGCTTCTTCCGCTTCAAGAGTTTGGGGTACTCATAAAAACATGTCATTCCGGCGAAAGCCGGAATCTAGTGGCCGCGTGTCTGCGCGGCATAAAACGTATAAACCCAACCATTTGGGATATACGGATGGGTGTGGACTGGATTCCGGCTTTCGCCGGAATGACTTTTTTCTTGGATGGAGTGCCCAATTTTTCACGCATGAGGGGGTACAAAATCCATTCGTTTCATTGAGGCGGAGAATAGGCTATAAGGCTTTCTCAAGTCCATATGTTTGTGATTCCCGCCCATGTTCGCTTTTGTCTTTCCGCCACTTGATCCCGTTTTACTGTCGCTGGGCCCGCTGGAGATTCGCTGGTACGCGCTGGCCTATGTCGTCGGGTTTGTTGCAGGCATTGCGTTGTGTAAAAAACTGGCCCTGCGTTTCAATCAGGGTATTAAGCCTGCCGATTATGACGATTTTCTGACATGGGCGATCATCGGCACGCTTTTGGGCGGGCGGCTTGGCTATGTGCTGTTTTATCAGGGAGCCTATTACCTTGAGCAACCTTTGGAAGCCTTGAAGATTTGGCATGGCGGTATGTCGTTTCACGGCGGGATGCTGGGGGTTATTGCGGCGGCCACTCTTTTCGCGCGGCGGCGCAAATTTTCGTTTTTTGCGTTCACGGATGTGCTGGCTGTCGTCACGCCCATTGGCTTGGGGTTGGGGCGGCTTGCCAATTTTGTGAATGGCGAGCTGTTTGGCCGCGTGACCGATGCGCCGTGGGGCGTGATCTTTCCGCATGGCGGCGAGCTGCCCCGTCATCCCAGCCAGCTTTACGAGGCGGGATTAGAGGGGCTCGTGCTGTTTGCGCTGCTGATGCTGGCCTCGCGGTTTGAAGGCGTGCGGCGCAGGCAGGGCATGATCTCTGGCCTGTTCCTGTCCTTGTATGCGCTGTTTCGTTTTGGCGGCGAGTTTTTCCGCGAGCCCGATGCCCAGCTTGGGTTTTTGTTCGCGGGTGCGACGATGGGACAGCTTTTGTGTGTCCCGATGATTCTTTTTGGGGTGTTTTTAATAGGGAGGGCCTATCACCGTGACAGAACTTGACCGCCTTATTCGCTCGATGATCGAGGCCGAGGGGCCCATGCCCATCGCTCGTTTCATGCAGCTTGCTTTGCAGCATCCCGAGTATGGCTATTACGTCAAAGGCGATCCTTTGGGCGTCGATGGCGATTTTACCACCGCCCCCGAAGTCTCGCAGCTTTTTGGCGAAACGATTGGCCTTTGGCTCGCCGATACGTGGCGGCGCAGTTGTAAGCCCTCGCCGTTCGCGCTGCTTGAGTTGGGGCCCGGTCGCGGCACCTTGATGCGCGATGCCTTGCGCGTCTGTGATCGCGTGTTGGGCTTTCCTCAAGCAATGAAGCTGCATTTGATGGAAAGCAACATAACGCTACGCGAGAAGCAGGCGGAAACGCTGGGTGCGTACAATCCCGTTTATCTGGAAGATTTATCCGATCTGCCAGAGATGCCGCTTTTTGTGATTGCCAACGAATTCTTTGATGCGCTGCCCATCTATCAATATATCAATACAGAGGCGGGTTGGCGTGAGCGGTTGATTGGCCTTGAGGGGGATAAGCTTGTCTTCGTGCAAAGCAAGAAGAAGGTGCCGATGCCCCTGCCCGAAGAACTGCCCTTTTTCGAGATGTCGATGCAAGCGATTGCGATTGTCCAGTTGCTCTCGGCACATATCGCCAAGCATGGTGGCGCGTTCTTGATTGCTGATTATGGCGCGACGCAGGGAGGTCAGGGCGATACGCTTCAGGCAGTCTCTGGCCATGCCAGCGTGCCTGTACTGGAGGCGGCGGGGCAGGTGGATTTGACGGCGCATGTCGATTTTGCCGCACTGGCGCAGGTCGCGAGACGGCAGGGCGCATTCGTTCCCGATGTTACCGCGCAAGGGCCCTTCTTGCAGGCTTTAGGAATCGAAATTCGCGCCGCGCAGCTTAAGTTGAAGGCAACGCCAGAGCAAGCCAAGGCGATTGACGAGGCCGTGGCGCGGCTTCTCGATCCCGACCAGATGGGATCGCTTTTCAAGGTGATGGCGATCGTGCCGGAAGGGCAAAACGAAGTCTGTGGCTTTACATGATTGCGCCGCTTTGCGTTCCCGCTTTTGAAACAGCCACGGAAATCCGTCACGGCTTTTTCACGCGTGAGGGCGGGGTGAGCGCGCCGCCCTTTGCGTCGCTGAATTGTTCGCTGGCTTCATCCGATGCGCAAGATAAAGTGCAGGAGAATCTGCGCCGCGTGGCGCAGGTGATGGGGGTTGCGGAAGGGAATCTGCTTTTTGCCAAACAGGTGCATTCCGCTTCGTGCCTCGTGGTGGAAGAGCCGTGGCGTATTGAGGCGCGGCCAGAGGTTGACGCTTTGGTCACCAAACAACGCGGGCTTGCGCTGGGGATTCTCACGGCGGATTGTGCGCCGGTTCTGTTTGTCGATCCTCACGCGCAAGTGATCGGCGCGGCGCATGCGGGCTGGCGCGGCGCGGTGGGCGGCGCATTGGAAAACACGGTGGCCAAAATGGAAAAGCTGGGGGCGCGGCGGGACGGGATTCACGCCGCCATCGGTCCTTGCATTGGAGCGGAATCCTATGAGGTGGACGAGGCTTTCGCCGCGCCCTTCGCGCCGGATGAGCGAGAGAACTTTTTCAAGGGTGCAGCGCGGGCAGGGCACCTGATGTTCGATTTGCCCGCCTATGTGAAAGCGCGGCTTGAGGCCATGGGGCTGGCCAGCGTCGCCCCGTCGCCCGCTGATACCTGCGCCGAAGAAAAGCGTTTTTTCAGCCACCGCCGAGGCACCCTGCGCGGCTCCCCCGAAGAAGGCCGTATGCTTTCCTGCATCGCTTTGGTAGGGTAGTCGAACCAGCGCGAAAAAGATTGCGTCATTCCCGCGCAAGCGGGAATCCATGAGTTGACGGAATCCCTTGTAATGAAAATGGATCCCCGCTTTCCTGCTTCGCCAAGAGGCTACGCAGGACTTGGGACAAACCCTGCGAAGTCCGTAGGACGAAGCACGGGGCGCGGGGATGACTCGGTTTTGTTTGTTATTCAAGATTGTGATTTCGCGTTCACGATAAAGACAAAAGGCAGTCATGACAGAACAGACGATTATTCCCCCCACACGGCCAGCTTTTGAGCGGGGGGCGGTGGACCTGACAAGCGGCAGCGTGCTGCTGCGCTTTGTCGCGATGATGATTGATTGGGGTATCGTTTTCGGGATTCTCATGATCGGGATCGTGCCTTTGCTGATCCTTTCTTGGTTGGGCAGTTTTGTCGTCGCGCCGCTTTTGGCTGCGCTCGGCCTCACGCTCGCGCCGTCTTTCATGATGCTTTTGGTTTTTATGCACTGGATCTATTTTGCGACGATGGAAAGCGGCACGCGCGGCGCGACCTATGGCAAGCGGCTGATGGGGCTGCGGGTTGTCGATGATCGGGGGCGGGGGCTCTCTTTCGCGCGCGCCAGCTTGCGCTATGTCGCCAAACTGGCTTCAGCCGCGCCCTTGATGATCGGCTTCGTGATGGCCCTTTTTACGGCGCGCAAACAGGCCCTTCATGATTTGATCGCCGAAACGCTGGTTGTAAGGGCGTGAAATAGTGATATTAACTATAGATTGCGATTGGTGAAAATATTCATTTGGGCTAGGCTTCCGCTTTCTTTATTTTCAAGGAGATAAAAATGGCTGAGATAAAGATTGGCGAGAGTCTTGTAGATGTAAGAGCTAAGGCCATTGCAGGCGTTCTGGATGCTGTGCGTACAGCAGAGACTGCTTATTGCGTCATGATGATGCAGGCTATTGGTACTGTGATCAAGCTGACGGTACCTTCCCTCAATTGTGTTGTGACAGCTGGTAAATACTGGAAGCCGGTTGAGCTGGCCGTTACGAATGCCGATCGCACCGTCAACATGGTTGTTGAAATTCGTGATGGGCGACAGAAAGAAGGGGCTAAGGCCGCGTTGTGTCGCTATGCTACGGTGCAGGACAGAACGAACATAAAGAATACGGTTTGGGATATAAAACTTCCCCTATGCGGCGATGTTCGTTTCGCGCCTGCCTCTGTTGGCCTTTTTGAGATTGCTACCCCTGAAGTTAGTGAGGCGATCAAGAAAATTATTGGCGTTGACATCAATGATGATCCCAAGAAGCTAGCTCGTCCGTCTTCAGTGAGAGAAATTCCAAACGACAAATTAACTCCATAGGATGGATGATCGGGGCGGGGCTCTCTTTCGCGCGGGCCAGCTTGCGCGATGTAGCCATACTGGCTTGAGCCCCGCCCTTGATGATTCGATCGCCGAAACGCCGGTGGTTAAAAATTAGGCATTCGCAATCCCTTATATGAAAATAGTGCTTGACAGGGGAGGCGGGCTGTGCTATTGACACTCCTACGGCGTGGTGCGTCTGAAGAGAGCATTTAGCATTTGGCATTTTGCATTTAGGGGGGGCTGGCCCCCTTTTTTTTGTGCCTTCTCGCTAAATGCTAAATGCCAAATGCCAAATGCTTGTCCTTACCCTACGCCTGTGGAGCCGAAGCCGCCGGTGCCTCGGGCGGTTTCGGGCAGGGAGGAGGTGGGCTCCCATGTGATGCGGGTATAGGGCGCGATCACCATTTGGGCAATGCGCATGCCTCGGGTGACGGTGAAGGGCTCGCTGCCCAGATTGGCGAGGATGATCTGGACCTCGCCGCGATAGTCCGCGTCGATGGTTCCCGGTGAATTGAGGACTGACAGGCCGTTCTTGAGCGCAAGGCCAGAGCGCGGGCGGATCTGGGCCTCATAGCCTTCGGGCAGGGCGATGGTCAGCCCCGTGGGGATCAGCTTACGCTCACCCGCTTGCAGGATGATGGGCTCGCGCACCGCCGCGCACAGGTCCATGCCTGCCGCATGCTGCGTCGCATAGGCAGGAAGCTCGATCCCTTCGGCGTGGGGTAGGGGCGTGACGGCAACGGTGACTTGGGGCATGGGAGGGGTCCTTATGTGCAAGTGGGCTGGATCCCCGCTTTCGCGGGGATGACGCAAGTTTTTTCAGATGGTGTATTAAATACCAACGGCCCGATGAAATGACTCGCGAGTCCCCCCTCCTTCGTCATTGCGAGCGACCGCAGGGAGCGCGGCAATCCAGTCCCCCTGCTTGAAACTTGGGGACTGGATCGCCACGTCGCTGCGCTCCTCGCGATGACGTAGCGGGTTTTTTTATTGGGCGGCTGGTATAATTCATTCCAAAGCCTCCGCCACGGCCTTGGCGAGTTTTTGGGCGAGGGCTTGTTTGCTGGCGGCGGGCCATGGGGTTGCGGCGAGTGAGCCATCCGCGTTGCGGCGGATCAGGGTCACTTCGTTGCTGTCTTGGCCGAAGCCTTGCCCCGCGCCGACCTTGTTGGCGAGAATCCAGTCGCACCCTTTGCGGGCGAACTTGGCTTTGGCATGGTCAAGCACGTTGTCGGTTTCCGCCGCAAAGCCGATGACGAGGCGGGGTCTGTTGGGGACGGCTTGGGAAAGCGTGGCGAGGATGTCGGGGTTTTCGGTCAGGGAGAAGGTTGGCGCGGCTTCGCCTTCTTTCTTGATCTTGCACTCGGACTCGGTGGCGGGCCGCCAGTCGGCCACGGCGGCGGCGCAGACGGCTATGTCATAGGGCCCGTGGCACAGGCATGCGTCAAGCATCTCGCGGGCCGTTTGGATGGCGATGGTTTGGGGTACGCCAGCAGGCGCGGGCAGGGCGGTCGGGCCTGTCACAAGCGTAACCTCGGCCCCCAGCGCGGCGAGCGCGGCGGCAATGGCGTGCCCCTGTTTGCCCGATGAGCGATTGCCGATAAAGCGCACAGGGTCGATGGGCTCATAGGTCGGGCCGCTGGTGACAAGGGCTTTGCGGCCCGCAAGCGGCCCCGCCGCCGGAGCCAGCAACGCCGTGATGGCTTGAAGAATCTCGTCGGGCTCGGCCATGCGACCCTCGCCGATTTCGCCGCAGGCCAGCATGCCGCTGGCAGGGCCGACTTGATGGATGCCGCGCGTTTGAAGCGTCGCGATGTTGGCTTGGGTCGCGGGGCTGGCCCACATCTGGCTATTCATGGCGGGCGCGATCAGGATCGGCTTGTTGCTGGCCAGAAGAACGGCACTGGCCAGATTATCGGCCAGACCATGCGCCATCTTGGCTAGCGTGTTCGCCGTCGCGGGGGCAACGACGATCAGGTCGGCCTGTCGCGATAGGCGGATATGGCCGAGGCGTTGCTCCTGTTCGGGCGAAAAAAGATCGGTCGAGACGGGCTCCCCCGACAAGGTGGCGAGGGCAAGCGGCGTGACGAACTGGGCCCCGCCTTGCGTCAGGACGCAGGAGACGGACGCTCCGGCATCTTTGAGTTTGCGGACAAGGTCAAGGCTTTTATAGGCCGCGATCCCACCCGTGACGATCAGGAGAATGGTTTTGTTGGAAAGAGGTGTTTTCATAGAGTTTATTTATATCCGTCGCATGTCAAGAGGGGATCGTTTCTTTGAAAAAAGCGTCATACCGGCGAAAGCTGGTATCCAGTCCTCAGCCTTCCGTTGAGGCAACTGGCTGGGGTTGATGAGTCTTATGCCGCGTGGACACGCGGCCTCTGGATTCCGGCCTTCGCCGGAATGACACTTCTTTTTAAGTTCGATGTAACTTTGTAAACAGGTTCATAGATTTCAGTCGAAAACTTCATTGGCATAGGCACCCCAAAAAGCACTTTTGGGCATGTAACCCTTTATATCACCGAATTTCAGCTCGCACCAATTTTCCTTACAGGAAAGAATGTGGCCGACGGCATTGGTCGTGACATGGGCTATGACCGGCCTGTTGGCCTCGGGGTCGTCAAACAGGTCTTGGGGACCTGTGAGGATAATTGCCGCGCGTTTGCCCGTCAGCGCGCTTTTCTGGACCCAGCCTTCCGAGCCTTCCCAGTCCCGGATGCGCCGCCAAATGTCATATTCGGCTGTGATTTCAACGGGAAGACCTTCATGCGTATAGACCCACTCGATGGGATAGCGGGTGCCCGGCCCCGCCCGCAGGTTAATCTCGTCGGCCCGCAGCGAGGCAAAGCGCGGCAGCGGCAGGCCCGATGCCCCCGTGCCGTCGTCTTGAGCCAGCACTGGTGGCGCGGCCCAGCAGACGACTGTGAGCAGTAAGAGGAAGAAGCGAAGTTTAGGAAACCGTATTTTCATCAACTCGAAACTAAAGCAGATTGGGCAACAAATTCTTAAGACGTTGCTCGTGAAGATTAGAAGGCCGTAAAACAGGAGTACCTACGGGTGTAGGGGGCTCCTTAAGGATTTGTTGTCTCAAATCGGTTTGATTCCTACAAGACTGTTTTTTATGAGGATTCCCACTCCCGTGTTTCGTCCGTCCTTCAGCCGGTTTTATATCCTTCC
>JAQUHK010000032.1 GCA_028683655.1 Alphaproteobacteria bacterium
GCTACGCTCGACTTCTTAACCAAAACATTCCCCCAACAAGCTCGCTTGTGGATCGACAGGCTCTCTGATAATTTTACCCCTGTCCAATCGCCCCTTTTGCCAACTCTTCAGGTGTGAGGGGTATACAAGCAGTATACGATTGACGTATTTACCCGATCGCGCTTGGAGCCGCCTTTTTCGCGGACGGTGAGATACGGACGAAGTGCCACAGGTGTTCTGTGGATAACTCTGCCGATTCCTTGACAAATGTGGCAGAAAAAAGTGTTTACATTTTATGAACAAACTTTAACCTAACCCTCGCGAATCTCTTTTCAGTTCCACCCTCTCGCGGGATAGGTCGATGTTTTCTGGTCCAATGACGTCCGTTGTGCAAAAAGCCAAGAAATTCTTAGCCAGCAAGCTGTTGGGCCGAGTTGTTGATCCCTTCGTTATTGCGAAGAGGCCACAGGGCGACGTGACGATCCCCAGCTCGTCATCGCGAGGAGCGCAGCGACGCGGCGATCCAGTCCCCAAGTTCCAAGCGGGAGGACTGGATTGCTTCGTCGACCAAGGCCTCCTCGCAATGACGCGGTTGGGCAGTTCTTTCAAGTTTTGGTCTTACTGGACTCCGCATCAAAGGCGGGGTGACGATGTTTTTTTGTCGCGCTCCATCCGGTCGCTCGCCATGACGATGTTGTTTATCTCCCTCGCAACCCCAACCCTTGCCCAAACAACGCCCACCTTGCGGGAAACCCAAATCGGTCAAGCCTGCGCCACTTATGCCCATTCAACCGATTTCGACACGATTGCCCAATGTAGTGATGCCGTCAGCGGCACCTTCCAAAAAGCCCCGCTCTTCATCGGCACCCTGACCAGCCCGCCTTACGCCGACATCCTTTGCGATGCCAACAAAGCGGGTATGTTGCAGTGGACAGGCACCACCTTCCAAGGCTGTGACGGCACAAGCTGGTTCGGTATGGGCGGGGCCAAGGCCCTTGACGACCTGACCGACGCGAAAACGGAATACACCTCGCTCTATAATATGTTTTTGGGCAGCGGCGCGGGGACTATGGTTACAACGGGTGGCTATAATACGTCCCTTGGGTATCAGACCCTGTACATGACTACGACTGGGGTCCACAATACGGCAATAGGCACAAATACCCTTGCGGTAAATACTGTTGGGTCGTGGAATTCCGCATTGGGTGCTTCAGCACTCGCCCTCAACAACACAGGAACTGCTAATACTGCGGTCGGTGCTGCTGCTGCTTTGAATAATGGGACGGGCAGCAATAATACAGCCATCGGGTTCCGGACGCTTGTCACGGCGACGGCAGGAACGAATAATTCTGCTTTTGGCTCTAGCGCACTTTATAACGCGACTGGAAATAACAATACGGCAGTTGGGAGCGGTGTTGGAAGCACAACTCTTACGACAGGCTCATCTAACATCCTGATTGGCACGTCTGCGGCGGTGGATACACCCCTTGCCAGCACATCCAACTTCCTGAACATTGGCAACGCGATCAAGCTGGATATGACCAATATTACAGCCAGCGGCCCGATCTTGCATATGCCTGGGCTTGCAAATGATTCAATAGGGGTTGGTCTCAGTGCGTTAAGGTCAATGACGGCAGCAGGCTTAAATTCCGCAGTCGGATATATGGCCTTAGCATCGAATATCAGTGGTGGTGGTTCAAATACCGCTATGGGGTATATTGCGCTTGCGTCAAACACGACAGGTGATGAAAATACTGCTATCGGGAGCCAAGCTTTGTCGTCGGCTGTTAGATCACAAGGAAACACAGCCGTTGGCGCATCCGCGCTAAGGGCGACGGCGACAGCCAATTATAACACGGCAGTAGGATTCTATGCCCTCTCGCAGAATATTCTTGGAGCGTATAATACTAGTATCGGCGCAGAATCTCTTAATGGCACAACAAGTGGTACGGCCAATGTTGCGATTGGTCGCTGGGCTCTTTACCAAATGTCGACGGGACAAGCAAATACTGCGGTCGGAAGTTATGCTGGGGTTAATACTGGAACTGTGGGTGGGGGGTCGAGTTACAACACCTTGGTTGGTGTATATTCCATGTCTGGTGCCCAAGGGTCTTCTTCATACAACGTAGTTTTGGGGTATAAATCTGGGAACACTTTAGATGCTGGACAACGAAATGTTATTGTTGGGTCGGAGGTTGCCTCCACCACCCTCACCACTGGCTCCTCCAACATCCTCATCGGCACGTCGTCAGCGGTGGATACCCCCGCTGCGGATACGAGCAATTGGCTGAATATTGGCAACACGATCTATGGTGATTTGAGCACGGGGAGTGTTGCCATCGGGGCGGCGGCGGTGACGGCGGGGACGACGCTTGATATGTCGGCTCGGACGGACTCGATGATCCCGCCCAAGGGAGACGACACGACGCGGCCAGCTTCTCCGGTTGCGGGTATGATCCGGTATAGCACGACGAACAATGCGCTAGAAGTTTATCAAGGCAGCACCCCCGCGTGGGTGAGCCTCGGTGCATCGGCAGGCGGCTCCAACTATCTGGGAACGGCTGCCGCAACAACAGCCCCCAGCCGCAGTGACGATGTGACCACGGGTCTGTTCAGCGATACGGCCAGCACCGTAAAAGTTGCGGTGGGTGGGATTGAGCAAATGGCGGTTACGTCAACCAGTGTTACATCGGCCCTGGCGGTTAATATTGCTTCAACCTCGGGATATTACTCGATTAGTGAGCAAAAAGTTTTAAGCACACCGCGCGCTGGTCTGGGGGATAATCTTGCACTTGGATATGGGGCTATAAGTGGTGAAGGTGGGTATCTTAATACAGCTTTGGGCATGAATTCGATGCAAAACGTCTCCTCTGGAATGAGGAACACCGCTGTTGGTAATTCTTCCATGAGTGCCGTGACGGGCGGTAATTATAATGCGGCAGTTGGATTGATGTCATTATCAATGGTGGGGAGCGGGAGTTATAATACGGCTATTGGATCTAGTGCCCTAGGAACACTAGGTTTTATGGCGGGGGTTGGCAATGGAAATACAGCCTTAGGTTATAGCGCGGGTTATGGGGTCCAAGGCGGGACAAACAACACATTTATAGGTAATGGTGTGGGGCAGACTGGCCTTACGACGGGTTCCGCGAATATCCTGATTGGCACTAGCTCGCTCGTGACGACTCCGGCAACGAGCACAAGCAATTATCTGAATATCGGCAACGCGATCAAGCTGAACATGACCAATATTACAGCTAGCGGCCCGATCTTGCATATGCCGGCACTCGATAATGCAAGCATTGGCGTAGGTTTGGGGGCACTCAAAAATCAGACTGGAACGTCCAGTGCAAATACAGCTTTGGGCGCGGCTGCTTTAAACAAGCTAACCTCTGGTAATTTTAACGTAGCTGTTGGCGCGTCTGCACTAACGAATACGACAACAGGAGGCGCCAATACGGCGGTTGGTTGGTTGGCCATGCCTGTAACAACAACAGGGAGCAATAACACAGCTATAGGACAGGTTGCTTTGTATTCGAACACAAATGGGTCAGCCAATGTAGCGGTTGGTCGAGGGGCGTCGCTTTTTAGCACTGGCGAAAACTATAATCATAACACTGTTGTTGGTGTTGATGCGGGAACGAACAGCAACGGTGCGAATAATGTTATATTAGGGTATCAAGTTGGATATAATGCTAACACTGGCTCCTCTAATATCCTTATCGGAACATCCTCGGCAGTTGAAACCCCCGCTGCGGATACGAGTAATTGGCTGAATATCGGGAATACGATCTATGGTGACTTGAGCCTTGGGGCAGTGGCAATTGGTGCGGCGGCGATTACGAGCGGTAGTTCTCTTGATCTGTCGGCGCGGACGGACTCGATGATCCCGCCCAAGGGAGATGACACGACGCGGCCAGCTTCTCCGGTTGCGGGTATGATCCGGTATAGCACGACGAACAATGCGCTAGAGGTGTATCAAGGCAGTACGCCAGCATGGACAGCTCTTGGTGCTTCGGGCACAGGCACCCTTGCTGCAACTTTGGGGACAGCCGTTGGTTCGCCTAGCCCTTACCGCACGGCTGAGGCGACAACAGGACTTTATTCTGATGAATCGGGCGTTGTCCAAACGGGTATCCTTGGCGTGGAGCACTTGCGGGTTACTGCTACGGGTACAACAACAACCGGAGCCATTAACATCGCCGCTATCACCGATTATTACGCCATAGCGGGAACCAAAATCCTGCACCAACCCGTTAGCGACACGACATCGATTGGTGTGGGGCCAAGTACTTTGGTAAGCCAATCAACAACGGGACGTTTTAATTTTGCTGCGGGGTATTATTCCCTTAATAGTAGCACAACAACTGGAGCAACTAGTGGAAACAAGAATAATGCAATAGGGTATTATGCAATGAACTCTATTGCAGTTAGTGGTTTTGGTGGCGGTAGCGACAACAATGCTATAGGCGACTACGCCTACTCATCGGTTGTGGTAGACGGAAGCAGTGTCGGCAGCAATAACAACGCCGTTGGACGGTTTGCCCTAAGCTCAGTTACAGCAAGCGGATATCAAACTGCGAGCTATAACAATGCAATTGGTGTTGTCGCCATGACCTCGCTGTCGGCAAGTGGCGACTATGCTGGAAGTTATAATAATGCGATCGGTGGATCGGCCCTACGTTATAACCGAGGCATTGGGGATGGTACTGGCAGCTATAACAACGCTATTGGATTTCAAGCACTATATAACAACAATGGTGGATCTGGAAACACAGTGATCGGCTCTTATGCTCTTGGCAAAACAACAGCAACATATACTGGATCGCGAAACGTCGCCGTTGGTTACGGCGTTGGATCCACAACCTTAGTTTCGGGTTCTTCCAATATCCTCATCGGCACTTCATCTCTCGTTGACACCCCCGCCGCCGCGACATCGAACTACCTGAACATCGGGCGAGCCATTAAGCTGAACCTCACCAACGTGACGGCGACAAGCTCGATGCTGAACAACGGCGCGGATGGGCTTGATGATACAAGTATTGGTGTTGGGTTTGGGACGTTAGCTAGGCAATCCGGAACCAATATGCAAAACACAGCGGTCGGAAGAAGTGCTTTGAATAGGACAACTGCTGGTAACTTTAATACGGCTGTTGGATATAGTGCGCTATTATATACCACAACAGGAATTGCTAATACAGCCATTGGGCATTCGAGCCTCACAGAAAACACGACTGGTTCCTATAATACAGCACTTGGTGTGTCTGCGTTGAGAAACCTAGGGATGCTTGTTGCTGGTAGCAATTATAATACGGGGATTGGTCATGGTTCTATTTCTCAGCTTTTTTTGGGAACACAAAACACATCTCTTGGCGATCTCGCTGGTTCATCACTAACTAGTGCGTCCAACAATACAATCATTGGTGCATCCGTCGCCTCCACCACGCTCGCCACCGGTTCCTCCAATATCCTGATCGGCACCTCCTCTGCCGTTGACACGCCCGCTGCGGATACGAGTAATTGGTTGAACATCGGGAATACGATTTATGGCGACTTGAGCCTTGGGGCGGTGGCGATTGGGGCTCCGGCGATTACGAGCGGGAGTTCATTGGATATCAGTGCGCGAACAGATTCAGTTATCCTGCCTAAAGGCACGAATGCGCAGCAACCCATCGGTGTGGCTGGCATGATCCGGTATAACACGGATAGTCAGGCCGTAGAGGTGTATCAGGGGACGTCTTGGTTGTCTCTGGGTATGACCTCGACGGCAGGCTCGACGCAATATCTGGGGGCGGATGCAACGCATACGAGCCCAAGCCGCAGTGACGACATCACGACGGGCTTGTTCAGCGACACGGCCTCCACCGTCAAGGTTGCGATCAGCGGCACAGAGAAACTCGCGGTAACGGCGACGGGTGTGAACCTGACGCAGGTGACAGACGGCTATGCCATCGCAGGCGTGAATATGCTGCATCATGTCGGGACAGATAACACAAGCGTTGGGATTGGTCCGCAGAGCTTGGCGAGCATGACTGGGACGGGAGCATATAATTATGCGTTTGGGTCTGGAGCACTACAGACCAATACTGCGAGCGGCACGAATGCAGGGTGGGGCAACAATGCGATTGGGACATGGGCTCTGAATTCAAACATCGCGAATGGCATAGATGCAGGCAGCAGTAATAATGTGATTGGGACTGGGGCTCTGAATGCAAACATCGCAAACGGCGAGCGAGCTGGTACTGGGAACAATGCGATAGGAAGTGAGGCGCTGAATGCTAACACCGCGAGCGGTGAAGGCGCGGGCAGTGGCAACAATGCGATTGGGACATGGGCTCTGAATTCAAACATCGCGAATGGCATAGATGCAGGCAGCAGGAATAATGTGATTGGGACTGGGGCTATGTCTCAAAATATCGCAAATGGTGATTATGCAGGTGGTTCTAACAATACGATAGGAAATGAGGCTCTGCAATATAACGCAGCAAGTGGTGAGTATGCGGGGAGTGAGAACAACGTGATAGGAAATGGGGCACTACACAACAATATAGCGAGGGGCTGGGGCTCAGGCAGCTTGAACAACGCAATTGGGCCTCAGGCTCTGCAATATAACACAGCAAGTGGTGAAAGCTCAGGCAGCTTGAACAACGCGATTGGGGCTTTCGCCCTGGAGCGCAACACCGCGAGCGGCCTGAATGCAGGCAGCTTGAACAACGCCATTGGATATGGGGCCCTGTCGTCCAATGCTGGCAATGGGGATGGAGAAGGAAGCTATAATAACGCGATGGGTTTTTCAGCTTTGGCTTTTAATGAGGGGAAGGGGAATACGGTTCTGGGGTCCTACGCCATGACGCGGCTTGATGTTGATGGCTTTGCCAGTGGACCAAACCATACCGGTTCCTACAACGTCGCATTGGGCTATGGGGTTGGCGGCTCGACGCTGGTTTCGGGGTCGTCGAATATTTTGATTGGTACATCGTCGGCGGTTACGACGCCTGCTGCGGATACGAGCAATTGGTTGAATATTGGGAACACGATTTACGGAGATTTGAGCCTTGGGGCGGTGGCGATTGGGGCTCCGGCGATCACGAGCGGGAGTTCTCTTGATCTGTCGGCGCGGACGGACTCGATGATCCCGCCCAAGGGAGACGACACGACGCGGCCAGCTTCTCCGGTCGCAGGTATGATCCGGTATAGCACGACGAACAATGCGCTAGAGGTCTATCAGGGCAGCACCCCTGCATGGGTGAGTCTCGGCGCATCGACAGGCGGATCGAACTATCTTGGAACGGCAGCCGCAACAACAGCCCCCAGCCGCTCCGACGACATCACGACGGGCCTGTTCAGCGATACGGCCTCCACCGTCAAGGTTGCGATCAGCGGCACAGAGAAACTGGCAGTGACGGCGACGGGCGTGAACTTAATACAGCTAACCGACGGTATCGCCGTCGCTGGAACAAGAGTTCTGTACACGCCTAATACATCGTCGATAGCCATTGGTCAGAATAGCATGGGGGGCACAGCTACAGGCTCACAGAATCTGGCGATAGGCAATCGGGCATTATACACGAATAATGTCTACACAGCAGGTTCAGGGGCTTTGAATATCGCAATTGGGAATGAGGCTTTATTTAATAATACGGCGAGTGGTGTAACGCTTGTTGGAGGTGGGAACATCGCTATCGGGCAGACTGCGATGCAGACGAATAGTGGTGTTGGTTCTTGGTTTACGAGCGGCATGAATGTGGCGATAGGCGTGAACTCTCTTCAAACCAATATTGCTACAGGATCAACTGCAGGGAGTAATAATATCGCTCTTGGCGGTGCAATGACAATGAATGAATCTAATGGTGACTATGCTGGGAGTTATAATGTCGCATTGGGAGGAGGTGCGTTAAAGTATAACAAAGGCGTAGGGATTGAAGCTGGGAGTTATAACAATGCGATTGGGACTTCAGCTCTTTATGCAAATACAGGAAGCGGAAATATAGCTATAGGCTCTTATGCGCTTGGGAATTCTGCGACACTGACAGGCTCGCGCAATGTGGCTCTCGGGTATAGCGTGGGGGTGACTGGTCTTACGACAGGTTCCTCGAATATCCTGATCGGCACATCGTCGCTCGTGACGACTCCAGCGACAAGCACCAGTAATTATCTGAATATCGGCAACGCGATCAAGCTGAACATGACCAATATTACAGCTAGCGGCCCGATCTTACATATGCCGGCACTCGATAATACAAGCATTGGCGTAGGTTTGGGGGCACTCAAAAATCAGACTGGAACGTCCCTTGAAAATACAGCCATCGGTTATCAGGCCCTCAATTTCAACGTAACAGGTGGCGGTTCTACAGCAGTGGGCTATCGCGCACTATATTCATCGACGGGCGGCAGGAATACCGCCATTGGAGACAGTGCGTTGTCTGCTGCGACAACCGGTTCTGCAAATGTTGGTGTGGGGTATACAACACTCCAAAACACGACAACGGGATCGAGGAACGTCGCAGTGGGAGAAGGGGCCCTTCGTTACAACATTGTTGGCGGCTCCAATGTAGCGATAGGCTATAATGTCTTGTTTACCAGCGGCCTGATGGCGGGGGGGGGCGCTTTTGGCAACACTGTGATCGGGACGAATGCTGGCACCAGCATAGGCGTCAACGCAACGGCCAATTATAACACGATAGTTGGACATGAGGTCGGGGCAAGCATTGTTTCTGGTTCCTCGAACATCTTGATCGGGACATCGTCGGCGGTTACGACGCCCGCTGCGGATACGAGCAATTGGCTGAATATCGGCAATACGATTTATGGGGATTTGAGCCTTGGGGCTGTGGCGATTGGGGCTCCGGCGATTACGAGCGGGAGTTCTCTTGATCTGTCGGCGCGGACGGACAGTATGATCCCGCCCAAGGGAGACGACACGACGCGGCCAGCCTCTCCGGTTGCGGGTATGATCCGCTATAGCACGACGAACAATGCGCTAGAGGTCTATCAGGGCAGCACCCCCGCGTGGGTGAGCCTCGGCGCATCGACAGGCGGATCGAACTATCTAGGAACGGCAGCCGCAACAACAGCCCCCAGCCGCAGTGACGATGTGACGACGGGCTTGTTTAGTGATACCGCGAGTACTGTTTCTATTGCGACGTCAGGTGTAGAGAGATTGCGTGTTACAGCCACAGGAAGCATTGGGATTGGAATGTTAGATCCGGATCAGATGCTTTCCGTGAATGGCAATGTAAATGTTCGTTATACGGCGACGTCCAGTGGTTACTATTTGTCTGGGTATAAGATTCTTTCATTGCCGTTTGATGATAGTGATTCTGTTGCGCTGGGTCGGGATGCCTTGCAAAACCAAAATCAGAGTACTTGGGGCAACATTGCGATTGGTAGTGGCGCAATGAACACCAATACTACTGATACAGGAAGTTCCGCGGTTGGAACATATAACAATGTAGTTGGTTTTCAGGCCCTTTATTTAAATACGGCTACAAACACAAGTGCAGGAAGCTACAATAACATCATGGGGTATTGGGCTGCGCGGTCAAATATTGTTGATGGATCTAATGCCGGAACTGGAAATAATGTGATTGGTTATAGGGCATTTCGATCCAATACGGGGGTCGGAACTTCTGCTGCCTCATGGAATAACGCTATTGGCGCAAATGCGATGTATAGTAACAGCGGCGTGGGTACCTATGCCGCCAGCTATAACAACGCATATGGGTATCAGGCTCTGCAATACAACACCGGCTCTGGCAACACGGCGATTGGGTCCTATGCGTTTGGTAACACGGCGACACTGACAGGCTCGCGCAATGTGGCTCTCGGCTATGGAGTGGGGCAGACTGGTCTTACGACAGGTTCCTCGAATATCCTGATCGGCACCTCTTCGCTCGTGACGACTCCGGCAACGAGCACAAGCAATTATCTGAATATCGGCAACGCGATCAAGCTGAACCTCACCAACGTCACGGCGACAAGCTCGATTTTGAATATGGGTTATCAAGGGATTGATGACACCTCTATCGGCTTGGGGTTGGGCTCCTTTGCCGCAATGACAAGCACTAACAGAAAAAATGTAGCGATTGGACGAGAAGCTATGGCAACGGCGACAGGATGCTATGGCTGTTATGATAATTCATCGAATGTAGCCGTCGGTTATAGAGCCTTGTATACAAGTAGCAAGGCATATGAAACCGTTGCTATAGGTTACCGCGCTATGAGCAACAATAGTGTAATGGGGGTGTACACATCTTGGGATAATACAGCTATCGGCACATATGCGATGATGAATAACACTGGTTCTGGTGATTGGTCGTCAGATTACAATGTAGCTATCGGCTATTCTGCTTTGGCGAACAACTCATCAACTGGTGGAAATGCTGGAAGCAATAACACCGTACTTGGTGCTGCGGCATTAGGATCGAACTCTGCAAACGGTGATTATGCAGGGAGTAACAATAGTGTTATCGGTGCTAACGCATTGAAGTATAACACTGGTGTCGGCAACTATGCCGCGAGTTATAACAACGTGATGGGGTATCGGGCTCTTTATAATAATACGGGGTCGGGGAATACTGTGATTGGTTCGTATGCGATGAGCGCGACGACGGCGACCTATACGGGGTCGTTTAACGTGGCACTTGGCTTTGGGGTTGGGTCCACGACGTTGCAGAGTGGCTCTTCTAACATCCTGATTGGCACGTCGTCGGCGGTTGATGTGCCGCTTGCTTCAACGTCAAATTGGCTGAATATCGGCAACACGATTTATGGGGATTTGAGCACGGGGAGTGTAGCCATCGGGGCGGCGGCGGTGACGGCGGGGACGACGCTGGATTTGTCTGGCCGGACGGACTCGATGATCCCGCCCAAGGGAGACGACACGACGCGGCCAGCTTCTCCGGTTGCGGGTATGATCCGTTATAGCACGACGAACAATGCGCTAGAAGTTTATCAAGGCAGCACCCCAGCGTGGGTGAGCCTCGGTGCATCGACAGGCGGCTCCAACTATCTGGGAACGGCAGCCGCAACAACAGCCCCCAGCCGCAGCGACGATGTGACCACGGGCCTCTTCAGCGATACGGCCTCAACTGTAAAAGTTGCGATCAGCGGCACAGAGAAACTGGCGGTGACGGCGACGGGAGCGAATCTGACGCAGGTGACAGACGGCTATGCCATCGCAGGCGTGAACATGCTCCACCATGTCGGAGCAGACACAACGAGTGTCGGCATTGGACCGGAGTCGCTGCAAACGATGACGGGAACGGGGGTTTACAATTATGCCTTCGGTTATCAGGCGCTACAGACAAACACTGCGAATGGTGATTATGCAGGTAGTGAGAACAATGCAATTGGGCTACGGGCTCTTGCATCAAATACGGCGAGTGGTAGAGAGACGGGACGCAATAACAATGCGATTGGTACTGGGGCCATGCAGAACAACACCGCGAATGGTGATTATGCGGGCAGTTCTAACAATGCGATTGGGTATGACGCTCTGTTTCAAAACGATATAATTGGAGATTTTGCAGGAAGTGGTAATAACGTGCTTGGTGTTGGGGCTATGTTTCAGAACACCGCAAACGGCAATAACTCGGGTAGTTATAATAATGTGCTAGGAAGTGATGCGCTGTCTCACAACAACGCAAGCGGCTTGGGCTCAGGCAGCGGGAACAACGCGATAGGATCGAACGCGTTAGGGGAAAATACATCGAATGGAGATAACTCGGGCAGCGGGAACAATGCGATTGGGGTTGACGCTCTGAGTATAAACACCGCGAGCGGCCTGTATGCAGGCAGCGGGAACAACGCCATTGGATATGGGGCCCTGTCGTCCAATGCTGGCAATGGGGTTGGAGAGGGAAGCTATAATAACGCGATGGGGTATTTGGCCTTAGCGCTCAATGAGGGGAAGGGTAATACGGTTCTGGGGTCTTACGCCATGACGCGGCTTGATGTTGAGGGCAATCCAAGTGGACCAAACTATACCGGTTCCTACAACGTGGCACTTGGGTATGGGGTTGGTGGCTCGACGCTGGTTTCGGGGTCGTCGAATATTTTGATTGGCACATCGTCGGCGGTTACGACGCCTGCTGCGGATACGAGCAATTGGTTGAATATCGGGAATACCTTATTCGGGAATTTGACGACGGGGAGCGTGGCCATTGGCGCTGTTGTTTCGGCGATTACCGATGGGGTGACGCTGGATATGTCGGCGCGTACAGACAGCATGATACCACCCAAGGGCACGGAGGTTCAGCGGCCTGCGACTCCTGTTGCGGGCATGGTACGGTATAATACCGATAGCGCAGCGCTTGAGGTTTACAGCGGAAGCTCGCCAGCATGGAAGAGCATTTCGACGCTGGCTTCTTGTGCGGGGCCCGACGCCTTTTCCTTCTCGAACCAAACAGGCGTAGCGGTCAGCTCGGAAATCACGAGCGATGCGCAGACTCTGTCGGGCTTTGCTTGCACCGCCAGCGCGGTATGTAGTGGCTGCACCATCCTTAAAAATGGTGTATTGCAGGGAACGAATGCTAATTTTGTCTCGGGTGATACGATTGCGATACGCCTGACTTCATCTTCGGGCTATGGCGCAACCGCGACGGGATCTGTTTATGTGGGGAATACCTATTCCGGTGCTTGGTCGGTTACGACAACGTCGGATGTGTGCAGTGGGACTCCGTCTATAGGGACCGTCTGCTCGGATGGCACGGTGTATGCGGGGCTTTCGCCCGATGGCAACGTGAAGATTTACACCACCCGCTGCGACGTGGGGCAGACATGGGATGGCTCGGCCTGCACGGGTACGCGCACGAACAAGAAGTGGAGCTATGGGGTAACAATTGCGACGGGATATACAAACGGATCGACGGGAGAGAGTAATACCTCCGGTCTTTATGCTCTTAACGCCAATGCGGATGGGCCTTATGAGGCCGCAACCTTCTGCCAAGATTTGGTTATCAACGGCCAAAGCGATTGGTATTTGCCCTCTTCGGGAGAACTCAGCGTACTCTATACATCGAAGACAGCGATTGGAAACTTTGATACCAGTGGTACTTACTACTGGTCGTCCTCAGAGCTCAATACTACTAACGCGTGGATTCAGCGGTTCAGTGACGGCAATCAGGCCAACGACAACAAGACAGGCAATTACTACGTTCGGTGCGCCCGGAGATGAGTCCTGCGTAGCTTGAGCGAAGCAGGATGAATGCTTTAATCCTTTAATCCTTTAATCATTTTCTGTTCCCGCGACTTGTCGCGCCGAAGCTCGTAGAGCGTAGGGGGGAGCGGGGCACGAAATTTTTGGGGGTGATGGAAGGACGCAAAAGGGGAGAGCGGTGTGCAAAACCCTCCGTCGTCATCGCGAGGAGCGAAGCGACGTGGTGATCCAGTCCTTAACTTTCCAAGCGGGCTAAAGATGCTGTTCAAAATCCATGCGTTCATGAAGAATGCGGATAATCTCTATATCATCTTTGTTCCGACGTAGAAAAATCAAGTGTGAACCGGATTTGAACTTGTAGTATTCATGCCGTACTTCAGGGCAGGCTCGTGCGAGCGTCGGCTTTGCCGCTATCGCCTTAATGTCCCGAGCAAGTTGACGAATATAAGTTTCAGCTTGTCCTATGCCCCAGCGTGATTCCGTGTAATGCCAGATTTCATCAAGGTCTGACTGCGCTCGCGGGGAAAGGATATAACGCTGTGTCATGCTTACGGCAATTGCGACTTGCGTTTTTGTGCAATGAACGCTTCAAAGTCAAACGGGGTTGACGGGCCGCTTTCTTCGCCTTCGATCAGCGCAGCCCTGAGTGCGTCCAGCTTTGCTTCGCGTTCTTCCAGTAAACGCAAGGCGGCGCGTACAACGTCGCTTGCATTGCCATAACGGCCTTGGCCAACCTGCGTTGCAACGAAAGAGCTAAAATGCTCGCCGATACTAAAGGATGTGTTTTTGTTCATAGTGTACCTCGCCCTACGATTATACCAAAGATTGGTATAATCGTCAATTTATAACAAACTTATTGGCATGGTTAAAAAGTGGTTTGTTCGAGCAAGAATCGGTCCCGCTTTGTTTAGGAATATGCCAACTCTTGAAGGACGAGCAGTATACACCCCCGTTGAACTGACTCTTGAGGGCCTGTTTGATGCGTATTTTTTGTTATTTTCCTGTCGTAGGTAAATAGTGCTTGACAGGGGGCGTGGTGTGTGCTATTGACACCCTTACGCCGTGTTGCGTTTGGATGGTGCCCGCCCCGCCATCCCGTGGAACATGATTGCGTGATTTGGTGGTCTGGAGATGTTTGGGGGAGAGCCTTTGTCGGGGGCTTTTCTTCAAGAGACCTCTTGCATAACCGAAGCAAAAAAGAGAAATGGGATGCCAGCCTTCGCTGGCATGACAGTGTTTTTGTTGGACAGTGTGAATCAAATTCACACTGTCACCCCAGCGAAGGCTGGGGTCCCATTTGGTTTTCTTAGTCGAGCGGTTCTTGCTGGTTATGCAAGAGGTCTAAGAGAGCCTGGATCGCCACGGCCTCTTCGGGGCTTCGCGATGGCGAAGGAGGAAGAAGCGGCAGGGCCTTAACACCGACGGGTTTTAGGGTATTGTCGCAATCTTGCCGTTGCGGACGGTTAGGGCGATTTCGCCGCGTTTGAGGGCCAAGGCCGTTTCGCCGAAGAGTTTGAGGCGCCAGCCGGACAGGGTTTTGATGTCGGGGGCGTCTTCGGTGGCTAGCAGTTCAAGGTCGTCAGAGCTGGCGATCAGTTTGGCGGCGACACCGTGCTTGTCGCTGACTTGCTTGAGGAGGACTTTAAGGAGTTCCAGAACGGCACCCGCGCCGTTGACGGGTTTGCGTTTGGCTTCGCCGTTGGGGCATTCTTTGAGGGGCAGGGCCATCGCCGATTCAATGGCAGCGAGGATCGCGGCCCCGTGTTTGCCTTCGGCCATGTTCTGGCTTAGGCCCCTGACGTGGCCGAGTTCTTCGATCGTGCGCGGGGCCTGATTGGCAAGTTCAAGAAGCTGCTCGTCTTTCAGGATGCGGCCACGCGGTATGTTATGGCTTTGGGCCTCAATCTCGCGCCACGCGGCGACCTCGCGCAAGATGGCGCGGCGGCGCGGCTTGTCGGTGCGGAGCTTGAGTTTTTTCCAGATATCGCGCGGCTCGACCTGATAGGTGCGAAGGTCGGTGAGGACTCGCATTTCTTCTTGAACCCAGGCTTCGCGGCCTGTTTTCGCCAGATCGGCCTTCAGCTTTTCATAGACGCCGCGCAGGTGGGTCACGTCCCCGAGGGCATAGGTAATCTGCTGATCCGTCAAAGGTCGCCGCGCCCAGTCGGTATAGCGGCAGGATTTGTCGATGGCGGCATTGGTCAGGCTGACGGCCAGCGTTTCATAGCCAACCTGCTCGCCATAGCCACAGACCATCGCGGCAACCTGCGTATCGAAAAGCGGCGTAGGGACAGCCCCCGCATGGTTGACGAAGATTTCAACGTCTTGTCGTGCTGCGTGAAAGACTTTCAGGATCGAGCTGTCGGCCATCAGCGCATAAAGCGGCGATAGGTCAATTCCTTCGGCCAGAGGGTCAACGGCGACGGCACTGTCCGGCCCGCCCAGCTGGACAAGGCACAGTTTGGCGTAATAGGTCTTTTCGCGCATGAACTCGGTATCGACGGTGACATAAGTAGCACCGCGCAACGAGGCGCAAAAAGCGGCGAGGTCTTCGCTGGTTGTAATCAGGGTCATAGCCCTGTTTTTACGGCATTTTGGGCCTTTGCACAACAGGAGCTTACCACCCTTTAAAAATTTGTGCGTCTCCATTTCCAAAACCAGTCATTCCGGCGAAAGCCGGAATCCACATTGAAGTCTTTTGCTTTTCTCTTTGCGTGGGCTCCGTTCTATGCGCCGTGGACACGGCGCGACTGGATACCGGCCTTCGCCGGTATGACAACAGTTTCAGTAAGTTAAGCTTGTATTATACCAACGACCCTATGAAATGATTCACGAGTCGCGCTACCTTCGTCATTGCGAGCGACCGCAGGGAGCGCGGCAATCCAGTCCTCCTGCTTGAAGATTGGGGACTGGATCGCCACGTCCCCCGCATCAGGTGCGGGGTCCTCGCGATGACGTCGCGGGTGTTTTCATCGGGCCGTTGGTATTAAATAAAGTGAAGGGTGGTAAGCAACAGGAGATCGTCCTTTCACAAAAGGGAAAAGACGATCTCCTGCTTTAGGTGCCTTACGATCCGGGGGAATGTTTACCCAGTGCAAATGTAGCGCGCGCACGGCGGGGCTGGCCTGCCGAAGGTCCTGCAGCAGCAACCTTGATGTTTGCCGTATGCGACGGTCCGCCAATCATGCGCTCGGCATAGGTCGCAGCTTCATCTGGTGCTTGGGGGATGCCCTTGTAGCCACCGGACAACATGATCGAGGCATCTCTTATAATCTGCTGACCGGTCACTGTGTGGTCGAGGTTAAAGGTCTTCGATGTGCTTGCTCCCAGTTTCAGCAGATCCAATGCTGCGCGATTGTTGGCCTCGGTGCCAGCCCGAAGGAGGGCAAAGGAAGCTTCCTTCGTGAAATGCATCAGCTGACGCGCCGGGCCCTTGCTTTTGGGAACGCCAGCTTTCATATCGCGTGAAAGCTTGCTGATCTGCTTTTGAAGTTCGGGGGGGAGCTTGGCAAAAAGAGCATCGGCCTCGGCCCCTTTCGTGGACAGGGCTTGTTTAAAGGCCTTCGGCGTCGTGTTTTCTCCGACCACGACATGATCCTTTCCGGCGGGTCCGGCTGACGCGGAGGCCTCGACTTCACGCTGTTGATGAAGTCGAGAAGGCCCTGTAAGGGTGCTTTCCGCAACATAGATAGGCCCATCAGGATAGGTAGCGCGTGGCTCGACAAGGCTTGGGGCTCCGGCCTGCTGGAAACCCATCATCGGTGTTTTGATGATGGGCATATGTTCCGGCGCATGCGCAGGTTGCGCTGTATTGTCTGACTGAAGGGGCATGACCGATCCAAGAATGGCAAAACCAGATGCCACAAAGGCTTTCATGTAGCTAGAATTGAAGGCATTCTTTGTCATGCCCGTCATGGAGGCCGCTGTCAGACGAATCCCGATCACTGCGGGATGAACCGCTACATTGTGGGCAATCGCAGAGATACGCGAACCAAAGATGGAAGCTTTTGACGGTGTCGGATTTGTATATTCAGCGTTGATGCGCGCTCTTCTTGCTTGACCTTCTGTTGCGATCGCTTCCATCTTTGCTTTGACGCGATCCCCCTGATGCAGCGCGGCGCGGCCTTGGCGGGCAGCTTTAGAAATGCCTGTATGGCTCGCGTGCTCAACATGCGCGCGGACGTGATCCTCAAGGCTGGAAACGGTGCCTGTGAAGGGTGAAGCGGTCATCATCTTCTTGGCCAAGGAGGATTGCATCACGCGCGAAGCCACGGTGCGCAGCATGCTTCTCGTGAACGGGACAACAGAGGCCGCCAGCTTTTTCAGTGTGCTGCGAATAACGCCGGGCTTGGCTGGTTCGACAGGTGCCGCGACAGTGTCTTGAACGGCAGCCATCTCGGCATCAAGGCGTTCGCGCAAGCGAAGCGGATAAGCACCTGCATAGGCACGGGCCAGATGTTCGCGACCGCTTGCAACAGGATGTTGGCGGGCAACGGTACGGCCATCCCGTCCTGCATGCGCACGGGCTGAGCTTTGGGTATGGGGATTGGCTTTGTTCTTCTCGTCATCCTCGGGCGTATAGGGCAGGAAGATAACGGGACCGGTGATGGACGGCATGAGCGCACCCGCCTCCGCAGAGGCCATGTGTGCCATTGCTGCATTGTTCTGAAGGAACTCAGCCGTACTCGCAACAATGGCTTGAGCCATCAAAGAGGCGTTGCTGGCAAAAAGAGCTAAGGGTGTGAAAATTGAAACAACGGGTGCTTGCCCGTCCTCGGGTTCACCAGAGGTATGTTCGGGCGAGACAATCGTTTCTTGGGCCGATGAAGCAGCTACGTCACTCATTGGCATGGTAAACTCAACAGGTGCGGCGACGGCTTCGGGAGCAACCGACTCTGTGGGGACCAAAACGGATGTAAGGCGATATCCTTCGGCCAGATGACGCGCCATCATCTCGCGCGTTGAAAGTGGGATGCTCGTGCCTTCGATCGTTTCTGCGGGTGTGGCATCGGCTTTGGCGAGGGCGTC
>JAQUHK010000033.1 GCA_028683655.1 Alphaproteobacteria bacterium
GGCAAAATACAAATCTGAATGCGGATTCACGTCTCCGGAGTGTAAACTCCTCGTCACTATCCTCAAACACATAAAAATTCAAATAAAAACCACGTCGGGAAAGATGTGGTTTTTATTTGAATGCTCCCACTAGTGGACAGGTTCAGAACTGAGAACTGGGTGCATATCGAGAAAGAGCTGAGATTCAGCGGTATCTTAGACTGTTGAGAAGCAGAGACGTATATGCGCTTATGCTCTTATATATTTCTCATCCCTTATATCGAAAGCGGGCAATGTACCTTCCAAAATGTCGGATACCTTTTTGTTCATCTTTGGGTTTTCGATGCTTCCGAATGCATATCTGATCTGATTTTTTTGTTTATTCATCGAAGCCTCAATAATTTGTTCTGCATCGCACACCACGGCCAAATTTGGATTATGGGTGACGATAATGACCTGTCTTTTTAGCTTTGCTTTCTTGATATAGGGCACGAGCAGTTCATATATCGATTCGTTGTCCAGATTCTCTTCTGGCTGGTCCATAATAAGAGGCACCAAATCCTTATCAATAAGAAGATAAAAGATGAGAAGCAAGGCACCTTTCTCTCCTGGAGAAAATTCGTTGCTGTTCAGATCTTTGTCATTGAACAATACTTTGTATCTAACACTCAAATACTCCAGACCAAAAACATAATCATAAAATTTGATATTATCTTCTTCTTCACCCTTTAGCTGGGAGTATATAATGTTTTCTTTTTCTGGGTCCTTAGTCTTATTATATTCGAGATGCTCAATTAAAGCTTGAGTGAAACTTTTTATTCCGTAAGGATTGGAGAAGTCGGCCTTGTCCATAATTTTATCTAGGACCTTTTGACCCTCGCCTATATACTGAAAACTGCCATCCCGACCTTGATTTATAAACCATAAAAATCTACTGGAAAATAGTCCTTTATCAAAGATAACGCCGGCATCAAACCCAAGCAAATTACCTGACTTTTCTTGCGTTTCCTTTTCGGATTCAATAAACTTCTGAAGCGGTAGATAAATCTCTTTATAGAAATCTGATTTCTTTTGCAACTCGAAATAAAGCTTATCAACTATAGCATCTCGTTCCATTTTCTTCGCCTGAACATCCGTGTGGATATCCTTGTCTGTATAATGAATTTCTTTTTCAATGGATTTAATAGTTTCCAGTGTCCCGTCATCTGTGCTACCTTCGATTTGCACTTTTCTCATCTCATACTCAATCAATTTCTGCTGATACGTCGAATACTTTTTTTGATCTTCTCCGAGAGCATTTACAATGACTTCTTTTTTCTTTTCAGCCTCAAACTTTTTTGCATATAGACTCTTGCTTGTCTTAGAAAGTATATCGTCTCGAGCAAGTAGTTCCTCCAGGTCTTTCTTTTCTAAGGAAAGTTTCTGATTCAAACCGTCAAGGATTTTATCATCAACTTTTACACTTATAATCTTTGATAAATCAACCGAAAGAAACTTAGCATCCTCGGTAAAACGTTTTATAAAGTTTTCGATATCTCTGTTAAGGCAAGTTGCCGTTGCCTTTATCGTATTCGATTTATGGATTTTCTCATTAACAACCCTAAGAGACCCGCTTGCACTTTCAATATCTGACAAAACTGTTTCTATATAATTAGAGATTTGCTTAAGTTTATCTTGCTCCTCCTGTTTAGGCTTGCTTGCGGGAACCGGCACTACCTTTGGTTTTATCAAGTTTCCCAATTCTTGTTTTTTACCTTCAAGCTTATTTTTTAATGCCTCCAAATATTGCGGATTCTGTTTACATTCCAATTTGACTATATAATCATTTATAGCATGAAGATCCCTTCTGAAACTGGCAATCTCTGAATCAATTGAAGAAGTCTTTGTACTAATCAAATCTCCCAGATTATTTTTGCTGAGTCTACCTTCCATAGGCACATAAGAGAAGATGACTTTGTCTATTTCTTCTTGAAACTGCGAACTTACCCCTGCCTCGTTACAAATGGTTTCGACATATTTTTGTGGTAAATATTTGACTTTTTCGACTTCAGCCGCACCAACTTCTAAATCTAAGTTCTGAATGATTGGCGCCGTTCCGTCCACCCACTGTAGGGTAGCCTCGTATTCTCTAGCAAGCCCTTTTTTACGGAATCTTTCCTTTAACAAAAATGAAAAATCGTTAGGTAGAATTTTTGTTTTTCCGCAAAGACCAACTATATCAGCCAAAGCGCTCTTTCCCTGCCCCTTACGACCAATGATGGCAACCAGACTAGGGTTTAGAGGAATGCTATCATAGAACCAGCCAGTTTTATTTCCTGCATTTTTATTTCCAATCTTTATAAAGTCTATAAATCTAGAGCGATTAGCCTCAACATCTAGGAGCTTATCCGGTTTTTCTCCAAGAAATATTCTCTCTTGAGGTTCATGAGTAATTTGTTTTAACCCCTCGAAAGTCTTATCCGCCTTTATCCACGTAGGATAAGTCTTCCTGGTGCCTTCATTTAGAAATGTTTTGCCTACCTTATCATCAAAATTTTCAAAAGAATGAGCATCGCTCCCTGATATGCATGCTTTCTTTTTTACAACTTTGTTTCGGTTACTCAAGAAAAATTCTCTGTCTTTTTCATCACAACCAAAATAAATATCTGCTACCCTCTTATCTGTTTCTTCTGCGACGGCTCCTTTTCTCGAATCCCCTTGTTCTGGTTGCATGCCTCCATGACCGTGAGCCATTAGAATTTTGAAATATGGTTTTTTGTCTCCGAAAGTATCCTTAAGTGCTCGATTTATGAATGTGATAGTCGTAAAGGCTCTTTTAAAATCTTTTTCTGTACTCAATTCGCTGGCTTTTACATTTTTACCATTGTCGTCTGTGTTATCAAGCTTGAGATTTCTTACAAAATCGGTTAATTTTTCGTCATCCAAGTCATTATCAAAAATGAGATGCAGATCATACCCTTCATTGCGATTGTTAGAAGAACGATCAATACGCAGTTCTATATTCGGAAAGAATACTTTTTTCGAACAGGGATATGCTTCTTGAAACTTCTTCTTAAAAATTATATAGTTTTCAACCGAGAAATAATCCGTTATGCCAAACACTTCCACATCAGAATTCTCTATTTTTTCACAATATTCTGTCCAAATATCTCCGCCCTGAACACATTTATAGTTATCATTAAGCTTTGTAAAAGGCGTATGGAGATGTAAATCCCATTTCCGCCATTGTGATCCACTCGGATCAGAATTTGTGTCTTTCATTTTGGTTAATTTTTATAGATATTTGTATCAAACAAGTAAAAGTATCCATTCTTTTTCAGGCACGACGTTTTTAAAAGGTTGCTCAGAATTCTTACGACTAATAACCGAAAGGAGAAATTTATTCCCCTTCGCATCTCGCATCTATTGATTTCAATGACTATAGGCTAACATCTCAATATCACTTGATTTATATACCACATTATTCATAAGAACAAAGTATTTTCATTCAATCTCTTCAGCCAAGCTCCGAATTACACTCCTTAGAGAATCCCTGTCGAGCAAAATTATCTTTTTCGTACCATAAACCAGGTTGAGCTCTTTCATTAGCTTTCTGACTTTATCACGGGATTGTGCAAATTCTATGTTTTTTCCTAAATATTCTAACACTACCATAAGAATATGGCTTGATCTCCCCATTGAGCGCTCGAGAACCTGCTGGTATATATCCTGGGTCGACAACAATATCCTAGTAAAATAGTATGGATCGTCTTTTTTCATATCTCCGAAAAATTCTGGCTCGCGTTCCCACGGAGCATATGTTAAATGCGCCGCCCACCATAAGCGAGCAAGTGCATGTCTTCGCAGAGCGCGATCGCTCTCGCCTACAAACCAATGGTCTAACAATTGATTTATTACTTTCTTCCTTGCCATCTCATCTCTATAATCTTCATACTTGCCTTTTATTCCCCAGCGATAAAGCGCATATTTTCTGAAATCTACATGACTAAGATAGGTCCATAATCTAGAATCGGAGGCTTGTGTCTCATCCAGCAATTTGTAATATTCGTATAGCGCGATTGCATTTTCCATATCCGCAGCGACCGAATCGTCTTCCGGCATGCTTAAGGCTGGCGGTTCTCCGATGGTTTCTATGGTTGTGGATAGAATATCCCCTTCCCGTTCAGGATATCCCTCGTTAAAATATTCCTCCAACGATGCACCGGATTTTAAGTCATTTATCATCCTGATAATTGCACCAGATTTGAATATTTTTTGGCTTTGTATATTATTCATATTCTTCGTCGTTACCTAAATCAAACAATGAATTTATCCCTGAGAAGCTTCTTGATATCGGATTATCCAGTATCTTTTGCGCCGAATCAAAAGGATCCATATCTCTCAGCTTTTTTGCGTCAAGGACGGCAGCCAGCCTAGAATACCACTTTTTGTCTGAGTAATCGATATTATTCTCCTTGACCTGAGAAATGGCGTCCATCAAAACTGGAAATACAATCGAGGCGTGCAAAATGCCCTGAGAAGTAGTCTGGTTGCGAACACTATTATATGCTTGATAATCGCTTTTTGATAGAATAATTCCTATCTTGGCCGAATCGTATTCAATTTGCATAGGGCCGTGGTGGCAGGCGCCGTATGTAATCGTAAAGAGCGATGAGACTGGAGGCCGAAGAGGATCAAAGGTTTTTTCTGCAATAAACGAGCAACTGCCGCCAAGTGCTAAGATATCCCCCTTTTCTATATCGAATGCTGTATCCATGTAATCAGGATGGCACTCCGTCGGTTTGTAGTTAGGTATATCGTCATCCGCACAAACATAGAATCCAACCGTCACTTTTTCTCGCAAACGTTTAGCGGAAAGTGAAAACCTATTTAAGACCTTACCGGTCTTAACGGATGTCCTGAAAAAAACAGCTGAGCACTCGATCTCTAAGACATAAGCGGCCTTGCCATTCTTAATCAATTCCTCTAGAGCTCTGTTTTTAAGTTCAAAGTGGGAATTAAAGAACACGTCCTCCTTTGTTAATTCATAATTGAATTTAACAGCGAACGTTCCATTTATATCGTCTCCGTTTCCCAGTACCGGATGCGGATATGACTTAAGATTAGTTTTCATAGTTTTCTATTCCTAATGCGTATTTTTTCTTTGATTTCAGCTTGACGATTAGCCGTAGCTTCTGGTGGCTCTCGACCTCGAGCCCCTTTATCATAGGACCTGACACCTCGTAAGCTTTCTTTGAATCCATATCAAATACATCTTTTATATCAATGGGGTATTCTCCGTCATCTCCAATAGCGATTATTTTTATATCGCCCCTGCATTCTTCTCTTCCTTCGAGCACAATACAGTATTCCAATTCTCCCCCTGCTTTTTTCGCGAAGCTCCTAAAGCTTATATCCGCTGTTCTTATCCTCTCGCCTTTACCATCGCCTTCTTCTTTTCCGCCTCCGGATCCGGCCCTGTTGCCACCGGAAGTTTTATTCGGCTTTCCTCCCGGCAGACCCCCTCCATCTATAGGAGTCTTAACATCGACAGAACGGCGTAATATTGTCTCAATTTCTGACGCGGTAGGCTCTTTTTGTCTCCCCACCTCTCTTCCAGTTTCGTCCTCCGCCTGTTGCACACTTGGCTCAGATGCATTAGCATTCCGAGAAATATTTTCATCTTCTTCGTCGCTGTCAGGCAAATACCTATCAAGCCCCGGAATATCTTGCGACTCGCTGTTTATCGATTCCCCCATACTTCTTAGTTTTTCTTTAATGAATGTTTCTAATTCGTTTAGAGCCGCTCTTCCGTTTTTTATCTCGCGCGCACGGCCCTTATCCCATTTGTCATGAGTGGGCGGTTCTAGCTCTCTAAGTAGCCTGTTTCCATCATCATTATCGCATAGGAACACTCCGGCAAAAGGCTCTCTCAACGCTCTGTACGAACGTTCTTGTACGAGCATCTTCGGCCTTCTCGCCATCATTATCTTGCTAGGATACCCCTCTTCTTTTTTTACATATAAATGTACCTTGCCTAAATGTTTAAGGTCTTGTTCGAATTGTTGCGTAGAGGATATAACTGCATCTAGATATTGCTTGGCTTCGACCACATCGTACTTCATTATAATATCACTGAGATTATCTTTGTTAATCTCCACCAACTCCTCCCCTGTAATACTTATTTCTAAATCTCCGTGAAGGATAGCCAGCCAAAAGTTTATTAGTACTGACCTTATAAGCCTCTCTTCCCACCCTAGCGACTTATATCCAATTATATAAATGTCTGTTCCCCTTTCCAGTCGCCTGAATATTTCCGGAATGAGTTTCTTGTCCCTTATAGCTCTATAGCCATCTACGCCGTAAAAACCAGCTCCCTGTTTAACGTCTCGTTCTTCATCGTAGTGGCTCACAAGCCGTGATATTCCTTGGAATACTAGATTACCTTTGTCATCCATACTAGAATAGAAGACTGTCCTTAAGGATGATGCAGCAATTGGAGCCCCTTTCCCGATTCCGAAAGATCCTCCTGCAGCGCCCTTGGGCGAGCTGGTTCCGTTTGCCCTTACAAGCCTATACCAATTGCCGCTATGATCCTCGTCAGAACCTGCTAGTCCGACCGTGTTATAATCGCTTATTTTTAGCATTTCAATCTTATCTTTTCGAAGAAGCTCAATCGCATTATTAAAAAAGGCTTCTTCTTTCTGCTGGCCGGGATAATATTCAAAACATCTTTTCATTATGTCGGACAATGTCTTATGGCCTGGTATTTCTGAAATTGATATTGTCTTTTTTTCAAAAGATACTTTTACAGGGGCATCGTAACTCAATCGGGCATCCACAGCATTTTGTATTACCTCTCTCGCTATATACCATTCGTGATCTCCCTGAAAATACTCCAGGAGCGAATCATTAAAGCCATCCTCTTTCCCATGCCCTGTGCTAGGGAACAGCCATGTTAAGCCGCCCGCTTCTGTAGAAGAATCAATTTTTGTACCGCTCCGAAGAACGCCATTGAGAATATTCTTTTTCATATTAAAGTTTAAAATCATTTTCTTTATTAGGAAAGGTGAATTTAGATTTGGTCTCTCGAACTTTTTTTTCGATTTCTGAGAATATCTTGTTGACCTCCTCTTCCGTATAATCGTAATGGCTTCTATTTGCACAATTACCCAGGATCTTTATTCTGCGAAGAACTTCTCTTGTCCTCATCTCGCCTAATTTTTTAAAATTTGCTCTTCTCTTGTCCATATTTTGTATATTTACAATAATTAACCTTATATGATATAAATATATGTCGTATTTACATGATTGTCAATATCCATGTAAAAACCCCTTTCTTAAGGGGTTTGCGATATGAATGTCTCTATCTTTCCAAGGGTTTTTTCTGGCGACTTCGACAGCTGATGCCCCCAGATTCTCATTACTTTCCATCCGTCCCTTTTCAGCTTCGCCCGGTTCCTTCGGTCTCTAGCGATATTAGACTCAATCTTATTCCTCCAATATTCTTTCGGTACCCTGTCCTTCCATTCGTCAAATTTATAGCCATGCCAGAAATCGCCATCAATAAACACGGCTATTTTCTTTGAAGGGATAGCAATATCTGGACATCCTTTAACCCGCTTATAATGCTTCTGAAAATATACTTTCTTCCTCCTTAGATGTCCGAAGACCAGTTTCTCTATTCCGGTGTCCTTGGAACGGATTCGAGACATTATATCGCTACGCTTTTCCTTGGTAAATGTATCAGCCATATAACTAAATCGATTGTTTAGGATTCTAGGGTAATTCGTATATTCTCGGCAATTCTAGCGACCACCGGGACCGTTACCGAATTTCCAATCTGCCTGTATAGATGATTGTCTGCCTGATTTTCTGGCAACAAGAAGGATTCTGGAAACCCCTGGAGGCGCGCGCATTCCCGTGGCGTAAGTTTTCGAATTCCTTTCTGGTCTCTGATGATAGGAACGTTATGTCCGCCCATTCCCATGCTTGCCGTAAGCGTCGGACAAACGCCGCTTTTATTCTCCCTCACGTACACCCTGCGATACTGGTAAAATCTATCTCTATGATTAACAACCTCTTTGAGTCTAGGATAAATTATCTTATCCTTTTCGCTATAGTAGTATTTATCATCAACGTCCTTTTCAAGGATCGAGGACATAGTCGCAGTAAGAACTTCCTTTTCCGGGAAACAAAACTTGTCGAAGTGTTTTTTCTCTCTAAAACCGACTATGTATATACGCTCCCTTGTTTGTGGCACATTGCCGTAGTCCATACTATTGAGGACTTGAGCTTTTATCCATTTATAACCAGCATCGCTCAAAACCTCTTCGACTTTCTTGAAAGTCTTTTTGTCATCATGATATTGCAGGTTCTTAACATTCTCTAAGAAAACAGCTGCGGGCTTGCGCTTCTTTAGAAGATCAATTACTGCGAATATCAATTTCCCTCGTCCTTCATCCTCAAATCCAAGCCCTTTTCCTGCAACCGAAAAAGGCTGACACGGAAAACCTGCCAGAAGAATATCGATTTTTTTGGGAATGCGTTTCACATTATTTTCTTTGGCAACTTCCAGAATATCAGATTCGTCAATCTCATCGAAATTCATACGGTAAGTTTCCGCCGCCTTTTCGTTAAAATCATTCGAATATACGATATCAAAACCCGCAGACTCAAAACCTATCCTCACTCCACCTATCCCAGCGAATAGGTCTATAGCTTTTAATTTTTCCGTTTTTCGCACCATGCATATTATCACAATCGGATATAATTGCCCTGAACTTATCTACTTATATTTTACAACGAAGTCATGAAAAAGTAAATTGCTGTGTTTGTCTTACTATCTCATTTACGAACGTTTGCAATTCTTTAATCTTATATTCTGGCTACCAGCGATTGTGCAATCGTTAAGAACAAAAGTTTTACAAATTTTATTTGGTTAGATGTTCAGCTATCTGCAATATCAACTTATTAGAAATTATTTATTCAAGTAATCCCTAGCTTCCACAACCCCGCCAATCTGGTCAATGAGGCCCTTCTCCAATGCCATATCCCCCATCATAGTCGATCCATCAGCCAATACCCGCACCTTCTCAATGTCCAGATGCCGGTTCTCTGCTACCTGACTTAAGAATCTCTCATGGGTTATTTTCAAATCTCTTTCAAAGAGCACTTTCTCCTCCGGTGTAATAGGTTTATCAGGATTTCCGGCATCCTTGTAAATCCCAGAGCTCAAGCTATTGTAATTTAGGCCATCTTTTGCATTCTTGCCAGCATTGTCCAGATATGACATCGTGACGCCTATACCCCCGACATCGGAAAGAGATGAAGCAAAAATCCTGTCCACTCCCGTCGCCGACCAGTAAGCCGCCGAAGCCCCGGCCTGGCGTATGACCGCCACCGTAGGCTTCTGCGCTCTCTTTAAAGCATTGGCAATTTCTTCTCCAGCTACCGGAGAGCCACCACCTGAGTCTATTTCTAGAATAATAGCCTTGATATCAGCATTGTGATCTGCCTCCTCGATTGCTTTTACGATGTCGGCCGATGATACGGCATCACTGTCTTCTTCAGTAAGATAGGTATACAACGTGCCTTCTAGTTTGATGTCAGCGATGTTGCATGATCCCAATGACCCAACATTCCCTGAAGTATCGCTAGGAGTGACAAACCAAAGGAATTGCTGCGTCCAAAAAACAAGTACAGTTATGGCTACTATCAAAATTGAAAGTTGTTTGATGATGAATCTTAGAGTTGGCATATGAATTAAATCTTATTTTATATTTTCTCCGTATCTTTGTCTCATCTCAACACCTAACAGTCTTGTTATGTTCTTCGATTTTAATAAAAATATATCTTAACTGATTCCTTCAGAGGACAATATCGAGAGCCTTGATTCTGTCTATTGCTAGTCTTCGAGAAGTTCCTCCAGCAATGCTATAAAATCATCCATCTTCTGCGGATGCTCGTCTTTTAGCAACTTTTTTACAACAGACGGTATATCACTATCTTGTATTCCCTGCTCATTCATATTTCCGAAGTTCAACATAATATTGGTTATGTAATCCATATTGTCTGAACCAATACCATCGTTCAAACTATAACGCTTGAAGAAGTAATCATATAATTTAATCCATTCCTCTTTGGTCGAATCAACAATACCAGGTTCCTCATCCTTGTCATTATCACAGGCGGCTTCTCTGGAAAGGCCGAATGACATAACATCTGCACATTTTTTTACTCTTTGATCGGCTTCGCAAAGGAAATTGCAAATTTTACCTAGACTCTTAAGAGCAATTGTCTGCTCGAAGTCGTTACCGTCAAGCAGTTCTTCGATTGCCTCTTTATATACGCTATTCATTTTCTCGGCTATAGATGCAAGTTCTTTTTCTGCTTCATCATCCATACCCTTGGATCGTTTCTCAACAGCAATCAATATAGCACAAACACTTTTTTCTTTTTCTTTTAATATATTTTTTAGGATTTCTCCAATTTTCTTATCTTTTTGCGCTAACAAGGATAATCTTTCTAAAATCAGAATCTCGCCGCAATTAAAATATTGCGATACATAGCAATCCAATGCATCATCGGCAGAAAAATTGCTTTTGACAAAGGAAAGGTCTTTGCATGCTTCTTCATATTCATTTGTCTGAGTATAAGACAAGGCTCTCTCTAAATGGCCCCAGGTAAGACCATCTGAATTTGAGCATTCTCCTTTTTCGCACAATTCCAATCCTTTCGAATAACATTTTATAGATTCACTATATAAATCACGTGAATGAAAAATTTCCCCTTTTCTAAAATACACCTGGTAGTAATCTTCTCTAAAAACAAGCGCATAATCTAACCATTTTAAGGCTTGGTCAAATTTTCTTTTCTCTTGGAATTTTTTCACTGCAATTGCATATATAAAGACTGGTATATTTATGGTATCATTTGGGTCTTCTGCAAGAAGATTATGAGCTATAGTTTGTTCTCCTGCAAAAACCTCTTCTCCTGCAGAGATTATTTCCATTGCAAGCTTGTTTTTCAATTCTTTTTTATCATACATATTATTGTATAATTTAAATGAGTTATCTCACCGTAAGAGGACAAAATGTATATAGAAAAATTCTTTTTAATTCTTACAGTATAATCTCGTGGCAAGCTGGCGCTTTGGATTTTTGCATACAAAAAGCTCCACGCCAGCTAGACCTTTCGGTCCCATACCCGTTTCCAGGCATGGCCCAACCAAGAGTCGCTGAACGTGGAGTTCAGTGTCTTGGTTGGGTCTTAAAGCACCATGCCCAGATAAATCTGAGTTTAGGCACTTGGCCTTTCGGCCATTCAATTGTCAATTACTATTTTAGACTAAAAATCTCCAAAAGTCCAATAGAGCAGGATTTGTGGTTATTTAGCTTCTCCTTGTGTATCGCCTTATCTCCTTGGCATAATGTTCAATCCGTAGCCGATGAAGGGTTGCGCCTGTAAAAGGTTCGTCATAGTTCGGATCAGTGTGCTTCTTGTAAAAATATATTTCCGGTATGGTGACGAAAGGCCACCTAGCTTCTATGGCCTTAATACGGCGATTTCTTGCTTTGATTATTCTCTCCTTCCGCCAAAGAAAATGAACGAATGATGTTATTCTCATAGTTATATCATATTAGGGATAAATAGAAGCAGAGCCAAATGAATGACTCTGCTTTGTGGATTGAACTAGGATTCTATAAGTTCTTTTATAACGTGAGCAGCCTCCATTTTTTCCATTGAATCAATGCTTTCCAATAGCATCTCTCGCTCTTCCGGTTCACATTTCTGATTTGCAAGCGATATCAGTAATTTTTTCTGCTTGTCCGTAATGGTATTATCGGGTCTGGAAAAAGCTTTTTCGAGAGGCTTTCTAGATTGCGCTTCAAGATCATCCATCCAGGATTCATATTTGTCAGGTTTAGTAGCCTGAGACTTATTCTCAATCTGCTCCGGCTCCATATCCTCGATATCCTGGGTGAATATATCGCTCAAGCCTGTCGATCTGATTACAGCATCCACATAGGAACGCTTCTGGCACATTTTGAGCGTCTTATTAGGATCATTGCCATTGCGCTGCATAGTATCCGATCCTCTTCCCTGCCCCACGATTTCACCAAACCGGGAAAGGGTGCAGACAAAAGCGACCGTTCCCTTGTCATTGCCCAGCATCTCGAGCGATTCGGTATCTTTCTCGAAAGTAGCCACGAGATTATAGATGGAGGCAAGCTTTTCCGCGCCTCCTTTTGCTAGGCTTTTCTTACCTTTGATGACATAGTAATCCTGCCCCTCTTGGAGATTAGGAAGAACTTGCGAAATGAAGTAAGTCCGCTTGGCCAGGAGATGGTCAACCCCCTGCTTAAATAGTTCCAGACTCTCATCGGTCTGGATGTTGGCTGGAGCCAATGTCTTTTGGTTTTCCATAATACATAAATTATTTGATTAAGCTTTCGCCACCTGTTTACGATAAAAGAGATGTACGGTTCTGGGACGTTTTCGTATCACTTCCCCTTTCTCGTTCTTCTCTTCAATTAGCGTGATAGACTTGAGAGATACTTCACCCTTTTTAACTTTGTATCCAAGTTCTCGCCACTTGGCGTATGGAAGACAATTAGTGTAAGGGCAAAATTTTTCAACTTCCTTCTCTCCCCATCTTTCGCGGATCTGACTGGCGACGTTCTCATACGTCTTTTTCGATCCGGAATAGTTGGAAAGAACTTCTTGCGGTTTGATTGCGTTCATAAGTTTGAAATGAATGATAAAAAGAGGCTATTTCACAGCCCCTTGCTTGCTCTGGACGGTTATGACGATTTTCCCTGGGGCATATTCCACCTGAACGAGATTGCCCAAGTCAAATCCCAAAGACTTGAGAAATTTGCCTTGCAAGATGATGCAGGGTATCGGACCATCCTTTGCATACGCACGATAAGATATTTTTCTGATAGATTTTTGCATAAACTTTCGTTAAGCGAATAAAAAAACCGCCTTCGACCTGAAGCGGCATATGGATTTATCTAAATCCGTAAAGATGGTGAGGTAACTATGCGATATAGCTGATTGCATAAAGCCCCAAGCGGGGCGAGGGCGTTTTAGCCCTCGTCTTCTTCGTCGATATCACTCAACTGGTCGAAATACTCATCCATCCGCCTGGAATATTCGGCCTTGCGAGCTTCTTCGATTTGAATGTCCTTTTCCGCTATATCGAAATAGCGACTGCTTCTACGATTCATGATGGTGAAATTAAAGATTAAGAATAGGCATGGTGCCCGAAAAGATGGTGACTTACCATTGCGCTTCGAACTGATGAGAGGAAATGCCTAGGGGGAGTGGTTTGATTCTAGGGTGGTCAGTCGGTAGGGGTGGTAGGGTAAGGAATCCTCCTGCTCGCGCGACTGGATGTCTGTTCCGAAATGAAATATAAAAAACACGCTTGAGGCAAAAAAATATTTTTGCAATTTTTTGAGTGCGCTTAATTGTATCCCTCGCATAAAGCATATGATTAAGCAACGCGGTTTTGCGTCTAATAACGATTTCGAATAATAACCCACCTCTTCCCTTGAGCGGACTTATGGGATAAAATAGGGGTAAATAATCACTTACCTAAACTAATGCCAGACGAGGCGCATTTTGAAGAAAAAAAACTATTATACAGGCTTTGTCGTTTTCTTATAAGCAAAAAAACAACAGCAGCGGGCAAAGGCATTAGCAGACCTATCGAAATAAAACTTAAAGATTTCGTTCCGGTATTGTTTTCTGATACGCTGCTGGACGATGAAATCATAATGCTGAAAAAGGAGCTGGAAGGATTAGCCCAAGAAACCAAAGACAACGACAACCCTCTTTTTAAGTGTCCCGATCTAGGAAGCAAACGGAATTTCATTGCCAAATTTCGCGATAACGGTAAAATCACCCTTACCTACAAGAGGGTGGAGCTTGAAGAATATTTTGAAAAACTCAAAGAAGGAGACGCCATCAGGGAGCAGGGAGAGAACTACATAAAGCTGCTTCTTGAGAAAATAAATGGGATTTGGACGTTTAAGTTCAAAGGGAAATATATGCCGTTGATACAGAGAACCGGCTCCAAAGACCTAATTCTAAACATCTGCTTATGGATGTTCGAAAAAGAAGCTACCTTTACTTTATTTTATGACGATTCGGATCACAAAGTTGATATCTCCACAGCCGAAGGATACGAGGATTACGAAATCGGCGATGGCGTTAATCTGGCAGACCTTGCCCAATTTTTGATTTCCGGGGAAATACTAGATGAGGACCGACTCACGGCCAATGATAAACATAAGCCCATTAGAGACGCGATTACCGGATTAAACAAACGGGCCAAAGACATTTTTGAGAGAGAAATTTTCCGATTAGCCAACCAGGAGATTAGCGTTATCCGGTAAAACGCGAGCAAAAGAAAGCCAAAATAACAGCTTAATGGGCTGTTTTTTTATATCCATATATTACCGCGAGCAGACCACGAGTTGCGGTTGACCGTACCTTGCACTGTTATACTTTCTTCATAATTTCTAATTTTACTAAATGGCACAAGAAAAAAAATCAGATGCGAATCTGGACTTATCGCTTCTGCGGCAATGTCCCCATTACAACGGTTGTTCCAAAAATTTTTGTCCCCTCGATGAAAATCTCTCAGATCGAGTGGGAAAAAATTCGGAAAAATGCCGCTATATGAGGGAACCCAAAACCAAGAAAATCAGCGGAAGGACATTCATCAGCGGAGGCAGTGTTATGCCGGATGCCCCCCTGAATTTCGTTCCTGAGGGCAATCTAAAATGCCTCAACAGGGCATCGCAAGAGAGAAGGATAAATTTGACGGCAAAAGAAAGGGAATCCGTATGCGAATAACCATCTCCAAGGGTCATGCGGGATCCAAGATAGCAGCTGTAGCCACCTTGAAAACGGATGACGGACTCCGTATCAGAGGCATAAAGATATTCGAGTCCGAGCAAGGGCAAATTCAGATTTACCCTCCTTCCATGAAGAAGGCAAACGGAAAGTTTGTTAACCTGGCTAGCCTTTCACAGGCGCATAAGGAAGCTGTGATTGACGCTTATGAGAAATGGAAACGCATTCATAAAAAACCTCCCTCTGCTCCCCCACTCACTTCGCCTATCAAACTAAATGTCCTCTACCACTTTATGCGACATCACAAAGATAAGCTTACAGAATTCAGGATGTGGTTCGTGGCAAGGCACATCCTAGATAAAAATGGCGAAGGGAAGGTATCTGTTGCAGAGATGGCAAAAAGCTGCGGAATAGATAAAGCTTACGCAAAAAAGCTTTGCACGCACTCCCTGCTATTCCGCAGTGCAGGTTCCGACATGGCATACTACCGCTCCCAAAAGATTGTCATCAAAAACCACAGGCTAAACCGTTTTGTCGGCAAGATCCGCAGAGATAAGATTATCCGCCGTTTCCTTACTCAGTTTAAAAGAAAGCAATCCTTTGAAGGTTATATCAGCAAATGCTATATGGAAAGCGACCTCGATCCGAAATACGGGAAAAGAATCACCAGAGGCAGGATCAGCTACGAGATAATGGCCGACTTCTTCAAGATAACAAGGCGCACTGCCATAAGCTGTATGATACACTCTACGGCAAAACCCAGCCGCAATATAAGAGAATTTCCGCAGTATGTCTTTGAAGAAAAAGAAGAACTCAAAAACTGGTTGCTTCGCCACATGGACACCGTGCTTGATGGGCATCGAATAAGCGAGAATCCTTTAAGTTATTTTGCGAAAAGAAGAAAAGACGGCCGCTACGTCCTCGCGCAGAGCTTGCCCAATATCTATCGGTTTACGGGTTTCTCCTTGGTGGACGCAAGGGCCATAAGGGGCAAATCGAAATAAAAATCGGTCCTCTTATATAATCCATACCCTTGTGTCCACCGAAGAGGGACCGGAAAAAACTTTCACCTATTATTTATCCATCTACTTTAAGAAGCTATATGCAAATAGAAAGGGGGTGATGCACATGCAAAGAAACAAGCTAGAGTGTCTGGCTTATGGACTGAAGCAGATCCTGGAGCTGCTGGCAGTGATGACACTTTTGTTCGGAGTGCCAGTATGCATAATTATGGACTGGTGCCGTCTCTAGGGCGTATTGTTACGCATGTCTGTTGCAGGGGGCGTGTATCTCCAGAAGGGATGCCAAAACTGCTTTCCTGGCGCGTTTTTTTCTGACTTAGCTTTTGTAACCGTTTTAAGATCCATCTAATGCCAAAAACCAACGCAAAACATAAAGATGCGGGCATCTCCCCCTATCAGGAGATGCCCCTAGACGACAAGCAGAAGCTGGTCGATGTTTTCGCGTGGCTCATTCAGGAGGACAGGAAACAGAATCCTGATCTCTATCCGAAGACTAAGGCTAAAAACCGCGCCAGCAACCGGAAAGAATGAGGGGCATTGAAATATAGTGATAATTAGGATATACTTAGAACCAAACTCAAAATCTATGCAGGAAAAATAATCCATCTAAATCTACCATCATGAAAGCAATAAGCGTTTCCAGGGTATCAACCGACGAGCAGGGAGATGCAGGCAATTCCCTGCCGGCGCAGGACGAGCGCATACGTAACTACTGCAAACGGAAATCGTTCCAGATAGTCGAGGTCTTCAGCTTCGAGGAAAGTGCATACAAAGAAAAGCGCGACGAGTTCGACAACTTGCTGGAATGCGCGAAGAAGATAGCCGCCAAGGAAAAGGTGGCTCTCTGTTTCGACAAGGTGGATCGCCTTTCTCGGAGCATCTTCGACAAGCGGATCGGCGCTATTTACGAAATGGCCTTGAACGACAAGATTGAGCTGCACTTCGTATCCGACGGCCAAGTTGTCGACAGTCACATGTCCGCCGCCGAAAAATTCCAGTTCGGCATCAGCCTGGGGCTGGCAAAATATTATTCCGACGCCATCAGCGATAACGTAAAGAGGGCATTCGAGCAAAAGAGACGAAACGGGGAATGGCTGGGACCGGTGCGCATCGGCTATTTGAACGTCAGCCTCGATAAGGAAAAGAGGCTGCGAAAAGACATCATCATAGATCCCCAAAGAGGCCACCTCATCAAAAAACTGTTCGAGCTCTACGCAACGGACCAATATTCAATGGAAACGCTTAAGATAAAAATGACCAGATTGGGGTTGCGGACTACAAAGGAAAAGCCGCTTTACAAAAGCACCGTCGAGAAAATTCTAAAAGACAGTTTCTATTGCGGAATCGCTGTATCGAAGAAGTACGGCTCATATACCCATAAATACCCCAGGCTGATCACCAGAGAATTATTCGACAAGTGCCAGGCGGTCCTGAGCAGCAGGCACCGTATGGTTTACAAGGCCCGCTCCCGGGATTTTATCTTAAAGGGACTGCTCAAATGCCCGAATTGCGGCTGTGCCATCAGTCCGCAAATGAAAACTAAGCCGAGCGGCAAGCAATTCATATACTATTCCTGCACGAACGCTAAAAACATATGCAAAAGGGTTTACATACCGGAAAAAAATCTGATGGAGCCCGTCTACAAGGTGCTGGAACAATTCGAAACCATTTCCGAGGACGTCCAAGACGACCTTGTGGCGGAGCTAAGAAAATGCACCGAAGCGGAACTCACTTTCCACAAGGCGCAGATAGAGCGGATACGTCTGGAAACCGACAATGTGAAGGCGAAACAAAATAGATTGCTCGATACGTATCTTGAACAAAGAATTGCCAAAGAGATCTTCGACCGCAAGCACAAAGAATGCGACGAGCATATGCAGCGGCTGGAGATTGAAATGTCCGAACACCGCAAAGCGGATTATGATTACCAGACTACAGTCGCAACTATCCTTTCCGTGGCGCGCAGAGCAAAAGATATTTTCGAAAAAAGTTCTGATATCGCTGGAAAGCGGGCATTTCTGAGCATGCTACTTCAGAACCCGGTTTTGGAAGGAAAAAATTTGTCCTTCACACTCCAGAAACCCTTTAGCTTAGTACTAGAATTGGCAGAGACGCAAAACAAAACAGCCGCCATTTCTGGCGACCGTCCACTTTGGCTCCGCGAGAGGGATTCGGACCCCCGACCAATTGGTTAACAGCCAACTGCTCTACCACTGAGCTATCGCGGAATGAAACAAAAATGTCGTAATTACGACTACAGGTTTAAGTATAGCGTTTTTTTT
>JAQUHK010000034.1 GCA_028683655.1 Alphaproteobacteria bacterium
CGAGCTTCGCGCCTATGGTCATGGGCTGGCCCGTAAGCCGGAGATTGTGACCTTGAACAAATGCGATGCGCTGCCGCCCGAAGAGGTCGAACAAAAAGCGGCCCTTCTTCAAAAGGCTTGTCGCAAAAAGGTTTACACGATCTCTGCGGTGGCGCATCAGGGCGTTGACGAAGTTTTGCAGCTTATGGCCCGCAAAATTAAGCCCTGATCCTGCCCTTGTTTTGGCGCACTTTCATGATTGTATCAAGGGGTTAAAGGGGCTATCTTCCGCCTCATAAACCACCTTCGGATCAGGAGAACCACGGCAATGTCGATGCAGGCTAAATGGGTTTATTCTTTTGGTGATGGCAAGGCAGAAGGCCGCGCCGATATGCGCAATCTTCTGGGCGGCAAGGGCGCAGGCCTCGCCGAGATGTGCAATCTGGGTTTGCCCGTGCCATCGGGTTTCACGATCACGACCGAAGTTTGCACGTATTACTATGCCAATACTCGAAGCTATCCCGACAGCTTGAAGGCAGAAGTCACGGCGGCACTTTCTTCGATCGAAAAGAATGTCGGCTGCGTTTTTGGAGATGCGGTCAATCCGCTTTTGGTTTCCGTTCGCTCTGGCGCGCGCGCGTCGATGCCCGGCATGATGGATACGATCCTCAATTTGGGCTTGAATAAGACGACTGTCGAAGGCCTCGCTGCGCGGAGCGGCGACGCTCGGTTTGCCTATGACAGCTATCGTCGCTTTATCCAGATGTATAGTTCGGTTGTTCTTGAAATCTCCATGCACAATTTCGAAGATGTGCTGGATACCGCCAAGCGTGATCGCGGTTATACGCAAGATACGCAGATGACGGCTGAGGATTGGAAGGAAGTGGTCGAGGCCTATCTCGCCGTTGTCGAGAAGGCTATCGGCAAGCCCTTCCCGCAGGATGTGCAAGAGCAGCTTTGGGGTGCGGTCGGCGCCGTGTTCGGGTCGTGGATGAACCAACGCGCGATCACCTATCGCCGCCTGAACGAGATTCCTGCCAATTGGGGCACCGCCGTCAATGTTCAAGCGATGGTGTTTGGTAATATGGGCGAGGATTGCTGCACGGGCGTGGCCTTCACGCGCAATCCTTCGACGGGCGAAAATGCGTTCTATGGCGAATATCTTGTCAATGCGCAGGGCGAAGATGTCGTGGCCGGTATCCGCACGCCGCAGCACCTGACCATCAAGGGCAAGCAGGAAAACGCTTCAAATCTTCCGGCAATGGAAGAGGTGATGCCGTCCGTTTTCACGCAGCTGAACGATGTGCGCTTGAAGCTGGAGAAGCATTATCGCGACATGCAGGATATTGAGTTCACGGTCCAGCAAGGCAAGCTTTACATGCTTCAAACCCGCACGGGCAAGCGCACGGCTCCGGCCGCGCTGCGTATCGCCGTCGAGATGGTGGGCGAGGGCGTGATCAACAAGGAAGAGGCGATCAAGCGCATTGATCCCGCTTCGCTCGACCAGCTTTTGCACCCTACGCTTGATCCGAAGGCGACCCGCCAGATTCTGGCCAAGGGCCTGCCCGCCTCGCCGGGTGCGGCTTCGGGTATCGCGGTCTTCTCGGCAGACGAGGCCGAAGACCTCGCCGGTAAGGGCAACAAGGTCATCCTGTGCCGCATTGAAACGAGCCCCGAAGACATTCACGGCATGCATGCAGCGCAAGGCATCGTCACCAGCCGTGGCGGCATGACAAGCCATGCCGCCGTCGTCGCGCGTGGCATGGGCCGCGCTTGTGTGGCTGGCGCGGGTGAGCTGCACATGGACTATGCCGAAAGGGAAATGTCGGTTAAGGGCGTGATCGTCAAGGCTGGTGACCGCATCACCATTGATGGATCGAAGGGCGAGATCATGCTGGGCGAAGTGCCGACGATCCAGCCCGAGCTTTCCGGCGATTTTGCCACGTTGATGGGCTGGGCGGATAGTGTGCGCAAGTTGAAAGTGCGCACGAATGCCGAGACGCCGCTGGATGCGCGTACCGCGCTCAAGTTCGGTGCCGAGGGCATCGGGCTTTGCCGCACAGAGCACATGTTCTTCGATACCGATCGAATTGTCGCAATGCGCGAGATGATCATTGCCTCCGATGAAACAGGTCGCCGCGCGGCTTTGGCCAAGTTGTTGCCGATGCAGCAAAAGGATTTCGAGGACCTTTTCACGATCATGGATGGTCTGCCTGTCACGATCCGTTTGCTTGACCCGCCGCTGCACGAGTTCTTGCCCAAGACGGCGGTCGAGATGGAAGATGTCGCCAAGGGCGCAGGCATCGCCGTCGAGCAAGTGCAACGACGCGCCGCTGCGCTTCATGAATCCAACCCGATGCTCGGCCATCGTGGCTGCCGCCTCGGCGTTTCGTATCCCGAGATTTACGAGATGCAGGCCCGCGCGATCTTCGGCGCGGTCATCGCGATGAAGAAGCAGGGCAGGACGGTTTTGCCGGAAGTCATGATCCCGCTGGTTGCGATCAAGAAGGAGCTGGACATTCTTGAACAGATGGTCCGCTCGGTCGCTTCGGAGATGATGAAGACGGGGGGCGTCGAGTTTGACTATATGGTCGGCACGATGATCGAGCTGCCCCGCGCCGCGCTGCAAGCCGGTGCTATTGCCCAGACGGCAGAGTTCTTCAGCTTCGGCACGAACGACCTGACGCAAACGACCTTCGGCCTCAGCCGCGACGATGCCGGCACCTTCCTGCCGGATTATTATCGCACCAATGTGTTAGAGCAGGACCCGTTCGTCACGATCGACCAAGACGGCGTGGGTGAGCTGATTAAGATCGCGGCTGAGCGCGGCCGCGCAACGCGCAGCGACCTGAAGCTTGGCATCTGCGGCGAACATGGCGGCGATCCGGCCTCGGTCAAGTTCTGTCATCGCACAGGCCTGAACTATGTCTCCTGTTCGCCCTACCGCGTGCCTATCGCCCGTCTTGCCGCCGCCCAAGCCGCGATCGAAAGCGAAGAGGACATTCAGGCGCGTCTGAACGCGGCGTAAGGTCGTAGGCTCAGAAAAGAGAAGGGGGAGGCATGTCTAATCGCGATACAAGAGTTATCCGTGAGACGGACTATTTCGACCCCCTTCTTCTGCGTACGATGCGCACAGCCATGCGCCGGATGGTGGGGGATGATTCCTATCTTGTTGTTCATACTGGCGGACATAAACAGGATGGAAGACGGTGTGTTGTTTATAAAACGGTGGGCTTGGGGCCGGTCAGTGCGGTTCTGCTAAAGTCCAGGATTCTGTACCGATGTAATGTGCTCGGTGGCTGCAAACAGCCTGTTGCCAAGGGCTGGGAACGTTCCTTGCCTCGTTACAGCTATACGTTCATCGACCTGATTGAGAAGGCGTTAGTTCAAACGGTTTGTCATAGCTCCATCAGGAAGCCCGAACTCGAGATCGGCCCTACGATGAGTGGTGACCGCGTTCTTTACCAGATCGATTTCCCGACAGCCCATTATAAACGCTGTTTCGAGGCACATCTTGCGGCCCGTCTGAGCACGCGTAAAAAGCCATCTTGCCGCAAGCTGATTATCCATCTGGGCTAAAGCGGCCTTCCCAAGTGGTGTTTTATGGGCTATGTCGTTTGGAGTCATTCGATAGCGTTAACCGCCCCAAAATCTTTTAAAATCTATGCGTTGAGGTCAAGAAAGGTGAGGTCAAGGTGCTTTATAGACTTGACGCGTCCCCCGATTTTGCCTATTTGTCTCCCTCTCGCTTGAAGCAGGTGGCAGCGTAGCTCAGCGGTAGAGCAGGGGAATCATAATCCCTTGGTCGGGGGTTCAAATCCCTCCGCTGCTACCAAAATACTCTTTAAATATCAAATCGTTACAAGGTTTCGCGCCCGAAAGATAGGGGCGATGGCTAATAACGCTCGCACTATTTACAAAAATACAATATATTGTCTATATACTATAGATATCATATAGAAAGGACAGCATATTGTCTATTGATCTCAAAACCCCACAGGATGTGCTTTTGGAAATTGCGGAGCGATTTAGGGCTCGGCGGTTGGGCATGAATTTGTCCCAAGAAGGCTTGGCGGCGCGGTCGGGCGTGAGCTGGAGCTCGCTCAAGCGCTTTGAGCGCACGGGATTGATCGCGCTGGACTCGTTGCTCAGGCTTGCCTTGGTGCTCGATTGTCTTGGCGATTTCGATAAGCTTGCAAGTGACAGCTTACCTCTTGATGCGAACAAGACTCTCGACGATATTTTGTCTCAGCCCCAGCCCAAGACTCGCAAGAAAGGTCGGATCAAGTGACCTATACTCCTACCGAGCTTCTTACGGTTTATCTGGATGCAGGTGAGCGCAGGAAAGTAGGGCGGCTGGCGCTGAAGGATCGGCGCATTCTGTTTGAATACGATCCTGCCTTTGTCGACTCCGGTATTGAGATTTCCCCCATTAAACTGCCGTTGAAGTCGGGTGTGTTTGTGTGCCCCGATATGATTTTTGATGGCCTCTATGGCGTTTTCAATGACAGTTTGCCGGACGGGTGGGGGCGATTGCTGCTTGATCGCACTGTTGAAAAACATGGCATCAACCGCCGCGAACTGACGGCGCTTGATCGGCTGGCCTATGTTGGGGCGCATGGCATGGGGGCGCTTAGCTATGAGCCGGATCGCAGCATCACGGACACTGACGGCCCGGATTTGGCTTTAGACAAATTGGCGGAAGAGTCAGCCCTTGTTCTTGCCGGAGAGAATGAAGAGGTTTTTGAGGAATTGCTGCGCCTCAATGGTTCATCTGCTGGCGCGCGTCCGAAGATCGTTGCACAGGTAAGCAAAGACAAAAAGCGGATTGTTCATGGAAGCCAGAAGCTGCAAAAAGGTTTTGAGCATTGGATGATCAAGTTCCCCTCATCGCAAGATACGCGCGACGCAGGGGCCATCGAATATGCCTATAGCCTGATGGCAAAAGAGGCGGGCGTGGAGATGCCGGAGACGCATCTGTTCCTCGCCAAGAAAGGTCGCTATTTCGGAGCGAAGCGGTTTGACAGGCAGGGTGACAAGCGCATCCATATGCACAGCTTGTCCGGCCTGATCCATGCCGATCACCGTAACCCGAGCTGTGACTACGATACGATCCTGCGCGTGGTGTTGGTTCTGAGCAAGAACATGGTCGAGGCGGAAAAAGCCTATGCTCTCGCCTGTTTTAATGTACTGGCGCACAACCGCGACGATCATGCCAAGAATTTTTCATTCTTGCTGAATGAGCGTAATGAGTGGGTATTTGCCCCCGCCTATGATCTGACGTTCTCCTACGGCCCCGGCGGTGAGCAAAGCACGATGGTTATGGGGGAGGGCAAGAACCCGGGCGTGGAGCACCTGCAAGAGCTCGGCAAGAAACACGGCCTCAAAAACGCGCCGGACATTCTAACTCGCGTTCAGAAGGCCGTTTCCCGTTGGAAGAAACATGCCGATAAGGCGGGGGTTACGACGAAATCGGTGTCAGAGATTGGCAAGAAAATTGGTGGGTAAAGAGGGTAAACGACGTAGTACGGAAATGGTACAAAATTTTGGCGCATGATCAATCAGGTCTTGTGGTGCAAGATTGGGAGTTATGAAACTTTCTCACGTAACCAAGTGGTCAACCCAGCATCAAAAACCATACGAGCTAGACGGTCTGGGCCAATCAGAACAACATCGTCCGCTTCGGTTGTTCCGACTTCCCCAGAGTGCCAAACGAAAAACATTCGGTCATAGATAGTCGAATTTTGTAAGCGCACCATATAGTCAGCCAGATCCCTTTTTCCTGCGCTGGATTTGATTTGTACAAAAGCACGTTCTCCTGTTGTCGGTAACAAAAGCTCGATATCAACCGTTTTTTGTGTTTTTCCAACCTGTCCAACGCGCCTCCATCCGCTATCGGAGAAGATAAGGTCAACGAGTAATTCGAAATCCTGCCATGTCAGTAGACGCATCAGCGGGATAATTTTTTGAACCATCTCATTTTCAGCCTTAACGGCGGCATCGACCTCGGGTAACAATAAGCCGTTCAATTTACGGCACAGGTATTCGAACTCCTTGACGTCACAGATTGTGCCTTGAAACGATTGAACCTTTAATAAACTGCCGGATAATTTTTCAGAAGAAAGTTTCCCCCCATTGACATCGGCATCATGCCATCCGTCGAGCGTCTCTCGATAACTTCCGTGGCCGTCCGAGTGCTTTTTCACACCCATTTTGGCAAAACACCACCATAACTTTGAATCGTGAAACGTAATCCATAAAGTGTCCTCGCCAGATTCGAAGTAATTGCGTATTTGATTAACGTCTCGGGTAGCTGTTCCAGAATCTTTGCGTGCCTCTAACCAAAATTTGTGAACTGTGTCCCAATCTCCAGAAGCCGCAGCATCAAACGGAGTCCCGTCATAGTCAAGTCGAAGAATACCTTTTTCTAAGCATTCCTTCTCCCAATTCCCTGAACGTCCGAGCTTTATGTACAGTGCTTTTGTGGGTGCGATTTCAGTTGTTACTTTTAGCATGGTCTGTTCTGCTTATTATGGGTTTAGACAGCAATGATCATCTCACATTATGCGAGATAACGTGATGTGCCAAGATCATCAAGCTTATGTTAAAATATGTTCTAATATCAATTGGATAGCATAAGCGTTAGAGCGCCAACCTAAACCTTGAAGCCTTTCTGCATAGGCTGGTGCATTCCGCTGCTACCAATTAACGATCTGAAGACGTCCGGTAAGGGGCACTAGTGTTTTTGGTTTGGCGGGCATGCGATGTGATCCTCAAGACGGCTTTAATTATTTCTGCATCATTATTGTGGATACTGCTCTTCCTGTTTTCGAGAGGCGGAGGGGTGTATGGTTTGGCTCGACAATGCGCGGTTGTTTGCGATTTTTGCAGTCGTTGTGGTTCATGTCTCCTATGGTGTGCCATGGCATGCGGAAGAGGGGAGCCTTCTTTGGGCCTATGGGCTTAGTTGGGGCATACTGGTGCGTTGGTGCGTGCCAGTTTTTGTGATGATTAGTGGGGCACTCCTGTTGGGGCCTCATGAAAAAGAGAGCCTTGGCACCTTTTACAAAAAACGGTTCAGCCGGATTTTGATCCCGATCCTTTTCTGGTCGCTTCTTTATATCGTCTGGGGCTATTTCCGCGAGAATGTGCAGGAGCCGTTTACGGCCTCCTATGTTTTGGAAAAGCTGGCCTCGGGCAAGCCGTATTATCATCTGTGGTTCATGTATATGCTTCTGGGGCTTTATGCCTTTACGCCTGTTTTTCGTGCCATTGTGGCAAAGCTGGAGACGAAGGAGCTTGTGTTTTTCACGGGCCTTTCTTTTGCAATCGCGACAATCCAGTCTTTTTATGAGGCATGGTATGTCGGCGAGTCCAATTTGTTTCTGACGTGGTTTTTGACTTACACGCCCTTTTACTTCGCCGGCTATTTGGTGCAGCTTTATAAGCCGACGGGCTCGCCCGCTCGGTATGGGCTGGTCGCCCTCGCGGTTGCCGCTTCGGTGGCGGGCAGTGCGATCTGGCTGGCGTCACAGGGGTCGCAGGGGGCTGGCGTTTTCTTCAAGAATCTGAGTCCGTCGAATATCCTTGTATCGCTTAGCCTAGTGCTTTTCTTTCGCAGCTTGAATAAGCCCCTGCTTGGCGAGAAACTGACGGCCAACATTGCGAAACTAACATTCGGGATCTATTTGTTGCATATGATCCCGCTCGCCTATCTTTATGACGCAAAGGATTTGTGGTCATCCTTGTCACCCTACCTGTACACGCCCGTTTTCAGCTTGGTCTGTCTTGTTGTCACCGCTGTTCTTGTGGCGGCGATGGGGCGCGTGCCCTATCTGCGGCGCGTGTTTTAAAGCAGGATCATTTCTTGCCTGCTTTGTTCTCCAACGCTTTTTCTTTTGCCGTGTCCACCCACCACAAGCTGACATGATCGAAGCCGAATTGCGGGGCAACGGAAGGCTGGCCGAACTTGTCCCAATAGGCGATGCGATAGGTGCCGATGCTCCAATGCGGAACAACATAATCGCCCCATAAAAGAACGCGGTCCAGCGCATGGCATAGGGTGACAAGCTCCTTGCGCGTTTGGGCGTGAATCAGCTTTTCGACAAGTTCGTCTACAACTGGATCGTGAAGGCCGATCAGGTTGCGGCTGCCTTTCTGGTTAGCCTTGGACGAGGTCCAATAATCGCGCTGCTCGTTGCCTGGTGAAAGCGATTGGGCGAAGACATGGATCGTCATGTCGAAGTCAAAATCGTTGATGCGGTTTTGATATTGCGCCGAGTCGACAACGCGATAGGTTGCCTCAATCCCCAGCCGCTCCAGGTTGCGGCGGAAGGGCTGGACCCATCGCTCGAACAAGGGCGAGCTATCGATGATTTCAAAGTGTAGAGGCTGGCCGTCCTTATTCACGCGTTTGCCGTTTTGGATTGTCCATCCGGCTTCGTCCAGAAGCGCGGCAGCCTTGCGTAGGTTCTCGCGCGCATCGCCGGAACTGTCGGTTTTGGGGGGCTGATAGGTGTCTGTGAAAACTTCATTGGGAACTCTGCCGCGATAGGGTTCTAGGATCGCCAGCTCTTCGGCGGAAGGCAGGCCGCTTGAGGCCAACTCGGAATTCGCGAAATAGCTCGTCGTGCGTTTATAGGCACCATAGGCCAGCGTCCGGTTGCCCCACTCGAAATCGAAGGCCAGCCCAATCGCGCGGCGAACGCGAGGATCGGCAAAGAGGACGCGGCGCGTGTTGAAGATGAAGCCTTGCATGCCGGAGGGCAGCTCGTTCTTGATCTCTTTTTTGACGATTAGCCCTTGTTTGACGGCAGGGGTGGTATAGGACGTTGCCCAGTTCTTGGCGATATTCTCAAGGCGGAAATCATATTTGCCCGCGAAGAAAGCCTCCACGGCCACAGTCGCGTCGCGATAGTAATCGACGGTGATCTTGTCGAAGTTATACCGCCCCTTGTTGACGGGCAGATCGGCCCCCCACCAGTTCGGATCGCGGACATAGGTGATCGTGCGCCCCGATGTCACGCTTTCGACTTTGTAGGGACCGCTGCCCAGAAGAGGGGAGAGCGTTGTCGCAGCAAAATCTTTGCCTTGCCAGAAATGTTGGGGCAGCACGGGCATCTGGCCCATGATGAGCGGCGGCTCGGCATTGCCTGCTGCGCGGAAAGTGAACGTGACTCCATCGGCGCCTTCTTTTTCGGCCTTGGCGACATCTTTGTAATAGGAGCGATAGAAGGGGTGTCCCTTCTCGCGTAGCGTTTCAAAGGAGAAGATGACATCATCGGGCGTGACGGGCTTGCCATCCTGAAACGTCGCCTTCGGGTTGATCTTAAAGCTGACCCAGCTTTTGTCGGGGCCAACCGTCACGCTTTGCGCGAGGCGGCCATATTCCGTGAAGGGCTCGTCCAGCGCGTTTTCCATGAGTGTTTCGAAGACCAGACTGCTTGAGGACTCGGCCTGTCCTTTCAGGATGAAGGGATTGAGGTTGTCAAAGCTGCCGATGGAAGCGAGACGCAGCGTGCCGCCTTTGGGGGCATCTGGATTGGCATAATCGAAATGGGTGAACCCAGTGGTATATTTGGGCGCGTCGTGCAGAGACAGGCCTTGAGCGGCTTCTGGCGCAGTGGGTGTTTGTGCCACGGCGGCGCAGGGCAAAGCGAGCAGGGTGCCAAGCACGAGAGAGCGAAAAAGACGCATGGACAAAAACTCTTGGTCGGGTGTGAAAGACGGATCAGCGGACAGACGCGGCAACAGCCTTGCGTCGCCAAACGATCATAGAGACAAGAGCGACATTCGCAAACAAAAGAACGGAAGGCGTCAACGTCGTCGTCATTGAATAATGCAGATTGGCGGCCAGCGAGACGACGTGCAGGAAGTTGGCGATTAGGAAGGGAAAGATCGCCTCTTCATAGGGTTTGCTATAGGTCTTGCGAAAAGTTGGATAGTAGGCCACGACATCCACTGCCGTCACGATGATCACGGCATAAAGCGGGTTTCGCGTCACGACCCAGATGGGAATGGCGGAAAGCGAAAAAAGAAGCGAGAGAATATCGCCGCGCGTGATGGTCTTCTCTCCCTTGAAGATCGCCAGAAACCCGACAGAGGCACAGGAAAACGCACCGCCCCATGCCGCCCATGCGCCGGGGCCCGCATCGTCAGCCGCGCGTGCGGCGGCAGAGATGCCCATAACGAGGCCCCAAACCAGCCAAGTGAAGACGTGAGGTTTTAAGGTGCCTTGAAAGGTCAGGTAGAAGTACCGCAGGGTTGAAATCGTGACAATGACACACGATAGAATCCCTATGGTTTCTTTAAAGGTCATGGATGACAGCCACGGCGATGAAGAGGAAGACGAGAGGAACGCTCCCCTCGTCTTTTGGCGTTTTATCCCTTCATGCTTGAAAGAGCGATCAAGCTCTGCCAGCGGTGAGAAGAGAGCAGGTGGGCGAAGATCAGGCCGATCCACCCCTTGCGCCGCCAGCTCAGGTAAACCGAGTCGGGCAGAAGGTCGAACTTTTTGGGGTCGATAACTTGGAAACCGGCAAGCTGAAGCTTCGAGCCGTTAGGCATATCAACCTGCGCGTCGTTGTTCATCAGCAAGTTGTAATCCTTCAGGGCTTTGACGAACTCGTCCGTCGCTTCCCCTTGCTGACGCAGCGTGGCACAGAAGTTCATCGCGCTTTGTGTGAACTGGGTGGGTTTGCCGTCCTTGAACAGCGCATATTCGCCCTGTTTGCCGAGCATCTCGCTGTTTTCGTCGATGCACAGGACATATTGCTTTTGATCGGGATCATCCATCAAAAGGAACGGATAGCGGCGGACATAGGCCGGTAGATAGCTGCCCCCCAGCCATTGGCCAGCATCATCAAGGAAAAGGTTCTGGTCGTTGGTCAGGCCGACAACCGCTGCGGGAACAGGTGAGGGGCCCGCAGCAAAAACGATGGGATAATGCGCTGCTGCCATGGGGAACTCGTCAACCAAAAGCGGGATGGCGTTAGTCTTGGCTGCGAAGTTGAAGTCCTTGGGGGCCGAAACGTAAAGCTCGCCATCGCGCTCCATGTCCAGTGGACGGATGGAGGAATAAAACATTGGCATTTCGGGCTTGGGTTGTGTCTCTGTCTCGGCCATAAGTTGTGCGCTCCTGTTCATCTTGTCTTCGGCGCGAAAGACGCGCCAGTGGTTAGTTTAAGCCTCTAAAAGGGCTGAAAGGCAAGAGGATTCATGCGATCGAATCGATAATTTTTTCAGGAAACCAGTGCCTGCCCTGCTTGTCCTCGATTTCAATCACCCAAGCATCGGAATCGAAGTCCGTTTGGCGTTGAAGATAGGCATCGGCTTCTCGCTCGGGAACCGGTTTGCCGTCGCTGGCAGAAAGCCAGACAAGCTCACCCTCAAGACGTATCTGGCTTAAAACCTCCGCCGTGCCGTCAAGCCGGTTGAGCTTGAGATAGATGGTCCCGCTTTGCGCATGGCCCTTGTGTAGGACGGTCATGGGAATACCCGCGCGCGTCGCTATGCGGATTTGGGCGGTGATCCGCAGGTCCGAAGGAAGGGCGTCATCCATCGCTGTGTCAGGTTGTGCCGAAGATACGATCACCTGCATCGCCTAGGCCCGGCACGATATAGGCGTTTTCGTTCAGGTGGCTGTCCAGCGCGGCGCAGTAAACCGGAATGGTCGGGTGCTTGGCCATGAAGGTCGTCACGCCTTCGGGCGCGGCAACAAGGGCCATGATGCGAATCTGGCTGTCGTCGATGCCGTTTTTGTTCAGGACATCGCAGGCGTGGACCAACGAGTTCCCTGTTGCCAGCATTGGATCGACGACGATATAGGCTTGTCCTTGGGCGGGGGGGAGTTTGACCAAATACTCGATCGGTTGCTTGGTATCGTGATCGCGGTAAACGCCGATATGACCGACGGTGGCGGTCGGGATCATCTCTAGCAGTGGTTCGGACATGCCGAGTCCGGCCCGCAGGACGGGGATAATGGAAGGGGCGGGGCCCTTGAGCATCGGGGCCATCATGGGCGCGACAGGCGTTTCGATGGCGATATCCTCGACCGGAAGGTCGATCAGAACTTCATAGGTCATCAGTAGCGTGATCTCGCGCAGCAACCCCCGAAATCCGATGGAAGGCCGTTCCTTTTGCCTAAGCTGGCTAAGCTTGGAGACGATCAGCGGATGGTCGACAACGTGCAGCGAGGGGAAATCTTGGGACATGGGACTGGACTTTCTTTTGAAATAATCTGTTCCCTTATAGCAAAATGGGGCTGACCTGAAAAGGCCCGCCCCATTCTTTTGTCGCTTGGATTAATTAACGAAGAACAGGAGTGCTGTTTTCAGCGTCATAATCTTCGAAAACGGGTGCTTCATGGAGCTGTGTCACGCCAAGCTGTTTGGCACGGTGCTGACGGTAAACGCTACGCATCTGGGCATAGAAATCAAGCGAACCCTCGCGCAGGGCATCCAGCCCCTCGATATTCGCCTCGCGGCGCGTCAGGCCAGAAGCTGCCGCATCCGCGATGGTGAAGGTATCTTCGATTGTGGTGTCGCCATAAGCCACGACATATTTCCACGGCGACATGACCGTATCGACGCCTAGGCCAACAGCATCGCGCATGTTAGAAGGCCCAAAGAGTGGGAGGACGAGATAGGGACCTTCGCCGACACCCCAGACGTGGAGGGTCTGGCCGAAGTCACCCGTCTGACGTTCAAAGCCATAACCGCTGGCGACTTCAAACATACCGCCACCGCCGATGGTTGTGTTGATCAGGAAGCGGCTGAGCGTTGTGCCAGCACTTGAGACTTCGCCTTGCATCAGGTTGTTGGCCATAATGACGGGCTCACCCATATTGTGTAGGATTGAGGCCACGCGATCACGCACGGGCGGCGGAACCATCACGCGGTACAATTCTGCCATTGGGCGGATCAGCAAGCGGTCCAGAAAATCGTTGACATCAAAGATGGTGCGATTGACGGGCTCGATCGGGTCATTGACCATGCGGCCCTCGACCAGCTCGGTCTCGGATTTGGGCATCGACGAGCAAGCGGACAGGGCCAAAAAGGCGACAAGCGAAAGAGTAAGCAAAGACGGACGACGGGCAATCATGATTTCCTCGGGGGCCAAATCAAAAGACGAAGGACAGAATCACATCCTCTTTTTACTGTTTAACGGAAGGCGAGCGATCTAGCAAGACCGGCAGTACCAGAAAAGTACCAAGAACAGAATATAGCAGCGCAAGGGTTAATAATTCACCCATTCCCCGTGTTCCAGTGTGTGACGAAAGAGAGAGTGATCCAAAAGCCACAAGGGTTGTTCCCGCGCTGAACAAGACGGCGCGCGCCATGCTGGATTGCAGCGGATTGACCTGTCCATCCTTCCAGTAAGACAGGAAATAAATCGCATAAGTCACGCCAAGAGAAAGCAAAAGCGGCAGGGCGATGATGTTCGCAAAGTTTAAGGGAAGGTGAATCAACACCATGGTTGCAAGGGTCAGGGCTCCGGCGAACAGAAGCGGCGTTAACAACCTGATAACGTCTTTAATCTTGCGCAGGACGAGCATGGCCAGTGAAGCGATGGCCAGCAAGGCCAGAAGACCGGCTTCTAAAAAGGCCGAGGACACCGTTTGGCCTGAGCCTTGAATGGAAACGGCAGTCCCGCTGGCCTCAGGCGCGACGGCCAGAACGGCCTTGGTGAAGGCGTCCAGAACCTCTGGATCACGGGCGTTCCCCTTGGGATGGACTTCGATGCGGGCGCGACCATCCTTGGTTACCCAGTCGTTTTTCAAGTCGGGTGTGATCTTGTCTAGCGTGATAGCCTCGGCGGACAACAGCGTGTGCAGGCTGCCCAGATAATTGTTCAACCCGCTGAGCAGATTGAATTGGACCTTCTCAAGGACGGAGAGATCATCCGCTTCGATGACCTTGCCGATGGCGTCGGCAAGGCGAACGGCTTCTTTTTTGTCGGAGCCGAGCTTGCGCAGCTTGTCGGTGATGGTCGACATGGCCTCGAATTGCTGGGTCGGTGTCGGAGGGATCAGATAGGCCTCGGGGTTGATCGTCGGCCCCAAAAGAAAGTTGGCATCGTCGATCAAGGCGAGTTTGGAGTCCTGATCGTCGGGGATAAAGCTGGCTAGCGTGATCGTGTGATCGACTTCGGGCAGGGCATCTAGTTTCGCAGCCAACTGTTTGGCTTCGTCTAGAGTGGCTGCGAGAATCTCGATCGTATAGGGCGAGGCGTTCGGGTCCTTCATGATGTCGAAGAGCGTCGAAACGGACTCGGCGTTCGGATTTTTCAAGTTGAGCGGGTCATAGTCGAAGCGGATTTGGCTGGCTGTCAGGACGGCAAGAAGCCCAAGTGCCGCTAGCCCATAGGTCAAGGGCTGTCGCTTGGTTTCAATGAACCGGTCCAGCGGAGCCATCCATGCATAACCGACGGCTTCCGGCTCGGCGGGCGGCTTGAAGAGCGACAAAAGCGCAGGCAGCAAAGTGAGGTTGAGGAGGTAAGCGATCACCATCCCTGCTCCCGCAATCAGCCCCAGTTCAGAAACCCCGCGATAATCCGTCGGCAGAAAGGCCCAAAACCCGAGCGTCGAACTCGCCGCGGCGAAAGTCAGGGGCGAGGCGATCAGCTTTGCTGTGTTGCGCATGGCCGTGGCTGTGTCCGGCTCCTTGTGATGTTCGTCGCGCAGCCGTACGCCAAATTGGATTCCAAAATCGACAGCGATGCCCACGAACATGACGGCGAAGGCAACCGATATCAGATTAAGCGACCCAACCGCCGCCATGGCAAAAGCCGTCGTAGCAATGAGCCCAACAAAGAGCGTCAAAAGAATGGGCAAGATCAGGCGCAGCGATTTCAAGGCCAGAAAGAGCAAAAGGACGACAAGAAGCACCGAGGCTGCTGTCGCCAGTTCGGTTCCTTCCGCGACGCTGGCAAACTCTTCGTCATTCAGGGCCACCGAGCCCGTCTGGCGCACCGTTACCCCATGCTCGGGGGTCAGGCCGAGTTGAGTCGCGATTTGCTTGACTTCGTCACGGGCTTTTTGCCCTGGCGAAAGGGCCGAAAAATCCAGCACAGGCTGCGTGATGATAAATTTGCGCGTATCGCGCAGCGTCGGCTGATGATCCGACATCATGCTCTGCCAAGGCAGGAGTGTGTCCTGGCCGTTCAGGTTTTTCTCGATCGTTTCGGCAATCAGATTAAAGGAAGGGGCCAGCGTTTGGTAATCGGTTTCGCCGCGTTTGACGCCTTCAAGGGCGAGGCTAAGCGTCGAGAATAGACCTCGCAGCGACATATCACGCGCCAAGCTGCCCAACATCGGCTGGGCTTTGATGAGTGTATCCAGAATTTCGGACAACGCGGCCTCAGGCAGAAGAAGCAAGCCATAGTGCCTGAAAAAGGGGATGTTGTCGGGGCGCGAGACTGTTTTGAAAAGGTCTGGCTTATCGCTCAGGGCATCGGCGAGGCGGCTGGCGGCGTCCTCGGCGGCATCGGCATTGACGCCGTCCACGACGATGACGAGCCGATCCTGTTTGTGCGGGAAGGCAGCGGCCAGGTTGTGTTCTCTTTGCCGCCAATCCAGTTTCGTCGCCATCAACTGGTCAATATCGGTGTTGATCTTGATCGTGTGGGAGACGTAAACACCCATTGCCGTCGCGGCAACAAGGGTGACCAAAACCACGGCCAGCGCAAAGCGACGGCTGAAATCGACTAGGTGAACAATTAATGAGGCGAGCAAAAGAAGTCTCCCTGATAAAAGGTCGCCAGCGCGGCAACCGGAAAGAAGCATATGTCCTCGTGCGAGGCCTTATCCATTGGGCAAAGGCTTGTCCTTGGGCGGGATGGGAATGCCGGCCTCATATTTGGTCCGGCGCATGGTCGGGAACGATTTGACGTGGTTGACGTTGGGGGCACTCGCCAATTGGGAGGTCAAGAACTTTTGGAAAGCTTCCCAGTCTTCGGCTACGACCTTCAGCAGAAAATCGGAATCACCCGTAAGCATATAGCTTTCACGGACCTGAGGCCACCCCTCGACTGTTTTGGCAAAGTGCAGTAAATCGCTTTCGGCATGGTTGGCAAGGCCTACATGAATGAAGACGGTCATACCAAAGCCCATTTTGTCGGGTGCAATATCGGCGTGATAGCCGCGGATAAAGCCCGCTTCCTCAAGTGCCCGTACACGGCGCAGGCATGGCGGGGCAGAGATGCCCGCCTTTTCCGCCAGTTCGACATTTGTAATGCGGCCATCTTTCTGCATTTCGTGCAGGATGGTAAGGTCTATGCGATCAAGTTTGACGTTCTTCATGCGTATCTCGTAAAGTGCCGGGATCAAATTATCAAGAGGGGATCATAAACAGATGTCCACAAAGAACCAAGTTTCTTGCTGGGTCGTCACCGCAGGCGTTGCCGGCATGGAGAATCAATGTCTGGGGCTGGCCCATGCCTTGGGGCTTGATCCTGTCATCAAGCGGGTTTCGCTTGTGACCCCATGGAAACAGCTTTCTCCCTTTTTGCGGTGTGGTTTGAGCCATGCTTTTTCATCCAGAGGGGATGAGATCGCACCGCCATGGCCTGATTTAATGATCGCATCGGGGCGGGCGGGAGCTATGGCCTGTCTTCTGGCGCGCCGCGCCTCAGGTCAAAATGGTGGCAAGCGAACCCTTACCGTTCATATCCAAAATCCGGTGATCGACCCTTCGCGTTTTGATCTAGTAGCCTTGCCGCGCCATGACGGCGTGCTGGGCGAGAATGTTGTTACGACGCGCGGTTCCCTGCATCGGGTGACCCCGGCCCTTCTGATCGAAGAGCGTGAGCGGTTTCATGACCTGTTTGAAAAATTACCATCTCCGCGAATCGCCGTTCTCATCGGCGGGGCCAATTCGGTATATCAGTTTTCCGAGCGCGATATGGCTCGGCTGGCCGATCAGCTTGTGGCGGTGGCCCGCCAGACGGGGGGCAGCTTGATGCTCACCTCCTCGCGCCGAACGGGGGAAAAATCTCTTAATCTGCTGCGCGAGAGAATAAGGGATGTGCCCCATGTCCTGTGGTCAGGTGGTGGAGAAAATCCCTATTACGGGATGCTCGGATGGGCGGACGCTATCGTTGTGACGGCGGACTCGGTCAATATGACATCTGAGGCCTGCGCTACAGGCAAACCGGTGCATGTCGTTCCTTTGCTTGGCGGATCGTGCAAGTTCAGGCTCTTTCATCAGGCTTTGCGTGACGATGGACTGACCCGTCCCTTCAGGGGGGATGTCGAGCATTGGATTTACCAGCCGCTTCGGGATGTTGATCTGGTGGCCACGCGTGTACGCGCCTTGCTGGAAGCCCGCTAAAAACAACAGGAGGGCAGGGCTTTCTTTAGGTTTTGTCTTTCAGGAAGTCCTTGACTTGCGCGAATTCCGCTTCGATCTCGGCCAGCATTTTGGCTTTTTCATCGGGCGGGGCCAGATGGTTCATTTGGGCTGTGGCGCACAGGCCGCCCAATTTCTCGGCCCCCAGATTGAGGCTCATGCCTTTCCATGCATGGGCTTGCGTACGCCATGTTTCTTCTCCTCCCGCGCCTTGATTGGCGTGAAGGGCGGTAAGGCATTCTTCAGCCGATCCAAGATAGACGGTGAACAGTTCCTTTTCAAGTTCACTATCGCCGCCGGTCATTTCATGGAGGTTGTCAAGATTGACGGGGTCGGTCATCACACTTGTCCTTTTGGTTGGCGTTCAGGGTGCGCTATCAGGTATTTGTCGATACATTCGAAGATTTTGGATTTGTTATAGGGCTTGACGATAAAGCCGTTCACACCGTTGCTTTTGGCCAAGGCGACATCCTCTACGGAATTGTTGCCTGTTACCATCACAATAAAGGCGTCAGGGTCGATGGCTTTGATGAAGCGGGCCAGCGTATGACCGCTATCGTCGGTCAGTTCGATATCGAGCAGAGCAATATCCGGCGCATTTTCCATATAGAGTCGCATGGCTTCTTTCGCTGAGGACGCCGCATCGACAAGGAAGTCCTTTTGAAGAAGCTCGGTCAGGATTTTGCGCGAGAAAAGCTGGTCTTCGACAACAAGAACGCGCACCTTTTCCCGCGATTTGCGCATATTAAGAGCGATCCTGAA
>JAQUHK010000155.1 GCA_028683655.1 Alphaproteobacteria bacterium
GAATAACCGAAAGCCCGCAAGAGCGAGGTGGCAGCCACTTTGCGCTTGCGATCGATTTTCACCCAGATCACGTTGTTCGAATCGGTCTCGAATTCCAGCCAGGCTCCGCGATTCGGGATGACCTTGGCTCCGTAGTAGCGGCGGTTGCGCACCAATTCGGCCGTGAAGAACGCACCGGCGGAACGCACCAACTGTGAAACTACGGTACGCTCGATGCCGTTCACGATGAACGTGCCGCGTTCCGTCATCACAGGCAAATCACCAAGGTAGACTTCTTGTTCCTTGGTTTCGCCCGTACGCTTGTTGACCAACCTGGTCTTCACGCGCAGCGGAGCATCGTAAGTTATGTTCTTGGCCCGCGACGTCTTCTCGTCGAATTTCGGTTCGTCAAGAAAATAATCCACGAACGACAATTCGAGGTCGCGTCCGATAAAGTCCCGGATCGGCGATATCTCGTGCATCAGATCCCTGATCCCTGTCTCTAGGAACCAGCGGTAGCTCTGCCTCTGCACCTCGATGAGGTCGGGCAGCGCCATGGCGTCTCGCGACGCGGTGAAGTAACGACGCTCTCCATCCGTGATGGGCTGGCGCCGGAATACCGTCTTTTGCATGAAAGCTTGTTTGCGGTCTCGTACCTTCCCGTTCAGGCCTCGGACAAGCGGACAGGACTGGCGGAGTGAGCAAGGCGCCGGCGAGACGGGGACGGCCGCGTTTTGAGTAAGTCCCCCGACGAAGACGGGGGCCCCACCGCTACACGTAAGAAGCCACAAAAACTACCGTTTCAGGACACGGAGTTTGCGGCTATGGAAGTTACGTGGACATTCGCGATGGAAAGACAATTTTGCGACCGGACAAATGAAAGCTCTGCAGGATATCTTTCATTTGGCAAGTCGCTAAGTTGGCCCGCGCAGTATGCCAAACTTTCGAGGTCGAGTCAAGTTAAGTACTTACATTAATTCAGGGCAAAAATTATGTCTTAAACTGCAATAAAAATAGCCTGAAGCGCGAAGCCTCAGGCCGTGATGGTAGTTGCGTTTCAGGAAGCCATGGAATGCATGGTCTCTTGGTACAGCTCGTTGCGAAGGCCTTCTGCAGCCTTCAAGATGCGTTGCCCCACATTTTCCAGGTTTTCGCCTTCTTCGATGATGACGATAGCGACCGGGAATTTCCGGGGACCGCGTTTCAGATACTTCTCGACACCCTCCATCGAACTCTTAATCTGGATGAACACGTCACCCATATCAGTGAGGATACGGAGGTCTTTGCCGTTCATGTCTTCTTCCCGACTGCATCGGGAGTAATCCCTGATCCAGCTGGGCAGCAGCATGCAATGCAAGGCTCGCATCGCTAAGCCCTCTTTATAGCGCCCGATTTCATGGGCGTGCCGGACTTGTGAGTGGTTCTTGCGGTTGTTGGGCCTGCGCTCCTTCAATCTCGGTGATCGATATCCCATGGTCACCTGTCTTAGTGGAAAGGACGTTAATCCTTGATACCACGTTTCGCGCCCACCGGCAATCCCCCAAACCCCCATTTTCGTAAGCTTTTTTATTTACAAAAATCCAGGTTTTTTGCGACTTTTCCTAATTTTATAGCTAAATTAACACTATTTATATATTGAATGTTGCAAGTGACCCCTTGACAAGATGGTCGAAAGGTGCTATATTATCCCGTTCTGAGAATGAAACCGACAGAACGCCTTACAAGCAGCATTTCGTCTCTGGAAACACGGAGGAGGAAATCTTGCAGCGATATCCGCCAATAACGGACCTCGTTGCAGAAGGCCGCAGAAACCAGGCATAAGTCGGCTCCGGCTGGCTCAGCCCGGAAGTAAGCGCCACGGATATCCCCTAGCCTCGGCTAGCGGCTATCCCCTTCGTATTCCCAGGGATGAAAATTCTCCCCACTGACGTGGAGGAGAGGGCTTGTTCCGGTGCCGCAAGGTATCCGGAGCGGTCGGGGACGGAATCTAGCTGAACCGGTTTCGACTGGTTCTTGCTAATAGTACGGCCCCACGGACTCTGGACGGCTTCGGCCGCTCCACGTCCCCTCTGCGTCAGTTTGGAGAATCCAGGCGACGGCGCGTTGCGGATCGATTTCGGTCCCTAACGCGGCATCGCCTGACTAATACATAAAAGGCGCAGGCCTACGGGACCGCTCGGTCGTCAGGGATGAGTGTGGGTGAAATCCCCACCGATGCCAACAACTCCTCCTCGCTGGAACAGATTCTTGTTCCAGCGCTGGCTCGAGGCCATGAAACACTTCGTGGTTTCAAGCCAGTCGATAAGGATTGAACCTTTGACCCACAGGAGATGCGAATGGCCAAGTACCTGTACGAGAAGGTTGCCCGCGGCGTCGTTCGCCGGCACAAGGTCAACGACACTGCTCGCCTCCCCGTCCCCGTCGTGGACAGCCGGCTGCACACGCAGCCCCGGTTCGTCCTCGACCACGAAGTGATCCTGAAGGACCCCATTGAGGTCCGCCGCGAACCCGACCCCAACATCTGCGAGCCGGGCCGCATCGTCGGATTCTCGAGGAAGCTCAGCCGGCACTGACGCCGACTGAAGACGCCTACGCGGCAGACAAGGACGAGACAATGCCCCCGTATCCGGGAAATCGACAGCACTGCTAGCACGACCCTCGCGTTCCACAACTCTGAACCCCGCTCACACGGATCAAGGAGGAATCGTTGAGACTTCTCGCGATGTAAGACAAGCGCAAGGGTCCCGCTTGCGACCTAGTACCTTCTAAAACATTTGCAGCCATCGTTTGGTTGCACAGCCGGAGAAACGACTTACGTAAAAGTCACTCAATGGAAAATCGGCCCGACCCTCACCCGGTCGACAACCCGCCAATCCATTGATGCTCTCCTCCGGCGCAGTCTCGAACTCATGAAGCAATTCGTGATTTCAAGACGGCTGAACCCACCCCGGAGGACGACATGTCATCTTCCCAGCCCAGCTCTCGTTTTCTCGAAGCGGTCAAAAAAGCTACCCAGATGAGTCAGGAAGAACTCCAGGAAGCTGTCAGCGTTCTGGACGACGAATTCGACGATTACGAACACGAATTCCTGTTCAGCTTCGACTCCAAGGAGCTGGCAGAGAGCGCAGCCTCGCGCGACGCCGTGGGAGAAATCTTCTACGCCTACCGCAAGGAGCTCGAGTATCGCCAGCAAGCCGAAGCGCCCGCTCAACCCCTCAACTGTTCCTGAACCTTTCACCCCTCTCGCCGAACCCAATTCGGCATTCCCCTCGAGCCCGCGAACCGCGACGAAAGTTAATGTGCGCATCTCGCCAGCTCGATCTGGAATTTGAACCTTCAACAACAACCGCCTAGGCAGGTTCGTCGATGAGCCGGCCTGTACGAAAGGAGATTCTGCGGATGTCTTCCGCGACCATTGTCTGAACTACACAGTGTAGAAACTTTCAAACGGCCGCGACGACTATGCGGCAGACAAGGACGAGGCAATGCCCCCGTATCCGTAAATAGAAATCCTACCGCAAACGCACAACCCCTAATCGATCCGGCGATCAGCTGACCATCAGCGACTTTGCGCGAGCGCGGCGCTACACCGCTGGGCGCTATCATCGGATCAGGAAGGAGGCGCGGAGTGGATTCCGCGGAGATTGTCTGAAGATGTTACTGGGCGGAACACGAGAATCGTCAGCGCTGCTAGCGCGCCCCTCGCGTTCCATGCTTATGGAAAAAACCAGAAGGGAACAACGATTTGACCTAAGAGATGCTCTCGCAGAATCGAACTAGGCGCGCCACCTGCCCTACGGCGAAAGTGGTGGGATCTATGGGACGAAAGCATCGCCCCCGCCAATCCGAGTAAGGCGTGAATCTCGGAACGCAGTAAACCAGTATCGGCTGGTGTATCACTTTTCGCTGGAGCCGATATCTCCAGCATTGTTCCGAACACATGAATCATTCGTGTGTTCAGAACGATATGTACAAAATCAACTTAAAAGATGGTTTCCGTATCGTAGTGAAGGTCGAATCAGAACCGGAGAAACCTCCGGAGAAACGGCTGTTCCGCAATGTCAGGGTTAAAATTATCAAATCCAAACAAGGAGCCCAAAGCGCGTAATCCGCGCTTTTTGCGTTTTGCACCAAGCCTTGCTACCTTTGTGAAGCTCAGGCTTGACAAATTACCTTTTTTCTGGTATTTTACGTAGTTCTTTCCTAACCAGATTGCCCGAAAATACGTGGAGGGACCCACTGGCCTCCGGCTTAGGCTGGACGCGTCCGGGTCAGCAGGTTCGTGTCGTGGCGTAT
>JAQUHK010000156.1 GCA_028683655.1 Alphaproteobacteria bacterium
AGTTCGTAAGCTTGGCGGAATGCGCCGGAGTGTACTTCATGAAAACGGCGATGCATTCTTGCGGTCAACACTGTATCTAGCGCGGCATACTGCGAATATGGTGCAAAGTCGAGCGGAACCGTGTCCCAAGTCCAATTATTGGTGGACATGCCCTCTTCGAGCATCTTTTGGCCGATTGCCGCTTCCTTACCGAAGTGCTTGACACCGAGTTGCTTCAGTGCTGCAGATGCTTCATTGTCGTACAGACGGGCTTGAATCATAGTGTCGTGCACTTTTGACCACGGCATAATCATGCCTGGATTGTGAATAGCCATCCAACTCATATCGAATTTGGCGTTATGCATTGCTATTTTTCCGTCATAACGCTCTAGAACCTCTCTAACAAGTCCTGGCCACTTCTGATAGTCCAGTGTCCAGCCCTCATTTACAGACCCAAACTGAGCCAGACGAATACGAGCGCCCGGATCTCGTGGGTTGATCCCGGAGGTCTCGGTGTCAAACGCAATAAGATTATCGGGTTTTCTTTCACCTAACCATCGCATGAATTCTTGTGCATCGTCCCAGCAGTCTACAAATCCAAGCTTAGTTTCACCGAACGGGACCTCGTCTGAGTAGTCTGGCATATCGTGTCTCCCTGTCTGTGTCTGAATCTATCCTATCACACTCTTACAACCTCAACACCGCATTGTCGTAGAAACGCCTCAACCCTCTCCGGGTCTCTGTGACTGTCTGAAGGTAAAACCTTATGGACAATGCGTGTAATTCCAGCCGCAGCCAGCAACTTGGCGCATGTCATACAGCATGAGCCGGTGATGTAGCACGTGGCACCGGTGAGTCTTTGACTATCTGCTCGAGCAATTCCATTGGCCTCTGCATGGCTTGCCGGGCAGGTGTCGTAGCTCATACCTGAGGTAACCTCGGACTGAGCTCGCGGACACCAGTCTTGACATGAGTCGGTCGGGGTTGGCCATGACGGAGGCGGGCCGTTGTACGAGCAGCTGAGTACATTCTGGTGTGCATCAACAATCACAGCGCCAACCTGTGCCCGTGAACATTTGGAACGTTTTGCGATGGCTTCTGCCGTCTGCATCCAGACGCTATCCCATGAAGGGCGGGGTTCGAGTGAATGCGGCATCACGCATCACTCGTCGTGCGTCTGACAATATCGTCAACAACAGTCCAATTGCGGTGATAGATCGCATCGGCGAGTCGTCCCAGATTTTCGAATTTGACCCACCCAGTGATGTAGCGATCAATCGTCTCGATACGAACGAACTCTTCGGTGTCCCACTTCAGTCTGCGGTCATAGACTACAGACAGACCGGATGCGTCTGCTCGGTCGAGACGATCGTGTATGTTCACCTTCATCCCGTTTTGACTCTCCATAAGATGATAAAACACCTCATCACGAGTCATGACCTTCGAGGCTGGGCTGTCATTGACAGTAGACCACATGATGTATTCGTTGACATCTTTGCGCGGTTTGATGACAATATGTGGCATGTGTTCTCTTTCGTCTGTATCGTGTCAGATTATTCTATACCAATGGAGAAGCAGTCTCGTTCTCCAGCTCAGCCAGCATTGTTTTGAGTTTCTCCAGATCAACGACCTTACGATCTTTCATGATCTCTTTTGCGAACATGATGAAACGATCCGCGGAGATATGCATGTCGTGATCTCTGGACAGTTTAGCAGACCGAAGAAGATGCTCAGCTCGGGCCTGGGCGAGGTGACGTTCCCGGGAACTCATGACGCCGGGATGTTCTTCGTCACCTGCGCGAGACGCCACTTCATCTCGTTGCGGATGTGGTTGCCGAACTCGGTCTTCGGACGCACCCGCTCATTCTCGAAGTCGAGAATCGTCAGACACTCTTCCTTGATCTGTTCGTGATTCCAGCCCGGGAACGCGAGTGGCTTGATCGTGCGTGACTTGAGTTCGGTCGGCATGTGATTGGCCATCTTTTGAATGGACTTGAGCACCGTGTCGTCGTCCATGTCACTCTGGTACACGTGCAGACTTTGTGCGTGATGGACGTATGTGCCGACATTGACGCCGAGAGCAGCAGCGAACGTGTTGAGAAGCAGCATGAATTGGATGCTGTCCCCATATACTCCACGGACGACGTCGTTGGAGCGCATCGTCACGGTCATGTTCAGTACTTCATCGGATCCGGTGACACCATCCACGCCGAGCGGAGAGGGCCGACGACGGAATCCGATGCTGAGCGTGCACGGACGATCTGCGCCCTCACCGGTGGAGTCGAGCTCCGAGTCCCAGATAGAGAGAACGGCGCGGCGTGTGTCCGGATTCGTCTCGAGTTGTGACAGCACATTGGCGATCTGGCCGTGTGCACCGGAGCGTTTGCCGTATGACGACTCGAAGTCAGTGAACTCTAGCATCTTCGGAAACAGACGCATCATGAGAGCGTCTTCTGAGACGCCGGCGATAAGCTGGACGCCCTCAATCAGTCCGATGAGGTCCGCTGTGCGGGAACGCTGTGGCGGCATGTGGCGCGGTGAACTGTACGAGATCATCATGTCCTCGAGCTCGACCATGTCACCAGCGCGTGAGCTGAGCTTGCGACCCTCTGAGACGACGTGGTAGATGAGGTACCCGTAATGCGCGTACGGACTCGAATACTTGAGATGCTCAGCCATTAGTGATTCCTGTCTTGTCAGCGGTGAAGCCCTCGTAGCCGGGCAGTTTGGAGATCAGCTTGGACGATGTGAAGACTCCCGAACCCGCGTACGAGTCGAGAATGTCGATATTATCATGGATGAAGCTGTAGTATCCGTTGTAGATGTCCGTGATCTGCTTTTCACGTGAACCGATCTGCTGATCCAGGAACTCGTCTTCGCCTTCAGCCCGTCCGAGTGTGCGCACGAGAACAGTTTCCAACGGTGGAGAGATGTGAGCGGTGATCCCGCCCTTAGCGTAGATGAGCTTTTCGAGCAGTGTGAAGTACTTCTTACCGAGATCGCCAAACCCGTCCTCGTTGACATCGGGTCGGAAAAGCTGGCCGTACACGGGCGAGCCCCATGATCCTCGGTCCATGACGAGCAGTCGGCGCGCGTCGTGAGCCTCGACCATGTCGATGACGGCCTTCAGACGAAGAAAACAGTACTTCCGCCAATCAGCGAGCGACATGTCATCGTCATCCCAGATTCCGGGAGGTCCCGTGTGGACGAGAAGTGCTTCATGCGCGGGGCTGATATCTCGCCACGTGTTGAGCAGATGGGTTGCGAGGTAACTTTTACCCGCCCCGTCGACGCCTTCGAGCTGAATGATCATGTGTGCCTTTCGTATCGTGACAGTTCGTGTCTATGTCTAGTATACCACAGTTTAGCGCTGAAGTATCAATTTCCGTAGCGCTTCGACAGGAATCTGCACATGTTCCCGTCCTCGCTTGACGAGCGCAACGAGTTGGGTTGTGTCCGTGTAGCCGACGACCTTGCCGGTGTTCATGCCAAAGGCGCCGTATGTCCACCAGACGTCATCGCCCTTGACAACCGGTGAGTTGTCTTCGCGGATCGTCTCGTGCTTTTCGGGCATGTCAGGCGACTCGTGTCGTCATGAGCGCGTCGTGGATGTCCTTGTTATGCCTGGCAGCCATCTCGAGTGTGCCCGCTGCGAGCGAGGGCAGGTTCCGGGTGCCGTTCCGCGTCACGTACATCGACTCGATGAGCCCGGCCGCGTTTGACGAGACGCCCGTCCAGTGCCGGTCACGCTCGATGCGGAGCGATGCCGGGTCATTCTCGAGCTGGAACTTCACATCCGGGTTGCAGATCGGGCACGGGTCGCGGTCCTCGATCGAGATCTCGGTCCCATGAGCGGTGAAGGGGGTCGGCAGCGTCTTGTTGGCGATTGACGAGCAGGTCGAAAGGTGCACGATGGCGCTGACACCGATCTTGTTGACGATGAACTGCTTGGCCGTCGTGATGAAGATGCTGATGTCCGTCCAGCGCGAGACGCCTGGCCGCTCGGACGAGAGGTAGGCGAGCTGGGTGCCCTTGAAGAACAGACGGCGTCCGCCATCCATGACTTCGTACTCGTTGAGCTCGCCCGTGTACTCGAACACTTCGCCCGGCTCGGGTCGGAACGAGACGTAGCTCGGAACAACCGTGCCGTCCTTCATGTCCGGGGTCGGCGCAGCGTCGCTGTTGGCGTCATAATCATAGTCGGTCATATTCGTGTCTCCGTGTCATTACTGGGGTTGGTTTCTAGTATACCTGGTACGCGCTCGTAAGAACATAGTGAACTTAT
>JAQUHK010000035.1 GCA_028683655.1 Alphaproteobacteria bacterium
TGCTGCCAGTGCCGTTCCGGTGAAGGATGAAGTCAAGGGCCCGGTCAAGCCGTAAGCGACAACCGGATTCCCGACGATAAAGTAAGGGGCACCGTTCGGTGCCCCTTTTTTGTGTTTAGGCTATTTCCCTTCGCTGCGCCTGACTTGGCGGATGGGGGCGCAGTTGGCCGCCTCGGCGCGGCAGCAGCGGACGGCCATTTCGGGATCGCAGAAGGCACAGAGCGCATGTGGGCCGGGCAGGATTATCTTGTCCTTGTCGATGATGAAGCCTTGCTTTTTGAACTCGGTCAGCGTGCGGGAGAGTGTTTCGGGCTTGATGTTAAGGAACGAAGCAATCAAGGCTTTGTCGAAGGGGAGCGTGAGCGGGGCTCCCTCAAGGCCGGTTTCCAGATGCAGATTCACAAGGAACCAGCCGACGCGCTCGGCTGCCGTTTTCAGCGTGATTTGCTCGAACTGGCCAATCAGCCGTTGCAGCCGTTGGCTTGTCGCGGCCAGAAGATTTTGCGCCAGCTCACGGTTGCGGCTGACATGATCGCGAAAGGTCGCCAGCGAGAGGGATAGGATATTGGCCTCAGTCACGGCCTTGGCCGTCAGGCCGGACAGCGGCACGTTGGGGAAGCCCGTATCAAGGATGACATCCCTTTTGCCGAGAATTTGAAGGACGGCTTCCTGTCCGTTAGCCGCCATTTTGACGGTTTTGACCCAGCCGTCCAGAACGATGTAAAGGCGGTTGACGCTTTCCCCTTGGGTCAGAAGGACATCGCCTTTTTCGGCGACGACGAGTTTGCCGCCCTTAAGCAGGCTGCGCAGGGTGGCTTCGGTCAGGCCGCGAAACAGAGGCAGATTCCCGATCTGGGTCAGGCGTTGCTCGATATCGCTGCTCAGGGTCTGCGGCGTTTCGTTTTGCTGGGCCAGATCGCTTCCTCTTTCGGAGAGCTTGTCAATGCTGCGGGCCAGCGCGGCGCGGAGGTTTTGCACCTCCTGATTGAACAAAGCCATCCAGTCGGGCAGCGGGGTGCTGGCAATCACGCCCTTGGCATAGCCGTTTTTGATTTTGCGCACGATCTCGTGCAACGTCCCGATGGGCACATCAGATGGGAGGGAGCCAGCGTCGATCAGTTGTTTCAGTGGCTCGTCTGCAAGGCCCAGATAGAGTCTTTCCCGCGCCAGATAGGCACTCGCGGCGTTTTTCAGGCGGCTGTTGTCCGCCAGCGAAATCTCGGCCTTCGTATAGATATTCACCCCGATATCGCGCACGTGAGCCAGATAAGACAGGGCGGCGATAAAATGGATCAGCGCGCTGGTCTGGGAGGGCGTGAAGGACGCATGGCCCGTTAGCTGGCTCAGGGCCATTTGGTGGATGGGGTATTCAAGATTCAGCCGGTACCATTCCATCAGGGAATCCACGCTCTGGTTTCGCCGGAAGGAATCGTTGACCCTTTGGGCGAAGGCTTCGAAAAAGCGGGCGGGCAGGATGGTCCAGAAATCGGGGCTGTTTTGTTGGGCGCGGGCCAGCGCGGCATCTGTTTGGCGGGACTGCGTCTGGAACTGCGCAGGCGCGATATGGTGCCACTGGTGGGGCGGAATCAGCGCAAGTCCCCGCTCGGTTTGCAGGTCATACAGCAGGTCAAGGGTCGGGAGTATCTCTTGCGGCATGGTTGGTCTTATGATTCCTTTGTGATTGGGCCATGACACCCCTGTTCTTGATCTACGTCAAGGAGTAAGGGTAGAGTCTGATTCTATTGCTATATGGCTTGTTCTTGAAGAGTTGGTAGGCCCTATAAAACTGTGTCAGCCCCGCGAAAGCGGGGATGACACAGTTTTTAGAGCGTTTATCAAGCTCGTTAAGAGTGAAGTGTTGTGTTGCGTTGTTTAATCCCTACAGGAACCCTGTCCATGTCCACTCAGCCACTTCCCGTTCCTTTTGCCCGCGCCGCGATGAGCCTGATGCCTGCGCCTGTTTTGTCCAAGGCCATCGGCGTGGTGATGCGGCGCATGCGCGCGCGCCATGCCAAGCTGTTTGCCAATCTGGCGCGTCTCAATCCTGCGGCGGTGCATTTGAAGCCTACTGATATGCCCCATGGTTTCAAGCTTGTTCTAGGGCAGGAGCCTGTTTTGTTCGACGTGATCAATGTGGACGACACGGCTCCGCCGTCGGCGAGCATTAGCGGTTCGTTGCAGGCTTTGGTTGATATGTTGGAAGGGCGGGCCGATGGCGACAATCTGTTTTTCTCGCGCGAGATCGCGATTGCGGGCGATACCGAAGTGATTGTCGCCTTGCGCAACACGCTGGACCGCGAGGAGATTGATCTGTTTACCGAGATTACCTCGCTGTGTGGGCCGTTTGCGCAGCCCGCGCGGGTGGCGATTAGTTTGATGGATACGGCAGCCCGGCGGCTCAGGGCGCGGTTTACGGGCAGGCACGGGGTGCTTCACACGGAAGTGCAGCAGGAAGAGGAAAAAGCAACGTCATGACAAAGTCTTCAGCCGCACCTTATCTTGAACTCGTTTGCCCCGCCGGAACGCCTGCCGCGTTGCGCGCCGCGATTGATGCCGGAGCCGATACTGTCTATTGCGGGTTTCGGGACTGCACGAACGCGCGGAATTATCCCGGTTTGAACTTTGATGTGGAGGAGCTGGCCGAGGGGGTCGCGTATGCGCACGAGCGCGGGCGCAAGGTGCTGGTCGCGATCAATACCTTTCCGATTGCGGGCGAGCCAGAGCCGTGGCATCGCGCCATCGACAACGCCGCCGCTGTCGGCGTGGATGCGGTGATTCTGGCCGATATTGGCCTTTTGGATTATGCCACGCGCCGTCACCCCGATTTGCGCCGCCATTTGTCGGTTCAGGCGGCGGCGTCCAATCCGCTTTCCATCGCTTTTTATCGCGATACGTTCGGGATCAAGCGCGTTGTTCTGCCGCGTATTCTAGAGCTGGCCGAAGTCGCCGCTATCATTGAGCAGATCGGCATCGAGACAGAGGTTTTCTGTTTCGGCAGCGTCGGCACGATGTCGGAGGGGCGGTGCTTCCTGTCCTCCTATCTCACCGGCCTGTCGCCGAGCAGCGAGGGTGTGTGCGCGCCTGCAAGCCATGTTGCCTATAAAGAAGAGGGCGACTGCATCCATTCCTGTCTTGGCGGCGTAACGCTGAACAAGTTTGCCAAGGGCGAGCCTGCCGCCTATCCCACGCCGTGCAAGGGACGCTATGTAGCTAAGGGTAAGGCTTCCTATTTGTTTGAAGAGCCGGTGGGCTGGAACGTCATCGACATTCTGCCACAGCTCAAGGCGGCGGGCGTGACCGCGCTTAAGATCGAGGGGCGCCAGCGTAGCCGTGCCTATGTCGCCGAAGTCGTCGGCACTTTCCGTAAAGCCATTGACGCGCACGCCGCCGGAGCCGCCGAGGTCGATACCGGCTCGCTGCACAAAATCGCCGAAGGCGGCAAACAGACCCTCGGAGCCTATAAGAAAGGGTGGCGGTAAAAGGTTTGGACTTGACAAAATATCCTACTTCTGGGATAATTGGAGGGGTGAGATGGCCGGTGTACCGCATGGGGGCGAGAAGCCCGTTTTTTGGGTTGGTTCCTCAAAGAAAGATTACATGAATTTTCCGATGCCGGTTCAACGGGATATGGGCAATGCTTTGGGGCTTGCTCAATTCGGCAGGAAACACCCTAAAGCCAAGCCATGGAAAGGTGAAGGCGGTGGCGTTTTTGAAATTGTTGAGGATCATGATGGTAATACCTATCGGGCTGTTTACACGGTTCGGTTCGCTGAGACGGTTTATGTGCTTCACGCTTTTCAAAAGAAGTCACCACGGGGAATCAAGACAGCGCAGGGCGACGTGGAGTTGATTGGGAAAAGGCTGAAGCTAGCGCAAAGCGATTATGAAAAACGGAGTAACCATCCGGCAGGAGGATAGAACATGGAAAAAATAACAAAAGGCAGTGCGAATGTTTTTGCGGATTTGGGGTTTCCTGATGCAGCGGAATGTCAGGCCAAGCTCAAATTGGCTATGGCAATTAATGAGATTATTGCGACAAAGAAAATGACTCAAACGCAAGCTGCTGTGCGATTACAGGTTGGACAGCCCAAGGTTTCTGCTTTGGCTCATTACAGGCTTGAAGGATTTTCTGTCGAAAGATTGATGAACTTTCTGACGGCCTTGGATCGCGATGTCGAGATTGTTATTCGTAAGGCGAAACGGCGCAAAACGGCGGTAGGTGGTCGTGGCGAGATTCGAGTGGCAGCGGCGTAGGTGAAAACAATGACCCTTCCTTTAACGCCTCAACTGACCTTGGGGCCGCTTTTCTATCACTGGCCTGCGGCGAAGATGCGGGACTTTTATTTCCGTATCGCGGACGAGGCTCCTGTGTCCTGTGTTTATCTGGGCGAGGTTGTTTGTTCCAAGCGCGAGCCGTTTTTCGCGCCGCATGTGCAGGAAGTCTGTGAGCGGCTGGAAAAAGCGGGCAAGCAGGTGGTGCTGTCCTCGCTCGCCATGATGACTCTGCCGCGCGAGCTTGAGGCTCTGAAAGACAAGGCCGCCTCTGGCCTTTGGGTCGAGGCCAACGATGTGGCGGCGGTCCAGCTTTTAAAGGACAAGCCTTTCATTGTCGGGCCCTTCATCAATGTGATGAACGAGGGCGCGATGGATGCGCTGACCGCGCAGGGTGCGGTGCGGATCGTCTTTGCCAGCGAACTGAACGGCAAGGCTCTGGCCGTTTTGGCCGCCCATGCGCCACAGATCGAAAAGGAAGTCCAGATTTTCGGGCGGCAGCCTTTGGCTGTGTCCATGCGCTGTTATCATGCCCGCGCCAATGGCCGCGACAAGGACCATTGCCGCCGCGCCTGCGCCGAAGATCCCGATGGGCTGGAGGTTCAAAGCCTCATCGGCCAGCCGCTCTATGCCGTCAACGGAACCCAGACGCTCTCGTTCGGATCGGTGCTGTTGCTGGAGGAGGCGCAAGCCATGGCTGCGCAAGGCATCACCCATTTTCGCCTCGCGCCGCAGGATATGGACATGGTCGCCACCGCCCGGTTGTTCAGGGACTTTCTGGACGGCCAGACCGAGGCCGCGTTCGTGCAAGAATCTCTCCACGCCCTCAACCCCTCACTATCCTTCATCAATGGCTTCTATGCCGGACGGGAAGGGATGGCGGGACTAGGGAATAGGGAATAGGGAATAGGGGAAGGCGTGGGCGGTTTCGTCTTCCCGTACAGCAGGGGGCGCGACGCGCGGCCTGCGTGATGTGCGCGGCCCAGCCGGTTTGGATCGTAAAGGTCAAGCGGTGGGGTTTATCCCACCAGCCTCGCTGGACCCCGCATCAAGTGCGGGGTGACGAGAAAGATTACTGTTTTGCTGTAGGCGCGCTCGCAGCACCTGTTTCGATTTTCTTGGTCGGGCGGCAATAGGTGAGGCCACGAGATGGGATTGTGCCAAAATCATCCGACATTGTTGCATAGACCAAGCAGAGATTATTCCCGTTTTTGTTGTTCGGTTTGATTTTCATTCCGTGACGTGGATTGCACCCTTGCAGCCATCTGGGCCAAAGGGAAGATGGCGACCAACTGCGTCTCGAGGTGTCCCGTTGTCAAAAAAGGGGCCGAAGATATCGTCCCTTTCCTTTTCATCTGGTTTAGGTGCACCGTTACACGCCGTCAAAGTGGCGACAACGGCGAAGGCACTGATGGCTCTAATGACATATTTTTTAATCGACATGACAATATCCTTTGGTTGAAATTGAAAGCAAGTCCACCATACCGCCCGCCATATTACTTGCGCAACGGGGTTTTAGGGTTAATTCCCTGCGGAAAGTCTTTTCTCGCGCTGCATTCGGCCATGGAGGACGCGGATGATTTCTATGCCGTTTTGGGTTGGGCGATAGTAGGCGATATAGGTGGGGTAGTTTTTAATCGGAAACGAGCGTATCCCTTTTAAGGACGGTCTTTTGGCATGAAAACTGGTTCCGATACGGGGCGAAGCGAGGAGGAGCCTGAAGGTTTCCTGCGCGGCGTCGAAAACGGCATCGGCGGCTTGGCGGTTATCCTGTGCGATGTAAGTCCACAAGCCGATCAGATCGCTTTCGGCGGCGGGCGTAATCAGTACTTCAGGCATGATTTTCAGGCGAAGAGGACAGGGCGTTTTCAGCGCGTTCGCGCAGAGCCTTCATATCCAGTGGTTTGGCGGAGCCACTTTGCAGGCCTTCCACAAGCAGCCTCTCGGTTTCTTCACGATCATGCCGGATCAAATCACGCAGATAATCGCTTGCGCTTTGATACTCACCAGTGTTGACCTTTGTGTCGATGAAACGTCGCAGCTCATCGGGCATTGAGATATTGAGTGTGGTCATGAACATAGGCCTATGATGTTGCGTTACGTCAGAAGTATAGCAAATATGGCAAAGATTGCCAGCAGTCTGTGCGAAAGGTGACGAACGGCAGGGTGATTCGGCCTTCAACCTATTGATAGGGGGAGAGGAATCGGGTGTCGTGGGGGCGGGGCGCAGCACGAGCCGTTTTTGTCTCGATCCCAAAATCCATTAAAGAAGCTGCGCCCCGTAGCCCCATACTTATCCCCAACTTCTCCACACGTCGTTATGCGCTGTCCCGTCCTTTTGCACAAAACCGTCCCCAGCTTTCTCTCCTTGCCGAGGTCGTGATGGATTTATTTATGACGCGACTCGTGCTATTAATATTAACCGATTTGGTACGGTGCCGTATCAAACGGCGGTGCGGCTCAATCGTGTCATTATCGTGGCAAGGCGGGCGGACGGATGGTTCCGCTTGGCTAACTTTTCTTTTTGCCTTGACTTGATGTAGATCAAGAGCTGATACTACATTTTGTGTTCTAATCGTCTCTAACGTCTTCATCTTGTGGGTCCCCACAAATCTTGCTAACACCGCCTCACGTTTTTGAGGCTCCTTGGGAGGAAATGTATGCTCGATCAAGCCACTGCTCAGGTTATCCGTTTTGAACGTCCTGCCGCCCAGCCTGAGCGTGAAGGTCAAAGTGCTGGCACTAAGATTAATTGCTCAGAGTCTGTGGGGGAATACCTCTCCAAGTCTGACTGGCGCATTAACGCGAATGCGAATGTAGGCTATAGCCACGCTGGTCTGGTTAACAATCTGGCGGGCAAGGTTATTGCCAATTTCTGGCTGGATGAAGTCTATACGCAGGAAGAGGGCCGCGCGCACCGTGAGGGTGATTATCATATCCATGATCTCGACAGCCTTGCTGGCTATTGCGCGGGTTGGAGCTTGCGCCAGCTTCTCTCCGAGGGCTTTAACGGTGTTCTGGGCCGCGTGTCCAGCCGTCCGCCGCGCCACTTCCGCGAAGCCTTGGGCCAGATGGCCAACTTCCTTGGCATCTTGCAGTCCGAGTGGGCGGGCGCACAGGCGTTCAGCTCGTTCGATACTTATCTCGCGCCCTATGTTTTCCGCGATCAGCTTGACGACAAGGAAATCAAGAAGGCGATCCGCCAATTCGTCTATAACCTGAACGTCCCCGCCCGTTGGGGCCAGTCGCCCTTCACGAACGTGACGCTCGACATCACGGTGCCGGACGATCTGAAGGCCCAGATGCCGATGGCGCGTGGCGAGCATCTTTATGCCAGCCTGAAAGAAGAGGAAGCCGACAAGCTTTTTGCTTTGGCCAAGTATCGTCGCCCCGAACTCAAGAATCTGTGCGAGATGACCTATGCCGACTTTGTGCCAGAGATGGAGCGCATCGTTCTGGCTTATTATGACGTGATGACGGAAGGTGACAGCACGGGCCAGCCCTTCACTTTCCCGATCCCGACGGTCAATATCACCGAGCAGTTCGACTGGAACAACCGCATCGCCGACGCGATCTTTGAAAATGCCGCGAAGGTTGGAAGCTCGTATTTCCAGAACTTTATCGGCAGCCAGTACAAGCGCGATGAAGACGGGAATCTGGTCGAGAACCCCGAAGCCTATAAGCCGAATGCGGTTCGCTCAATGTGTTGCCGCTTGCAGCTTGACTTGCGTGAGCTGCAAAAGCGCGGCAACGGCTTGTTTGGCTCGGCGGAAATGACGGGCTCGATCGGTGTCGTGACGCTGAACATGGCGCGGCTCGGCTTCAAGTTCAAAGGCGATGAAGAAGCGTTGATCGCCGACATCGACCGCCTGATGGACATGGCCAAAAGCACGCTTGAAAAGAAGCGCGGCTTTGTCTCCGAAATGTTCGAGCGCGGCCTGTATCCCTATACCCGCCGCTATCTGTCCTCGTTCCGCAATCACTTCAGCACGATTGGCGTGAACGGCATGAACGAGATGATCGAGAACTTCACCGACGGCCAGCACGATATGGCCGACGAGGAAGGGATTGCTTTGTCGATCCGTCTGCTCGATCACATCCGCGCGCGCTTGCGCATCTATCAGGAAGAGACGGGGAACCTCTATAACCTTGAGGCTTCTCCAGCGGAAGGCGCGACCTATCGCTTCGCCAAGGAAGACCTGAAGCGCTTCCCCGGCATCCAGCAATCTGGCGATGGCCCGAACGTCTATTACACCAACAGCTCGCAGCTTCCGGCCAGCCACACGGACGATCCGTTCGAAGCTCTGGACCTACAAAACAAGTTGCAGTGCAAATATACGGGCGGCACGGTTCTGCATATGTATATGAACGAGAAGCTGGATACGGCGGATTCTTGCCGCCAGTTCGTGAAGTCGGTGCTGACCAACTATCAGTTGCCCTATATCACGGTCACGCCGGTTTTCTCGGTTTGCGATACGCACGGTTACCTGAAGGGCGAACAGCCCGCTTGCCCGCATTGCGGCGAGCGCACGCAGGTCTGGACTCGCGTCATGGGCTATTTCCGCCCCGTGGACAGCTTCAACATCGGCAAGAAGGGCGAGCACCGTGAGCGCGTCCACTTCACCGAAGAAGCCATCCGCGCCCGTATCGGCGGGTGCTGCTAAAACGGATCGGGTGGTCAGAATTTGGGGGACAGGGGGAGAGCAACTCAGGTTTCTTTCCTGTCTCCCTTCTTTCTATCCCTCGCGTTTTTCTTGATCCCCGCCCCCTGAATCCCGACCCCCGACCCCATGCCCGCTCTTTACGACATCACGCCTTTTTCGCTTTTGGATTACCCGGACGAGATGTCGTGCATCGTCTGGTTTGCCGGTTGCAATATGCGGTGCGTCTATTGTCACAATCCTGCCATTGTGACGGCCAAGGGCGGCAAGGACGAGGCGGAGCTTTTCTCTTTTCTGGAGAAGCGGCGCGGCAAATTAACCGCCGTTGTTTTTTCGGGCGGCGAGGCGACGCTTTATGCGGGGCTGATCGACATTGCCCGCAGGGTGCGTGAAATGGGCTTCAAGACCAAGCTGGACACAAACGGCTCACGGCCAGAGGTTCTGAAAAAGCTCTTGAAGGAAAAGCTGCTGGATTATGTGGCGATGGATTACAAATGTCCGCCGCATTTGGCCCCAGGGCTAATCGGGACGGACAAGCTATGGCCGTTGTTTCAGGAGTCGCTGGGGTTGATGATTGAGGCCTCTGCGCAAGGCGAGGTGACGTTCGAGGTGCGCACCACGGTTTCGCCCGACTTGATGGATGAGGCGGCTTTGAATGACATCATCCGCGATCTGGGCGAGAAAAACTATAAGGGGACGTACTATATCCAGAATGTCTTCGCGCACGGCGAAAAGACAATCGGGAAGATAGACGCCCCCTCAAGAAAAGTCGATCCAGCCTTATTGGACCAGCCTCAAGGCTTCACGCTGGCCTTCAGGAATTCGTGAAAGCTGTCACATCTTCAATGTTTCGAAGCCTTGAAGTAGATTGTTTGTCATGGTCTGGTGGTATCCAACGACACGTTCTGCGCGCTCGCGGCTTTCTTTGTCCTTGATGTCTTTCAGAATGCTTGTAACCGATATGGCTCGGACACTGGTGGGCTTGATGGCTTCTTCGGGGGAGACCTGAACTGTTTTGAGGGCTGAAGAAACAACGTTGCAAATCGCTTTGGCCTCACCTTGAAAACCTTCGTTTTGTCTAAACCACGCATTCACGGTTTCTTGCACGACCAGTGTTGCCGCCTTTTGGACGCAGTTCTTGTAGACAACGGCCTTGGGTTGTTTGGTATAAGTTCTACGCATTTTTTTCGTTTCCTTTGAAAAGGGTATTTTCTTTTTTTATTTTTTATAATTCGCTTAATACTTGCGCAACCAAAACGACAAAAAGGGTAGGCGAAACAATGACATTAACCCACACGGAGGTGTGCCTTAATGCCAAAACAATCTTGATTTCAGTGGGTTATATTACGGTGTGGAGATTCAGTCCCGACGAACAAGGGGGCTTTTGGATAAGGTTGCTGAAGGTGGTGGCCCTATGTCTTGGGGTAGCCTTAAGCACCCCGGACTTTGTGGATGAAGTCTTCGACTTCTTGGCGCAGGCGGTTGCCTTCGTGGGCTAGCTGGTTGCCAGCGTCCAGCACCTGATTGGCCATGTGGCTGGTCTGGGTCGAGGCTTCGGTCACGCCGCTGATGTTGGTTGAAACGGTGCGCGTTCCTTGCGAGGCTTGTTCGATGCTTTGCGCGATTTCATTGGTGGCCGAGGATTGTTCTTCGACAGCGGTCGCGATGATCGTTGAGATTTCGTTGACCCGCGCGATCGTGTTGCCGATGTTTTTGATGGCACTGACCGTGTTACTGGTCATGTTCTGCATTTCTTGAATCTGATCAGCAATTTCCTTGGTGGCTTTGGCTGTCTGGTCGGCAAGGCCTTTAACTTCCTGCGCAACGACGGCGAACCCTTTACCTGCATCACCGGCGCGGGCCGCTTCGATGGTGGCGTTGAGCGCGAGCAGGTTGGTCTGTCCGGCGATATCGTTGATGAGTTTGACCACCGCGCCGATTTTCTCGGCGGCTTGTGCCAAGCCCTCGACGGTCTGGTTGGTTTGGTTGGTTTCTTCAACGGCAGAGGCGGCGATGCGGGTGGACTCAAGAACGCGGTCCTTGATCTGGTTGATTGAGGCGTGCAGCTCTTCGGCGGCTGATGCGACGGTCTGGACGTTGTTGCTGGCTTCCTGCGCCGCATTGGAGACAATGTTGGCGCGTTCGGTTGTTTCTTGGGCCGTGTGCGACATGTCGCGCGAGTTGGCTTGAAGCTGGGTTGCGGCTTCCGAAACAGACGAGACGACGCTCGCACTGGTTCCCTGAAACTCGCCGACATATTGTTCGATGAGTTTGGCGCGATATTCGCGTGTTTTGCGTTCTTCTTCCTGCCTGCCTTCAAGTTCGTCGTTTTTGATCATGTTTTCTTTGAAGATCAAAACGGCCTGAGCCATCGCGCCGACTTCGTCGTTACGCTGAAGGTGGGGGATGTTGATGGCTTTGTTGCCACTGGCCAGTTGTTTCATGACAGTGGTGATGGCCTGAATGGGTTTGGAGATGGCGCGGCCAATGATGTTGCCGAACAGAAGACTGAGGACGATGGTCAGGACTACGCAAATCATGCCGATCCGCAGGCTTGTTGCTACAGTCAGACGGAGTTTTTGTGTGGCGATTTCCGCCGTTGTATCTGTACCAAGCGCAAGGGATTCGATGGTGTCATGCAGCGGGGTATAGCGGCTTTGGCAGTCGTTCAGGAAGATATTGGCCATAGAAATATCGACACCGATCAGATCGGCGACCTGCGCGACGCTTTCCTCGTAAGCTTTCATATTGCTTTGGATCGCCTCGACGTCTTTAGTGTCGAGTTCGGGGAAGTCCTGAACGATCCGTGTAATCAGCATCTTGGCTGTTGAAAGGGAAGCACTTGCATCTTGAAGCGTAGCTTCAACCAGTTTTTCCTCAACGCTCGTTTGCTTCCAGTTCAGGGCTTTGTAGAGATCCATATGCGTGTTGGCGAGGGCCATTTCTGCCGCGATCATCATGCCGGACAACTCGCGGCTATGGGCACTTTGTTTGAGCTCAGCTGTAATATCACTTGAGGAAGTATAGAGAACGGCACCGATAACGAGCGTCATAAGACAGCCAAAGAGAGGAGAGATAAGGCTTTTGGCTTTGATGGGCATGTTATCAATGATACGCATGGGAAAACCCGTGATTTTAAAGGATGGAAGGAGGAGGGAGGCTCCGTTTGAAGCCCCCCTGTTGGCACGATTTAGTCTTTGAAATAGCCGACGCCCACCGTGTAGTCGCCGACCTTGATGACGTAGGTCGATTTGTTTTTGACTTTGCCTTCGTCCATGACATCCGGCCATTTGTAGTCAACCCAGTCCGTGTCCTTGACGTTCAGGAAGGCTTGCACAAAGGGGAAGCCGCTGACGTCCTTCATGGCCAGACCGCCCTTGCCGACCAAAACGGGCTTGGCCCCATGGGCTTTAAAGTTGCCTTTGCTGTCGAAAACAAAGACGTACAGGTCGCGGTCAATGAAGCCGCTATCTTTCTTTTGAAAGGTAGCAAAAGCAGAGTCGTGATTTTCTTTAACAAGAGCTGCGGCTTTTTCGGCCATAGCCTTGGCTTCCTCTTTCGTCCCATGCGTATCCGAGGCCAGAACGGGATTAAAGGAAAAGAGCATTAACCCCATGATAAGGCATGCTAGCTTGGTCACTTTCATTCGAAGACTCCTTTCAACTGGTGGTCTTCGAGAATATGAGAAATATGCTTAATTGAATATTAAGGCCAGAACACGCCCGTGTTTCGGCTTTTGTTTTGAGGTCGTAATTAGGTGAGTCTTTGGGGGATGCGAAAGGGGCTGATAACAGCAGGGGCCCCATGGCCCTTGGCGAGCCCGTAAACATCCCTATCTCTCCTGATCAAACGACAGTTGAGCGCACAGAAGAGACGGGGTTTGGGGAGAGAACAGGAAGATCAGGCCGGAGCGACAGATTTTTGTTGCAGCGTGTGGCGCAGATAGCTTGCGGCACTGGCCCACAGATCGCGGCGGTTTGTGTCCCCCTGACGTTCGGCGGCGGCCGCTTCGCCAACAGCGCGGGCCAAGGCCAACCGTCCATAACGGTTTGCGACTTTGCCAGCGAGTTCCAGAGCTTCACTGTGGCTTTCTTGATGCTTTGTCATGATGTCCCCGTGTGATGGCCTGTTCAATAAACTTCGAAAATGTGCCCTTAGTACGGCAAAATACCGGACACAGTTTGACATCTGGTTAAAGGGAGACGGGTGTAACCAGATGAGCGCACATGACAGGGTTTATGTGTTATTTCTGCATCATCCAAACGCCAGACTGTGGCTTAGTCGAGAGTGCCTGACCAAGCCGGAAACAGCGTGGCATAGGCCTTCTTCAGGCGCAGCCCCCAGGCGAGGTCTTGAGGCAGGTCGCCTTCTTGGTAGGCTGTGCTGAATCGTTGGCTGGGTTCAAGGCGATGGACGTCTTGCCGCGCTTCAGCAAGCAAGTTAGCCTTTTCCAAAAAAGCGCGGGATGACAAAACATGCCGCTCGACAATGTGGTTGGCCAGAACGCTGATTTCGTCAGGTGAGAGCTTCAAGAGATGGGCGGGACTCTCGATGGGAAGGGCGAGCCGACGGACGGCTTCCTCACAGGTGCGGTCGATCAGCTCTGAGGTGTCGAAGGCTGCGGGGACCGAATAGGTTTTGGAAAGGTGGCCGACGCATTCATGACCGTTCGCGAAGCTGCCGACGGCCAGCATATCGGCCATTTTCTCCGCAATCGAGGTGGAACCTGTGGCTTGAGCGACGAAAAGCGTGGCCTCGGTGTCAAGGCGGGCTCTGTGACGGTACAGGCCATACAGCTCGGCGACCGGAGAAGGGAGCTCGTTGTGATAAGACAGGAAATCGCGTCCGACCAGCCGGTCCGTTTCCCGATGGTTGCGGCGGAAATGGTCCACTTCGGCGGCGGTCAGGGGCAGCGGCGCACCGGCATCAAGGAAATCCTGAAAGCTGTGACCGGACAGCGTGGCGATAGTTTGCCAGTCGTCGGTTGGTTGCTGGGCGCGTTGGATCAGGAAGGCACTTGATTTATCAAAGGGATTGCGGGTTTGCCTCTTGAGGATGTCGGCGGTATGCGCGGTGTTGTTGCTGCGCGCCGTCATGCGGAAAAGCCATGAAATGATCTTTTGATCCGGTGTGATGGCGGGCATCACCGCATCGCTGTTGGCCGGTTCGGGCAAAAGGTCAATCACATCGATTTTCGAGAGACTCGTCTGGAACTTGGCCACGTGAACCTCGTAAAAAGAAAGACTTAAAAGAGCAACCGGCGGTGGATAGGACATCCAGACAAGGGCAAAGCCGGAGAGTCGCTCAATCTGTGGATAACTATACCATAACCACGGGTGTCCATTAAGAAGTAATTTACTAAAATGAATCCGATTTTAAGAATTACGGCAGCAATTTGGCAGCCTGTGGCGCAGGGGACACATTCCGTTGCAGCTTAAAGACGAAAGCAGCGGCTTTCCCCATGGACAAAGCCATAAATATTGGCAAATATGCTCGTCCGAATGATGGAGACAAATTGATGAAAACGCTCGCCGACATACGCTCGACCTATCTTAACTTTTTCGAATCCATGGGCCATACGGTCGTGGACTCGTCGCCGCTGGTGCCGCGCAACGATCCGACCCTGATGTTTACGAACTCGGGCATGGTCCAGTTCAAGAACCTGTTCACCGGTAACGAAACACGGTCCTATACGCGGGCAACCACCGCGCAAAAGTCGGTGCGGGCGGGCGGCAAGCATAACGACCTTGAGAATGTCGGCTATACGGCACGGCATCATACCTTCTTTGAAATGCTGGGGAATTTCTCGTTCGGGGACTATTTCAAGGCTGATGCCATTGATTTTGCGTGGACATTGATCTCTAAGCATCTGGATATGCCCAAGGACAAGCTGCTCGTCACGGTCTATCACGACGATGAGGAAGCTATCGGCTATTGGAAGAAGGTTGCTGGCTTTTCGGACGACAAGATTATCCGTATCAAGACGGACGACAACTTTTGGCGCATGGGCAATGTTGGCCCGTGTGGGCCTTGCTCGGAAATCTTTTACGATCAGGGCGAAAAGCTGCAAGGAGGGCCTCCCGGATCGCCCGATGAAGACGGTGACCGCTTCCTTGAGTTCTGGAATCTCGTTTTTATGCAGTTCGAGGAAACGGCGGATGGTCGCCGCGTCCCGCTGCCCAAGCCGTCGATTGACACGGGCATGGGGCTGGAGCGCATCGCCGCTTTGTTGCAGGGTAAGGCCTCGAACTATGACATCGACCTGTTCCAAGCCTTGATCGGCACAACGGCGGATTTGGTGAAGGTCGATCCCGAAGGCGCGCAAAAGCCGTCCTTCCGCGTGATTGCCGACCATTTGCGCGCGACCTCGTTCCTGATCGCCGATGGCGTGTTGCCCAGCAACGAAGGGCGCGGCTATGTCCTGCGCCGCATCATGCGCCGCGCGATGCGTCATGCGCATTTACTGGGCGCGAAGGAGCCGCTGATCTATCGCCTCGTGCGCGAGCTGGTCAAGCAGATGGGCGTCGCCTATCCCGAACTTGTCCGCGCGGAAACGCTGATTACCGAGACGCTGAAGCTGGAAGAGGGCCGGTTCAAGCAAACGCTGGATCGCGGCCTGAAGCTTCTGGATGAGGAGTCTGGCCCGCTGGGCAGCGGTGAGGCTCTTCCCGGAGCCGTGGCCTTCAAACTATACGATACGTTCGGCTTCCCGCTTGATTTGACGCAGGACGTTTTGCGCGGACGCGGCCAGACCGTTGACGTAAAGGGCTTTGAAGAGTCCATGGCCAAGCAAAAGGCTGAGGCGCGCAAAAGCTGGGCTGGCTCTGGCGACGCCAGCACGTCTAAGATTTGGTTCGAGCTTGCCGATGAACTCGGCGCGACGGACTTTCTGGGCTACAGCACCGAAACGGCGGAAGGCCAGATCACCGCGATTGTTCGCAATGGCACGCGCGTGGCCGATGCGCAAGCGGGGCAGGATGTGCAGATCATCGTGAACCAGTCGCCGTTCTATGGCGAGTCTGGTGGTCAGGTTGGCGATACGGGCACGATCAAAACGGCTTCGGGCGCGGTTGTCGCGATTGCCGACACACGCAAGGAAGCGGGCGGCGTTTTTGTGCATGTTGGTCGCGTTGAAAGCGGCAGCCTCAAGACAGGCGACAATGTCGCGCTCATCGTCGATCACAAGCGTCGCGCCGCGATCCGTGCCAACCACTCGGCAACCCATTTGCTGCATGAAGTCTTGCGCCGCAAGCTCGGCACGCATGTCACGCAGAAGGGCTCCTATGTCTCGCAAGATCGTCTGCGTTTCGATGTCAGCCAGCCTGTTCCAATCGGTGCAGACGTTCTGGCCACAGTCGAAGCGGAAGTGAATGACCTGATCCGCCAGAACGAAGATGTCACCACGCGCCTGATGACTCCGCAAGAGGCGATGGATGCGGGCGCGATGGCGTTGTTTGGCGAGAAATACGGCGACGAAGTGCGCGTTGTCTCGATGGGCGGCGCGGATGAAGCGAAGTTCGCTTTCTCGGTCGAGCTTTGCGGCGGCACACACGTCAAGCGCACGGGCGATATTGGTCTTATCAAGATTCTCTCGGAAAGTGCGGTGTCGGCTGGCGTGCGGCGTATTGAGGCTTTGACGGGCGCGGGAGCTTTGGCCTTTTTCGCGCAGCAGGAAAAGCAGCTTGAATCAATAGCCGAGACGCTGAAATCTCCCGCCGCCGATGCGCCCTCGCGTGTCGCGCTATTGGTCGAAGAGCGTAAGAAGCTGGAGCGCGAAGTGGCTGATCTACGGCGACAGGTCGCGATGGGCGGCGGCGCGTCAAGCGGCGCGGTGGAGGCTCCCAAGCAAGTCGCGGGGATGAACTTTATCAGCCGTGTGATGACCGATATGCCCGCCAAGGACCTGAAGCCCATGGCCGATGCGTTCAAGGCGCAAATCAAGTCGGGCGTTGTTGCGCTTGTTTCCTCATGCGAAGGCAAAGTCTCGCTCGTCGTCGGTGTGACCGAGGATTTGACGGGGCGTGTCAGCGCGGTTGATCTCGTCCGCGTCGGGGCCGAGGCTGTCGGCGGTAAAGGCGGCGGTGGCCGCCCCGATATGGCGCAAGCTGGCGGTGCAAACGATCAGGCGATGCCTCAGGCTATCGCGGCAATCGAACAATTGTTGACTGGAAAGTAAGCGGATGGAGATGGGCATGCAGCCGGTGCGTCCCTATGCCGGATTTGGTAAAAGGTTCTATGCGTATCTGATTGACCAGTCGATCATCCAGTTTATTGCACTCGTCCTGATGTCACCTTGGATCTACTCCGGCTATAATCGCCTGATGGTCGGAGGCCTCGATCAGGCCCTTGCCGATCCGGCTTTAATCGAGGGCTATGTCACCACCGTCGTTCCGATGATCTTCATGCTTCAGGTTGTCATCGGCACGCTCTATGGCACATGGCTGGAAGGCGGCGAGATGGGCGCGACCTTTGGTAAGCGTCACTGCAAGATAAAGGTCGCCGATCTGGAAGGGGAGGGCATTTCCTACAGTGCCGCCTTTGGCCGCAATCTGGCGATTAACGTCGTCTCTGGTCTTGTGAACGTCAACTTCCTGTGGTTCCTGTTGCTTCTTATCCCGTGCCTGACTCCGCTTGCCACCGCCAAACGCCAGACCGTCTATGATATGGCCCTTAAATGTGTGGTCGTGCGCACGGCGTGAGAGCCTCTTTAAAAAGGCTTAAAAGTAAACGAAACCTTGCCATTGTCGTGTGGATTTCCTATACGGAAACCAATTCTTAGCACTGTTTGGCTAAACTGTTTTCTCACCCATGCGCCCTTAGCTCAGCTGGATAGAGCAACTGCCTTCTAAGCAGTAGGTCAGAGGTTCAAATCCTCTAGGGCGCACCATTTTCAAAGTGTACTCAACGCACCTGAAGAATTGGTATCATCCCCTCAAAGATCGGGTCATACCGGCGAAGGCCGGTATCTAGGTGCCGCGTGTCCACGCGGCATAAGACTCATCAAACCCAACCGTTTGGGGCAAGCGGAGAATTGGGGACTAGAT
>JAQUHK010000157.1 GCA_028683655.1 Alphaproteobacteria bacterium
GCTGGCCATTCATCAGGGGGTTAAGGCCAAGGATGCCCGCCGCGACTTCGCCATCGGCGATAGCCTGAACCTCAAGCTTATGCAGGCCGCAGAAAAGACCGATCTGCTCGAAAGACAGGGCTGTATTGTCAACCAGCCATACGGCAGTGGCTTTCGGCATGAGGGGTAGGGGCATCGTCGTCTCCTGTTTCTTGGCTTTACCTAAAGCTCTAGCGGCATCCGGTCACGCCAAGTAACCGGACGATCCAAAAGAGCCTGATTTTCTGGATCGATTTAGACGGGCAAGCCCCTTAAGCTTGTGCGTCCGAGGCAGATCATAGCAGGAACTTTTCAGGATTTCATCCGAAAAATGCGTGATCCGACCGTTAAAGTTCAGGCTGTTAGCTGTTTATTCGACGGAACAGGAGCAGCCGAGGCCGATGCAGATATAAGGATCGTCGGTTTCAGTCGCCTGCGGCTCTTGGACCGTTTGGGCCTTTGTCTTGGCGGCAGGCATGGGCGAACCGCTGAACAGGTTTAGGCTGGGGACGTCGCTGGCCTGCTTGGCCTCATCGCCGCGTGGCACGAAATTCTGGGCAATAGCCGGCTGTTGTTGGGGGGGGGACGAAGCGGAGTCTGTGGGTTTAATGGCCGAACAGGCGGTAAGAGAACCAAGCAAGACGACAGTAAAGAGGGTAAGGCGCATGGTTTGGACTTTCTTGAGAATCGCTGTACACCTCATAGCACATCGGGGGCACGATACCAACCAGTGAATGGCGGGTGAGGTCACCCCGTCACCTTGCCGTGAGAGGAGGCCGGAATGGATACAGACGACCTGGACCCGCCGCGTCCGGTTTTGCAGCCGCTTAACTTGCAATCTTTGTCGATAGAGGATTTAAAGGGATATATCGCCGCGTTGAAGGCGGAGATGGAGCGTGCCGAAACGATGATTGCCTCAAAGCAGAGCCATCGCTCCGGCGTGGAAAGCCTTTTCAGTAGGTAGGAGCCGAAAGATGATGTTCCAGATTTCAAAAATTGTTGGCGGTCTTTTGGACCCGATTATGCTTTTCACGCTGTTGCTCGGCATCGTGATATGGATGGCCCGAAGCGATAATTACCAGACGCAGAACAGCGGGCTCAAGTGGCTGAGTTGTTTGTTCTGGTTGCTGATCGCGGCGGCGATTTTGCCAGTCGGACAGTGGGCTATGGTGCCGTTGGACAATTATTTCGCCCAGCAGAAACTGCCTGATCGCGTTGATGGGATCGTTCTTTTGACGGGGGATGAGAATCCGCGCCTGTCCGAAGAGCGCGGCTTGCCACAGGCGGGAAGTGCCGCCTCACGTTACCTTCATCTGGCTGTTTTGGCGCGACGTTATCCGCAAGCGCAGATTATTGTCGCGGGGACGACGGACTCGCACTATAAGCCGCGCGAAATGACGACCCAACAGGTTTCGGCGGCCATGATCGAGGCGGTAGGGCTGCGCGCCGACCGGATTCAGTACGAGACAAAGTCAAGAACGACGCATGAAAATGCCGTGAATGTGGTCGAGATGGTGCAGCCGAAGCCCGAATCAAACTGGGTTGTCATAACGTCGGGCTATCACATGCCGCGTTCTGTCCTGACCTTCAAGAAAGCGGGCATGCAGGTGATCCCGTCCGTTTCGGATTATCAAAGTGGTACCGATATCGACCTGATCGATTATCCGGCCCTTGCGCTGAACCTGTGCACCTTGCGCACGGTGGCGCATGAGTATTTCGGGCTGCTGGCTTACTGGTATTACGGATGGATTGATACGCCATGGAAGTGAGACGTTGGGGACTGGTGCTGGTTGTTTGGGGTGTGTTGTTTGGGGCGTTTCCGGCGCAGGCGCAGATGACTCCTGCTTTTGCCAAATGGTTTGACGGCTTTGCTCAGGAGGCGATGCACGAGGGCGTCGCGCCTGCGACAATTCAGAAGGTCTTGCCCATTTTGTCTTTGGACGAAAGCGTGATCGAGCTTGATCAAAAGCAGCCTGAAGGCAAGGTTTCTTTCGCGACCTATCTGAAAAACACACTCCCGAAGGCGCGGGTCGAGAAAGGGCGTCGCCTGATGCAAGAGAACAGAGATGTTCTTTACGAAATCTCGGCCAAGTCGGGGGTGCCCGCTTCGGTGATTGTTGCCTTGTGGGGGATTGAAAGCAGCTTTGGCGTGAATATGGGTGATTTTGCCGTCGTCAATTCGCTGGCGACGCTGGCTTATGAGGGGCGCAGGGCGGACTTTTTCAAAAAGGAGCTGATCGAAGCGTTGCATGTGCTGGAAGAAGAACGGCTGGAGCCGGAGGCGTTGACCGGCTCATGGGCTGGCGCGATGGGCCAGTGCCAGTTCATGCCCTCCACCTTTCGCCGTCATGCGGTGGATTATGACGGCGATGGCCGCCGCGACATCTGGACCAGCGATATTGACGCGCTGGCCTCGATTGCAAACTACCTTTCGGCGGAAGGGTGGCAAGGCGGCGTCAGTTGGGGGCGTGAGGTTTCCTTGCCCCCAAAGCTGACCGCCAAGTTCGTGGGGTTGGAAGCCACCAAGACGCTGGCCCAGTGGAGCAAGCTTGGCGTTCGCACCGCGCAGGGCAAGCCGCTTCAAAGCCTTGCCCTGCAAGCCTCTTTAATCCAGCCGGATGGACCCACGGGGCGGAGCTTTCTGGTCTATGATAATTTCAGGGCTGTGATGCGCTGGAACCGTTCAACCTATTTCGCGACGGCTGTCGGGCTGTTTGCGGACCAACTTTCGGGGCGATAAGGAACCGGACGATGACCTTGCGTAGATGTTTGCCTATAAGCTCTCTGTGTCTTCTTTTAGGGCTGGCCGCCTGTGCGGGGGGACCTGAAACGCCCTTGCGTTCCGGTCGGGTCCAGCCCAGTTCTGGCGGGTACTATAAGGTCGGCAAGCCCTATCAGATCAAGGGCGACTGGTATTATCCCAAGGAAGATTACAGCTATGACGAAACCGGGATTGCCTCATGGTATGGCGCGGATTTTCATGACCAAACGACCGCTAACGGTGAAACCTATAACAAGAACGAGCTGACGGCGGCGCACAAGACCTTGCCACTGCCGACGCTGGCGCGGGTGACCAATCTGGAGAATGGCCGCTCTATCGTCGTGCGGATCAATGATCGCGGGCCGTTTTCAGGGGCGCGGGTCATCGACGTTTCCCAGCGTTCGGCTCAGCTTTTGGGATTTGAACAATCCGGCACCGCCAAAGTGCGGGTGCAAGTTTTGGCCGATGAAAGCAAGGCGATTGCCGATGCCATGCGGACCTATGGCGGGCCGTCGCAGGAGACTCAGGCGATTACCCAAAAGGCGCAGCAGCAAGCCTATGAGCCAGCCCAGACTTACAGCTCGGCTCCTGCGACGTCTGTTGAAAGCGCGCCGCTTGAGCCTGTGGCGACCCAGCCCGCCCATCCTGTTTCCCTTCCGACAAGCGCGGCCCAGGTTCATCCTGTTGCCGAATATGTCCAGCTGCCGGTTTCGGGGCCGCATTTGATTTATGTGCAGGCGGGAGCCTTCACGAATGCAGCCAATGCCACAAAGCTGACGAAAACGCTCTCTAAAGTCGGGACGACCCGAGTCGTCGAGGCTCTGGTCAAAGGGACCCGCTATTACCGCGTGCGTCTGGGGCCGATCGACTCCGTGACGGAGGCGGACAAGCTTCTGAAACGCATCAAGGCGTCGGGCGCAGGTGAAGCGCGTATTGTTGTTGATTAAAGACAGGAACGAAAAGGGGATTGGTGGGATGAAATCATTCGGGTTGGCTTTGGTGTTATCGTTGATGGTGCTCTCTGGGGCTTGGGCTCAAACAACAGAAAGCGGTGTTGCGCCTGTTGAGACTTTGGCAAAACAGGCCATTGTGGTCGAGGGCAAGACGGGAACCATCCTTTATGAAAAGGATGCCGACTCGTCGATGCCGACCTCCTCGATGAGCAAGGTCCTGACCATGTACCTTGTCTTCGAAGCGATCAAGGACGGCAAGTTGACCCTTGAAACGCCTGTGCGGATCAGCAATGCCGCATGGCGACAAGCCGGTTCGCGGACTTTTCTGGACCTGAACGACGAGGTGAAGGTCGAGGATCTTATCCGCGGCCTGATTATCCAGTCCGGCAATGACTCGGCAGTCGCGTTGGCCGAAGCGGTGGCGGGCACCGAGAGCAGCTTTGCCGTGATGATGAATGACAAAGCGCAAAAGCTGGGCATGACCCATTCACATTTTGTGAATGCGACAGGCC
>JAQUHK010000158.1 GCA_028683655.1 Alphaproteobacteria bacterium
GATGACCGTGACGGCGCGACAGCCCGTCACGGCGGTCTTGTTTTTGATCCTCGCCTTCTTCAACGGCGCGGGGCTGTTCCTGCTGGCGGGGGCGGAGTTTCTGGCCTTTATCCTGCTGATCGTCTATGTCGGCGCGGTGGCCGTTCTGTTCCTGTTTGTTGTGATGATGCTGGATGTGCGTCCGGCGGTTGACTCGATCCCGCTACGTTATGCGCTGAAGAAAAGCTTGCCCTTGGCGGCCAGCGTTGGTGGCGTGCTGATGGTTCAAATCGTCGCGTTGGCGTGGAGTTGGCCATCCGTTCAGGCGATTGCTGCTGGTGCCGCGCCAAGGGTCGAGAACACGCGGCTTTTGGGACGCGTGCTTTACACGGACTATGCCTATCCATTTCAGGTAGTGGGGCTGGTTCTGCTGCTCGCGATGGTGGGGGCGATTACGCTGACCCTGCGCCGCCGCGAAGGGGTGAAGCGACAGAAGCTCTGGGACCAGCTTGACCGCCGCAAAGAAGATGTAATCGAAATCCGCAAGGTGAAAAGCGGGGAGGGCGTTTTGTAATGGAAACCATGCTGACCATCGGTCTCGGCCATTATCTAGCCCTCGCGGGGATGCTGTTTGTCATCGGCGTGCTGGGCGTGATCCTCAATCGCCGTCATGTGATCGTGCTGCTCATGTCGATTGAACTCATGCTTTTGGCCGTGAATATCAATTTGGTCGCCTTTTCGCATTTCAACGGGAATCTGGCGGGGCAGGTCTTCACGATGATGATCCTAACCGTGGCGGCGGCGGAAACAGCCATTGGTCTTGCCATTCTGGTAGTCGCCTTCCGCCAGCGGGGCTCCATCGACGTGGCCAGCTTGAACGAGATGAAGGGATAGGCTCATGGCTCCTTGGATTGACCTAGCCGCCGTTTTTTTGCCCCTTGCCGGATTTCTTGTCGCGGGGCTTGGTGGGCATAAGGTAGGCGACCGCTTCGCGGGAGCCGTGACCTGCGCCCTGATGCTGATCGCGGCTTGCTTGTCCTTCCTGATCTTTCAAGATGTCGCGCTGGAGGGGCATGCCCGCACGCATGTGTTGGCCCCATGGATTGAGGCGGGCGGGCTGAAGGCCAACTGGTCTTTGCGGCTTGATACGCTTTCCGTCCTCATGCTGCTGGTCGTGAACGGTGTCTCGGCCATGGTGCATGTGTATGCGGTTGGCTATATGCACGGGGACAAGGGCGTGCCGCGCTTTATGGCCTATCTCTCGCTCTTCACCTTTTTCATGCTGATGCTCGTTTGTGCGAATGATTTGCTTCAGCTTTTCTTCGGTTGGGAGGGGGTGGGGCTGGCTTCTTATCTGCTCATCGGCTTTTGGTATGAGAAACCATCGGCCAGCGCGGCGGCGATGAAGGCCTTTCTGGTCAATCGCGTCGGTGACTTTGGGTTCATCCTCGGGATCTTTGGTTGCTTCGCGCTGACGGGCTCTATCGGATTCGATGAAGTGTTTAAGACTGCGCCGCTTCTTGTTGAAAAGACGTTCTCTTTCGGCGGATTCTCATGTGCTGCTTTAACGGTTGTGACGCTGCTTTTGTTCATGGGGGCGATGGGCAAGTCGGCCCAGATCGGCCTGCACACATGGCTGCCCGATGCCATGGAGGGGCCGACGCCTGTCTCCGCCTTGATCCACGCGGCGACCATGGTGACGGCGGGTGTCTTTATGGTGGCGCGGCTATCGCCTCTGTTCGAATACGCGCCTGCGACCTTGGCCTTTATCGCCCTTGTCGGCGCGGCAACCGCCTTTATCGCGGCCACGATTGGCCTCACCCAGTTCGACATCAAGAAGGTCATTGCCTATTCGACCATGAGCCAGCTTGGCTATATGTTCTTTGCGGCGGGCGTGTCGGCCTATGGCGCGTCGATGTTCCATTTGATGACCCATGCTTTCTTTAAGTCCTTGCTCTTCTTGGCGGCGGGCAGCGTCATTCACGCCATGGCGGGTGAGCAGGATATGCGCAAGATGGGCGGCCTTGCCCGCAAGATCCCCGTGACCTATGCCCTGATGTGGATTGGCTCCTTGGCCTTGGCGGGGATTGGGATCGAGGGCGTTTTCGGCTTTGCGGGCTTTTACTCCAAAGACATGATCTTGGAAGCTGCCCTTGCGCGGGGGACATGGTTCGGGACGCTCGCCTATATTCTGGGGTTGATGGCGGCCTTTATGACGGCGTTCTATTCATGGCGGCTTTTGTTCCTAACCTTCCACGGCACAAACAAAGAGGGGGGGGATACCGAACGCCTCTCCCACGCGCATGAATCGCCGTGGATCATGCTGGCTCCGCTGGTGCCGTTGGCTTTGGGCGCGGTTGGCGCGGGCTATCTGGCCCATGACTGGTTTGCCAGCGCACCGGATAGTAGCTTCTGGCAAAATACGCTCTTTGTGGCCGCAGGGCACGCCCCGCCCGAAGGCCATGAGGCCTCGGCGCTGGCCCGCTTCGCGCCGCTGATCGCCGCCTTGCTGGGGATTGGGGCGTCATGGCTGTTTTATATCCGCCAGCCTGAAAAGCCTGCACAAGTTGCCGCGCGGCTGGGGCGGCTCTATCGCCTCGTTTTGAATAAATACTATGTGGACGAGCTTTATGACCGCCTGTTCGTGCGCACCGCGCCGCGTTTTGGAGCCTTTCTGTGGCGTATGGGCGACGATAAGACAATCGACGGGCTAGGGCCCGACGGGATCGCTGCGCTGACGGACTGGACGGGCGGGCGGCTGCGCCTGCTTCAGACGGGTTATCTTTATCACTATGCGACGCTTATGGCGATTGGCCTGATCCTGCTTTTGGGATGGGCCATGATCAACGGAGGCTTATAAGGCATGACATCCTTTCCTTTGCTCAGCCTGATGATCTTCCTGCCGCTTGTCGGCCTTGGCTTGCTTGCGTTGCTGCCCTCCGGCGATAGCGCGGGGACGGTCCGCAAGGTGAGGGGGATAGCCCTCGCCACCTCGCTGGTCGTATTTGGCCTCTCCTTGTGCCTATGGTCGGGTTTCGATCCGGCGGCGGGGTTCCAGTGGATCGAGTACAAGCCGTGGCTGCCCACTTATGGGCTAGCCTACCATCTCGGCGTGGACGGCATCTCCCTGTGCTTTGTGATGCTCTCGGCCTTGCTGATGCCCATCGCCGTCCTGTCGGGCTTTGCGGTCAAAGTGCGGGTGCGCTCGTTCATGGCCGCGTTGCTTTTGCTAGAGACGATGATGATCGGCGCGTTTGCCGCGCTTGATCTTGTCCTCTTCTATGTCTTCTTCGAAGGCGTTTTGATCCCGATGTTCCTTATCATCGGCGTCTGGGGCGGGGACGAGCGGCTTTATGCGGCGATGAAGTTCTTCCTCTATACCTTCCTTGGCTCCGTCCTGATGCTGGTGGCGATTTTCGTGATGATTCACCTCAGTGGCACCAGCGACATGATCGCGCTCAAAGCCTATGGCTTCCCCAAAGAAATCGCCTTGGGCCTGTGGATCGCCTTTTTCGCCTCCTTCGCCGTCAAGACGCCGATGTGGCCGTTTCACACATGGCTGCCTTACGCGCATGTGGAGGCACCGACAGCAGGCTCGGTCATTCTGGCGGGTGTGCTGCTGAAAATGGGGGGCTATGGCTTTATCCGTATCTGTCTTGCGATCCTGCCGGAAGCCAGCGCGACGTTCGCGCCGCTTGTGGTCGGGCTCAGTCTTGTTGCCATCCTCTATACCTCGCTGGTTGCGCTGGCCCAGACGGATATGAAAAAGCTGATCGCCTATTCCTCTGTTGCTCATATGGGGTATGTGACGCTGGGGCTGTTTTCCGGCTCGGCTTTGGGGGTAGACGGGGCGATGATGGTCATGCTCTCGCACGGCTTTGTCGCCGCCGCCTTGTTCCTTGTCGTTGGTGTGGTCTATGAACGTCTGCACACGCGCCAGATCGACCACTTCGGCGGCGTCGCAACCGTCATGCCGCGCTATGCAACCATCGCCATGATCTTCACGCTGGCAGCTATAGGCCTGCCCGGCACCTCTGGCTTCGTCGGCGAGTTCCTGACTATGCAGGCCGCATGGCTTGCCAGCGGCCCCGTCGCCGCCATAGCGGCTCTGGGCCTCATCCTTGGCGCGGCCTACATGCTCTGGCTCTATCGCCGCGTGTTCTTTGGCGTGGCCGAGAAAGAAGACGTGAAGGCGATGCCCGACCTCACACGTCGTGAGAGCCTAATGTTCGCGCCGCTCCTGTTGCTCGTGATCGCGATC
>JAQUHK010000159.1 GCA_028683655.1 Alphaproteobacteria bacterium
CCCTTCATCATTTCGGACTGCTCACGCGTCGTGCAGCCTTCAAGCGCGACAATGTAATGATCCTTGCCAACACCTTTGGGTGAAAGCACAAAAGTCCGCGTGCCCTTTTCATCCGTCAGCGGCGCATAGTCAAACACAGAATCGGGATCATCCGTGAAGCTACCCAGTTTCAGCAGCCCACGCACCCCATGCGGCCCCAGAAAAACTCCAACGCATATTTTTTTGTCTGTCATATCGACTCCACTTTAAACGAAACCCGCGCCCCGTGCACAACGCGCAGAATATGGACATTCTTCACTTTAACAACAAAAAGGATTCGATAATCGCCAAATAGCAAATGGCGAATTTCGTGAACTCCTGCCGAAGATTCAGGAGCTATAGGACATCGCGCAGGCAAACTCTTGAGACTTTGAATCTCTTCCCACAATTCACGAACGTAACTCTGGGCCCGCGATGGATTATCAACGGCGATATAGCCTTTGATTTCCAACAAATCCGCCATGGCGCGAGGCGTAAAGATCAAGTCGTAACTCATTTACGGCCTGTTTTCTTTGCAACCTTCAACCCCAGCATAGCCATAGCCTCTTCCTCGGTGTGCGAGCGACCCGCTTCCATTTCATCAATCGCCTGATCTAACTTCAACCGATCCTCGACATATTGGGACATATCCAGCAAATGCTGGTACGATTTGGCATCTTGCACAACGAACTCGGCGCGGCCATTGACGGTCAGGATGGTGGGGCGGCCCGTCTTTTTCAGCTTCTTGGCAAAAGCCTTCGTGTTGCGCGCAAAATCAGTCAGCGAGTGAATGTCGTCCAGATGGATCATAGCGGCCTCTTTTCGTTGATGTGTTAATTCACTGTGAATTGTAACACACCGCCTCAACGCCGCCAAACAAAAACCGCCGCACCCCCAAAAGGACGCGGCGGCTTTTAACTCTGCCTACCTTACTCCGCAGCAGCGGCAGCAGCTTCAGCGGCCTTGGCGGCGGCGGCAGCTTCCTGCTTCATGCGTTCTTGAGCCTTGGCGCGGGGCGCAGACTTCTTGGGGGTTTCGCGCTTTTCAACTTTACCACCGAGCTTGGCATCGGCCAGCATACGGGCGACGCGGTCGGTCGGCTGGGCCCCAACGCCGATCCAGTACTTCACGCGCTCTTCAACGAACTTGACGCGCTCGCCACTTTCACGGGGCAGCATAGGATTATACGAACCGACCTTTTCAAGATATTTGCCGTCGCGTGGGGCGCGGGAATCCGCAACCACGATGAAATAATACGGACGCTTCTTTGCGCCGTGACGGGCCAAACGCATGCTGATCATTTTACTCTTCTCCTTGGTTGTTTGTTACAATTATTTCCTTTTCCGCTTTCGCCAGAACCTCTGGCACAAAGCGCAAAACCTGTTGTTACCGGCTCCCCCGCATCATGCCACCCATGCTGCGCAGAAAACCGGATTTTCCGAGACGCTGAATCTGCTTCATCATCTTCTGCATCTCGAGAAACTGTTTAATCAGACGATTGACATCCGCCACATCCACGCCCGCGCCCTGCGCGATGCGCCGCTTGCGCGAGGCGTTGAGCAAATCGGCGTTCTTGCGCTCGACCTTTGTCATAGACTGGATAATCGCCTCTTGGCGCACGATCATCTTTTCATCGACATTCGCCTTGGCAAGCTGGTCCTTCATCTTCGCGATACCGGGAAGCATCCCCATAAAGCCGGACAAGCCGCCCATCTTGCGCACTTGCTGCATCTGTTTAGCCAGATCGTTGAAGTCGAAGCCCTTGCCCTCAATGAACTTACGCGCCATATCCTCGGCGACATCGTGATCCATCGTGGCCGCAGCTTTCTCGACCAGCGAGACGACATCGCCCATTCCCAGAATGCGGCCCGCGAGGCGATCGGGGTGATAGACCTCAAGCGCATCGACCTTCTCACCCGTGCCCAGAAGCTTGATGGGCCGCCCCGTGATCGCCCGCATGGACAAAGCCGCGCCGCCTCGTGCATCGCCGTCGATACGGGTCAAAACGATGCCCGTGATGCCGATCTTTTCCTCAAAATGCTTGGCCGTGTTGACGGCATCCTGTCCCGTCATCGCATCGACGACTAGCAGCTTTTCATGCGGCTGCGCCAGCTCGCTGACAGCGGCGGCTTCGGCCATCAGCGCCTCGTCAATCGACAGGCGGCCCGCCGTATCGAGGATCACAACGTCATAACTCTCAAGCCGCGCCACATCCAACGCGCGGCGCGTAATCTCAAGCGGCTGTTGCCCCGCGACGATCGGCAAGCTCTCGACGCCGACCTGCGCCCCCAGCACCGCAAGCTGTTCCTGAGCCGCCGGACGGCGCACGTCAAGCGAGGCGAGCAGCACCTTTTTGCGCTCAACCTCTTTCAGCCTTTTGGCGAGTTTTCCCGCCGTCGTCGTCTTGCCCGAGCCCTGTAAGCCCAGCATCATGACAATAGCGGGAGGCGTCACCGCAAGGTTCAACTCTTCCGCCTGCGCACCCAAAAGCTCGACCAGATTGTCATGAACGATCTTGATAACCTGCTGTCCGGGCGTGACCGAGCGGATGACTTCCTGCCCGACGGCACGTTCTTTGACCTTGGCCACAAAATCCTTGACGACAGGCAACGCGACGTCAGCCTCAAGCAACGCCACGCGCACTTCACGCATCGCCTCGCCCACATCGGCTTCGGTCAGCGCACCACGCCGCGTTAGGCGGTCGAAAATACCGGTCAGTTTTGAACTTAACGAGTCAAACATCCGCAGGTTTCATCCAATACACAAAAGGGCCAGTGCTCGCAACGCGAGGACTGACCTTGCACTCCCGTTTTCAAGATCGTGACCGACCCCGCCCGTTCGTGCTTTTTTAGCTTTCCTTTCAGGAAACAACGACTTTGTATCTCATCCCCCCGCCAGAGTCAAACCGCTGGTTTCTTTTTCAAGGAGGAATAAAGGGTCTGAAAATGACGATAAAGGGCAATTCGTCCTATAGCAGGAAGATAACACTTGACATTTAAGCCTTGTGGGTGTAGAAAAGGAGGTCTCTTGGATTCGAAACGGATTGGGCTTATGAAGAGAATGGAGAAGGTTATGAGCGTTATTGTCCTTAGAAGCGGGGAAGTTGCCGTTACCCGTGCAACGCATGTGGTCATTCCCCTTCCATCGGCCCACCCTTGACGTGAAAGCAGGACCATCGACCATGAAACTCTCCCAAATCGCGCTTGTTATCATGCTGTCCGCCGTCACGGCGTTTGCTGTTGGCAAATACACGGCTGCCCCCGCACCCGCCGCCGCCAAGCAGGAAACGGCCTATCAAAGGGTTCTTAAATCCAACACCCTTCGCTGCGGCTATATCCCCTATTCCTATGCCTTTCGGCTTGATCCCAACACGGGCAAAATGTCCGGCGTCATGTATGATGTTGTCGAAGAAATTGGCCGCCTGAACCACATCAAGATCGACTGGGCTGAAGAGCTGACATGGGCCACAGTGGCCACCTCAATCGAAACGGGACGTGTTGATGCGCTGTGCAGCGGCATCTGGATCGAGACCCAAAATGCCAAGTTCATGGCGTATTCTACGCCGCTTTATTATAACAGCATCGGCGTTTACGCCCGCGCCAACGAAGATCGTTTTCATAAACTCTCGGACCTGAACGCTCCGAATGTACGTTTTATAACCCGCGATGGAGGAACGCCCGAAGTCATTTCACGACAAGACTTCCCCGCCGCGACTCAGGTTAGCCTACCAAGCGGCATCTCCGATGGTGAACTCATTGAATCGATCACCTCGGGCAAAGCCGATATTCTTCTTTATGGCGATGATTTCTTAAGCGAGTATGTCATCCAGAATCCAACAAAACTCAAAAACATTTTCCCAAATCAGAAGGTTCGGATTTATCCCTTAGCAATGGGGCTCCCAATGCTTGATGTCGGTCTCAAAAACATGATCGACAGCACACTGGAAGAAATGCGTGGCAGCAAGTTTATCGAAAGGTCCCTGAAAAAGAATGCGCCGGAAGGAAGCTGGGTTCCCGACCTCTCTGCTCTTAAGGAAGACAAATGAAACTCTCGCACCTAGCCCTTGTTGTTGCGCTGTCTGCCATCACGGCATTTGCGGTTGGCAAATACACGGCTGTCCCCACACCCTCCGCCGCCAAACAGGAAACGGCCTTTGAGCGCGTCATGCGCACGGGGACGTTGCGTTGTGGATATATTATCTCGCCGCCTTTCTTGGCT
>JAQUHK010000036.1 GCA_028683655.1 Alphaproteobacteria bacterium
ATAAAGCGACGTGAAATAGCCAGTTACTTTTTCTCCGATGGCGGGGCCGCTGCGTCGTGTGTAGCTCAACGGCGTAAAGTCGTCAGAATTAATGGCAATATCGCCGATAGAGCCAGTCGAGAGATCAGTGGAATTACGCGGAGAGATCTGTGCAACACCAGAGGCGCGCTGCGTGGAGGTCGCCTTGGCTTTAGTACTTTTGTGGGCGCGCTTTTGCTTTTTTGTGCTGGCCATTTGAGAAATCCCTCCTGACTATGTCGTCGCTTAATAGGCTGTGATGAGCTCCAATTTGCTCACCATTATAGCTGCGGATATTCTATCATTCGTTAATGGTTTCATCCACGGAATAATAAAATACGAGAAAGAAAAAGGGTTAATGCTGCATTAAGGTATTAATCCGGGGCCCGGATTAAGCAAACAATAGCGGCGACCATAATCTTTCCCTGATTTTTTGGGCGTTTTTAGGGGAGGATTTGATACAAGAAATTCCGCTGTTTCAACGGCTTGTACGAAATAGTCAGGGATATTCTTCTGACCGTACGCAATAATATCTTCTATATTTGCGAGGAGGTCGTCTGCGTCTGGTTGCCTGCGAACCATGAAGGCATAGATCAAGCCATGTCTAACGGCTATTTCCATGTATTGAGGGTCATTTGTTTGCTTAAAGGCTTTAGACGCATCTGTAGCGCACAGGCGGACGAGATTCATAACGGTCTGGGATACAGGCTTACCCTTGCGCTCGTACATCATACTATTATCATAGGCGTAAAGGGAGGCATTAGATAAAAGGTTTGTTTTAATATCTGCTGAGCCTTTCCCCTTTATTTCATGATAGGCAGCCACAAAAAAGGCCAGGCGTGAATCCCGGCTCGTTAAGCCTTGATAGGCCTTGCGCAGCGTTGTCTGAGAGAGCTGCCCGACCTTGTTTTGCGGGATCAGGCCATTATAAGCTGTGGGGAGGCCAAGATACCGTTTGGTACCTGCTGGCTTGACTTTGGTAATACGGTCAGGTTTGGGCTTGGATTGTTCCACGAGCATCGGCGTGCTGTGTGGGGGGGCGATATCCGCCAGTCCTGTCACACACTGGTCGAAAGGGCCATCCCATGGCAAAGGAAACGGTATACTTGTCGTTTCCGTAACGGCGGGGCTTGCGGGTGTGGGGGCGGCAACCTTAGCTGCGCGGTCGAATAAAGTCCGCGCGGGGCTCATCATAACTGCCGCGGCTAAGAAGAGGGAAGCTAGAACAGGGAGCGTGTAGGACCGTGCCTTGGAAAGGGGAACGGTTGACTCCACAACGGACTCGGTCTGTACAAGCGCGCGCCGCGCTGTGATGGCCTTTTTCAGGGCGCGGAAACCATAGTAAGCTCCAGCAGCAATGGCTGCGCCGACAATGGTGCCGAGTGTAAATCCTGTTGCCGGATGTGCTGCGAAAGACTGTCCGATAACAATCGGATCGCATGTCATGAGGTGCTGGGCTACGTCACTGACAGCCTGATAGGTAGAATGAAGCGCGTTGCCGACGGGGGCCGCAACTTTCGTAACCGCGTCGCCAACCACGTGAAAAGCATGATGGAGGGATTCATGGCTAGGGAGAGCCTTGCCAACTTTATCGAAGCCCTGAAGCGCGAGCGTGACAAAACCACTTCCCAGAACAAGCTGGGTTAGATTGCTCTTCATCACGTTGTGAAGAAAAGACTCGCTCTCGTCTCCGTCAACGCCGGAAGGACCAAAAGAAGGACCAGTAGACTGAAGTTGCATAAGGAACATCCTCCATCTTCGAGTAGTCAAAAAATCAAAAAATCAAAAAACAAAATTTAAAATCAAAGAAACCTATCACACTTGAAGAATTGCCTGCGGTCTAAAAAACTAAGTCATCCTTGCGAAAGCGGGACTGACTCACTTTTCATGCGACGATCCGAAACCTTGAAATATGAGTGGTATATAACAAAAAAAGAACAGGAGGCGACCTGCGTCGCCCCCTGTCGGCACTATCTTAGTAATTGCACTCTTCTTGGCCCCATTTGTTCTTTTTGCAACCGCCCTGATGAGGGTTGGGTCGGTTCGCATAGGGGTTCTTAACTGTTGCCGCTGCATCAGCATCTGCTTTTGCATTGGCGTTAGCGTTAGCGTTAGCAATGTTTGTCGAATTGATCTTGGCTGTCAAATCCTGTTCGACCTGAGTCCAAGAGGAAAGATAGGCATTTTGATCATTGAGCTGGGTTTGATTATTGAGCTGGGTTTGATCATTGGTTTGGTTCTGGGTATTTGTGATAGCTCCATTCTTGGCGTAAGAATTGCTGGAGACATCGCCAACTTCACCACCAGTGCCTGTTGCTTGGTTCGCGTTGCTGTTGTTCATGTTGTAGGAATAGTTGTCCGACGGCAAACCATGATAACGGAAGCTACCGAATTGGAACACGGTATTCAACGTGAAGACCTTTCCAAGTGGCGTCATGAACGCATCCCAATATGAATCGGAGTTTGTTGTTTTACCCAGCTTGGCCAAATGCAAGTCTTGATCGCCAACAACGGCATCAAAATAGACATCTTCACCAGACGTCAGGAAGCCGCGCTCATGGCTTGTGATCCCGAAGACGGCGTCACCGCCTTTGTATCTCGTGCTTGTGTCAATTTGTTTTACGGTTTGATCGGCATCGACGAGTTTGTCATCGTAGGTGGGGTGGCTAACAGGAACGGTCTTGAACTCAGTACCTTTTCCGCAATCATTAACTTTCGTTGCGACACGCTTTTCTGTTGGCTTGGGGTCCTTGATGCCAGCTTCTGCCTGAAGAGCAAACAAATTGACACGGCGTGTTTCTGTAATCGTTTGTGATGAATCGACAGTACCCGGTTGAATAACAACCTTCTCGCCCTTGTCGTTGTACACATAACGCAACTGTCCTTTGGACGCCTCATCGCTGCTTGCCCAAAGCGGTGATGTGAGGGAAAGTGCAGCAACTGTCAGATAGGCAATTTTCATTGTGCGCGAGGTCATAATGATTTCCTTTCAAAAAAAGGGATGGTTGGTGGTGGGGTGACCGTAGCGCAGCTATTTGTGATTATCAATAAAATACGAAGAAATGTTTTCATCTATTTTAGAATGAACATTTTAACCAATAGACGTTAACTATAATCTATCTTGTTTCTATGCCGTTATTTGGTGTGCGCTGTCTGCGTGTAGGTCGCAGATCAAGAAAATCTCTGATTTGTTCTTGAGCTTCCACAGCCTGAATCCTGCGCCATTCTGCTTTCAAAGCGGCACCTGCCGCCATGCCTTTCTGGAGCATATAGCTTTCACCTTGCATGACATCTTCTTCGACGTGATCACGCCATTCTTCAAGAATCTGTCGGCTAACGAGAAAGGCTTCTTCGACCGGGACTTTGATGCGGACATTGTCGGTTGACGCGACGTTTATAAGGCCTATTTGATTCTCATGCACTGGCTTCGTAAGGAAGTTGACATATATTTTGCCGTTTTCGTTGAAATATAGACCTTCAATAAAATCACGAATTTGTTCGCCGTTTTCATCTCTTAAACGTCGAAAAAGCCCTCCGAGCTCGTACTTCGGGTCATTGAGGAGTTTGTCGATATTTCTCTTTTCTTCTTCTGAAAACTTATGCTCTTTGACTTCTTTGGCGAGGTCTTTTTCTTTTTGGGTAACTTCTTCTTGGGTTTGTCCGAAGCTGGCTGGCCCGACAATTGATGGGCGATATTCTCCTTTGTGTGTTGCGCACCCACTCAGGCTTAGCAGGGCAACTGCGGCAGCAACAAAGGCCAATTTGGTGAGGGAGCTACTCTTGTCTGTCATTCTTATAAAATCCTTCTGCATAATACCCGGCATCATAGCGAGAAAGGGGAGGGAAACTCAAGTTTTGAAAGCATTTCGGGGGTGTTTCGTGTTAACCATTGCTCTTGGGCGCGGGGCGTATTAGAAACGGCTGTTAACATTATGTTCTTTTGGAGAGTTTCTATGCATCCTTATCGCACGCACACCTGTGGTCAGCTTCGTCTTGAGCATGTGGGCCAGACCGTTCGCCTGTCCGGCTGGGTGAACCGCAAGCGCGACCATGGCGGTTTGCTGTTTATTGACCTGCGCGACCATTACGGCATGACCCAGTGCGTTATTGATATGTCCAGCCCCATGATGAAGGTGGTGGAGCATGTCAAAAACGAAAGCGTTGTGACGGTCACGGGCAAGGTTGTCGCGCGTCCCGACGAAACGGCGAACGACAAGTTGCCGACGGGTGCGGTAGAGCTTGATATTCAGGAGTTTGTTGTTCAGGCTGCCGCCGATCCTCTGCCGATGCAGGTGAATGCCGAGCCCGACACGGGCGAGGATGTGCGCCTCACCTATCGCTTCCTCGACCTGCGCCGCGAGACGTTACAGCAGAATATGAAGCTGCGCTCTGACGTGATCGCGTCACTCCGCCGCCGCATGTGGGACGCGGGTTTCCGCGAGTACCAGACTCCGATCCTGACCTCCTCCAGCCCCGAAGGCGCGCGCGATTTTCTGGTGCCCTCGCGGTTGCATCCCGGAAAGTTTTATGCGCTGCCACAGGCGCCGCAGCAGTTTAAGCAGCTTTTGATGATCGCGGGCTATGACCGCTATTTCCAGATTGCGCCGTGCTTCCGCGACGAAGACGCTCGCGCAGACCGCAGTCCTGGTGAGTTCTATCAGCTCGATTTCGAGATGAGCTATGTCACGCAAGACGACGTGTTCGAAGTGATCGAGCCCGTCCTGCACGGTGTCTTTGAGGAGTTCGGCAGCTTCCGCCGCGACGTGCATCCCGCCATCGACAAGCCGCCCTTCCGTCGCATTCCGTTTGATGAGGCGATGCTGAAATATGGCTCCGATAAACCTGACCTGCGCAACCCGCTGCTCATCACCGATGTGACCTCTGTCTTTATGCGCAGTGATGTTGAGTTTCGCGCCTTCCGCTCCACGATTGATGCAGGTGGCGTCGTTCGCGCCATCCGCGCTCCGAATGTATCCGATAGGCCGCGCAGCTTCTTTGACAAGCTGAACGATTGGGCGAAGGACATCGGGGCTCCGGGGCTTGGCTATATCACGTTTGAAGCTGGTGCAGGCAAGGGGCCGATAGCCCGCTTTGTTGGGGAAGAAGCGCAAAAGGAGCTGCGCAGCCTGACGGGTTGCGAAGATGGTGATGCCGTTTTCTTCGTATGCGACAAGCCCGCCGCTGCCGCCAAGATGGCGGGGCAGGCGCGTACCAAGATCGCGCAGGATATGGATATCATCGAAAAGAACGCTTTCCGCTTTTGCTGGATCGTCGATTTCCCGATGTTCGAATATGACGAGGAAAACAAGAAAGTCGATTTCTCGCACAACCCGTTCTCCATGCCACAAGGCGGCCTGAAGGCGTTGGAGGAGATGGACCCGCTGACGATCAAGGCCTATCAGTACGACATCGTTTGCAACGGGATCGAGCTTTCTTCGGGGGCAATCCGCAATCATTTGCCTGAAGTTATGTATAAGGCCTTCTCGATTGCCGGTTATCCGGCGGAAGAGCTGGAGGCACGATTTGGTGGTATGCTCTCGGCCCTCAAGCTCGGCGCACCGCCTCACGGAGGTTCAGCCCCGGGGGTTGATCGTATCGTCATGCTGCTGGCCGATGAGCCAAATATCCGCGAGATCATTGCTTTCCCGCTTAACCAGCAGGCGCAAGACCTCATGATGCAGGCCCCCAACAATGTGCCAGAAGAACGGATGAAAGAACTCCACATCCGCTTCGCTCCACCGCCTGTGAAGAAGCAGGGATAAGACAAAAAAGGGATGGCCGAGGCCATCCCTTTTTTGTTGGCTGATCGTTCGTGGGCTATGCACGCACCTTCACAAGGAAGCTGTTGACCTTGTCGCGCAGTAGGCCTGATTGCTCGGTGAGTTTGTTGGCGGCGGATTGGACCTGGGTGGAGATGGCTCCCGTTTCCTCGGCGGCGCGACTGACACCACCCACATTCTTGGACACATCGCGCGTTCCTGCCGTCGCCTCGGTGATGTTGCGCGCGATTTCCTGCGTGGCCGTTCCCTGCTCTTCGACGGCGGCGGCAATACGGGTGGAGACTTGATTGATGCCGACAATGGTCTCGCGGATTTTCTCAATCTCTTGAACCGTAGTCGATGTTGCGGACTGCACGTTGCCGATCTGGCTTGTGATGTCCTCCGTCGCTTTGGCTGTTTGTGTTGCGAGTGACTTAACCTCAGAAGCCACGACAGCGAAGCCTTTGCCTGCTTCTCCGGCGCGTGCTGCTTCGATGGTGGCGTTAAGCGCGAGCAAGTTTGTCTGACTTGCGATCTCACCGATTAGACTGATAACCAGTCCGATTTTCTCGGCTGTTTCGCTAAGCTCCTTCACGGTGTGACTGGTCGAATTGGCTTGATCCACAGCTTTATGGGTGATGTCTGTGGACTCCGTGACCTGCCGGCTGATTTCGCTGATCGAGGCGGTGAGTTCCTCTGTTGCCGTCGCAACAGTTTGCATGTTTGAGGAAGTCTGCTCTGCCGCAGCGGCGACAGTACCGGTCAGTTTGCTCGACTCTTGTGATGAGAGGGCAAGGCCATCCGCAGCCGACTTAAGCTGCGCGGCAGACGCTGTCACGTCATTCACAACGGCCTGTACGCTGTCTTCGAAATCTTGCGCCAGTTTGAGCATTTCGTTACGCCGCTGTTTCATGGCCCCCATCACGATGAACCACAGAGCGCCATAAGAAAAGCCAAGACCGATAATGGAGATGAGCAAATGATTCCGCTTTGTGGTCATTGCGGTTTCTTGCATCTCTGCTTTTTGTTCCTCGATCTCCTTTTTATAGCTATTGATGATGGCTGCAAGGTTATCTCGCGTTTTCAGGCGGCTTGCTCCAGCCTCGCCGGCAAACGATATGGCTTTTGATAAGTCACCTTGTTCTTTTGTCGTGAAGGCTTTCTTTGTAGCAACATCATAGGATTCCACGAATTTCAGTGCTTCTTCACAAAGACCCTTGCGTTCAGGGTTTTTGATAATGTTATGAAGCTCGCCAATTTTGCCTTTCACTTCTTCGTATATTTCAGTGTAATTTTGTTTTCCTTTTGCGATCTGCTCTGGTGTTTCGGCCAGAAGCACGGTTTTAACAGCACCCTCAAGTCTGTTCAGGACCGAGCGGCTTTCAAGGGCGATCACAATACGCGCCACGTCGTTTTCAAGAATGCGCTCGTTCTTTTCGTTCAAGTCTGTAAAGCCTGCGCGTGCCGACACGATCAGAATGATACAGACAAGGACCACGAGGATCTGCGGAAGGAAAACCTTGACGGCAAGAGAGCTGTTCGTCCACCAGCGAAACATGAGCACACCTATAGTTTTATCGTTGCGAATAGGGAGAGTAGACGGGCTTGGCATGAATAAATAGTTATCCGGTTCAATATAGATGTATGCTTATTTTTAACCTTAAAGGAATACGGACATACTCTATTTGTTGAGTAACAATAAAATCGTATCGACTTCTAAAATCACTCGAAAAAATCCGCTTGGAATTTCTGTTGGGAGTGATTAACGTCCGTCCATCCATGAGTATTCTTTTTGAAGCCTTGAATAAATCTGCCCAAGCCTACCGTGCCCAGCAGGCGCCGGTAGCGATTCCTCTTGTGCAAGTTCCTGCCAGAAATGACCTGTCTGTCACCTGTCTGCTCAAGTGGTTCATTGTCCTGTTATTGATTGGTTCCTCGGCCTTTTTTCTGACGCGCCCTTCGTTCTTTTCCCCGGTGTCAACATCCCCGTTGCTCCACCAGTCGCCATCCGTTTCTCCACAGAAAGCCGATGCCGGTGCTTTAAAGACAACTGATTCGTCTGGCATCGCTATTGAGGCGCGCAGCCTCGATCCGTCGCTTGAGCAGGACGAACAGATCAAGTCACTTGAAACATCGCTTCATACGGCTCCGGCCTTGTTCGAGCCAGCGGATTCACAATCCGGTGAGAAAGATGAGAAGGTTGTCCCTCGTTTTAAAATCATTGATGTGGAAGAAGAGGACGAGCCGTTGGTTTATGCCCAAGGTGATCCAGCCAAGGAAGCTCTTCAAAGCGGTAAATGGGGAAAAGCCATCGGTCTTTACACCCAACGGCTGAAGCGATCGCCACACGAGGAAGCCGTGATGGAGGGGCTTGCCCTTGCCTTGGAGCACAGGGGGAGTGAGAAGGATGGTGACTATCTGGACGCTTTGTGCGATCGCTATCCCGATCAGGCTGTTTTCTTTGCGGCCCGTGGGCGGCTTCAAGCCGCTAAGATGGACACGAAAGAAGCCATCTATTCCCTCCGCCGCGCCGTAGAGCTCGATAAAGACAATGCTGATGCCAAACTATCTTTGGCGATCTTGTATGACAAGGCTGGACGGGAGGCCGAAGCGTTGCACGTTTATCAAAGCCTGCCTCAACCGGTTGATCCCACGGTGAAGGCACGCATTGAGTATCTGGCCGAGCGTGTTTTGCTCAGACAGGCGGCGCATACGCCCTTGACTGACGAGACGGAAGAAGAGGAATAGGCCATGCCCTTTCTTGAGAGCTTTGGGTTTACCGCCTATCCGTTTGCCTTAACTCCTGATGCCGCGATGTATTACCCCCTGCCTGAGTGCGAGGCTATTCTGGCCTCGCTTCATTTCGCATTGGGGCGGGGCGATGGCTTGATGAAAGTCGTTGGTGAAGTTGGAACAGGCAAAACGCTTTTATGCCGTATGCTGCTGCGCCGGATGGCTGACGAGAAAATCAATATTGCTTATCTGAATGTGCCCGATACGAGCGAGACGATGCCCGTAGCTCGTCTGGTTGGCAGCGAGCTTGGTGTGAAGGCCGAGGCTTTGAAAGCCAATCCGGCCACGGCGCTTCGCGACTATCTGCTCGCTCAGCATGCCAAAGGGCGGCGCACCGTGCTGGTGATCGACGAGGCGCAAGCCTTAGGCGCAAACGGGCTTGAAGCCGTGCGGCTTCTGTCTAATCTAGAGACCGATACGCACAAACTTCTGCAAATCGTTCTTTTCGGTCAACCCGAGCTTGACCGCATTCTGGCGCGGCCCGAGCTGCGACAGGTACAACAACGTGTCCAGTTCAGTTTTCAAACGCGCCCCATGACGCCAGACAGGGTTGCCGACTATCTGCGTTTTCGTCTGGCGCAGGTCACACAGGGCGGGGGAGGGCGTAAACTGAAAGCTAAACAACCTGTCTTATCGCCCGTCCAGTTTACAAACAAAGCCTCTCTGACGATCGCCAAAGCCTCACTCGGGTTGCCACGTCTGATCCATGTCCTCGCCGACAAATCCCTGATCGCCGCCTACGCCAAAGGCGACCGCCTTGTTGACTCCCCCCATGTCCGCCTCGCCGCCCGCGAAACCGATGGCCTCTCCTTCCCCTTTTCATGGTTAAAATGGCTGTAAGGCACCTGCGAAAATATTAAGGCCTGGTGCTTTTGCCTTTAAAATAGTGTAGAATGCCACATCGATTAATGATGCTTTATTCGGAGATTTTTATGCCCAATTCTCAAATGACTTCAGAAGATTATTTACGCCGTGCACGTTCCACCTATTATGCGTTGATGCAGGGCCATCGCGCCGAAGAGCATCGCGTTAACGGCGACATTCTGATTGAAAAGACAAATACGCAAATGATTTATTCCAGTATGTTTAGCGATCTGATCTTCGCTCGTGCTGATGTTGTTGGTCTTGATGTGTTTGGTCGTAAGAGCTTCATGGAAATGAAGGCAGATGTAATCAAGCGAGGCATGATCGGTTTGGTTATGGAGGTCGTCTATTCTGACCCAGATGGCAAATATGAAGGTGTAGGTAATGAATTTATCACGCAAATTAGCCATTGGTCGAGCCGTCCCAAGAGCAATGCGCCAAAGGATCCGAATATGGAGCGCCTAGGCGAAGCCCACTTGGCTTTGCTTTCGTCAAAGTCAAGTTCTGTAGGTGGCATTGTTCAGGAATTGATGGATAAAGCCATTGCCGTGAAAGAGGTGACGGGAAGTTACCCCAAAATGGAGTTGCCCTCGACAAGGCCAAGTAGCCCATCTCCACAATTCAGAACCTATGATGAGTTGCCACAATCAAGTCCATTTCATTTTGTGCAGATGACTGAATCTCGGACCGTTAGAGAATGTTCATATGATAAAATCTCAGTTAGGTCGGATAATAGCAATAAGGCATTGGCTGTAGGAGGTTGTGCCACTTCCACTTCCTCTTCCTCGGCCAGTGTCGGGCTGGTTAAGGCTCCCCGAAATAATCCGCCAAAGCCGAGCCATCGCCCCGGTTCATTTCACCCGTAAGCAGGTTCAGCGTTTCATGCGGGTGAAGGGTTACGCTGTCGGTCTGGCGGCCGCTGGCCAGTGTTGCGCAGAGGGTTACGCTTTCCGGCGTGACCCTGTCTATGCGTAGATGCGCATCGCGTGTGGCTGGCGTCCATGCGCGGTTTTGCAGCCAGACGGTCCAGTCATCCGGCGCATAGTAAACGATGGTTTGCAGCGTCAGCTTGTATTTTTCTTCAAGCGCAAAAAGCGTAGGCTGTTTCGCGGCCTCGCTCTTGATCGTTGCGACTTCTTCCGGTGTGAAGAAAAGTGAAGACGCTTCTTGATCGGCAGCATAGGCTGTTTGTGAAAGCGTAGCGATGAGGCAAAATAGAAATGAAATGCCTTTCATTGTCGCCCCTCACTGTCACCATTGCCATACCAGAACCCGCGCAGCTTTAGGCTGACATTCAGTGCAGTGGGCTTTTCTTGGGTAAGGCGCGTGACCGCGATCTCGTTTAGCTCAAGATGCCCGCCAAGGTTGGGCAGCGAACCGAGAAAACGATAAATGTCACTATCCAGCGGTGCCTGCGCATCGAGGCTAACCGAATAGCGATTCACCCCTTCAATCCCGGTAAGTGTCGTGCCACCATCCCATGGCTTGCCATCGGAAACCGAGAGCTTCAGATGCGTCAGGTGGGACAAGGCGGCCATCGCCTCGATTGTCGGCATGAGTCGCGCGGCAGGCATCGGGGCCAGCAGGCCGTCAATCTCTGCCTTTGAAAGTTGCCCGCGTAGATCCTGCGCCGCGCGTACGTTTTCTTCCCACAGCGTGATTTGCTTGGTTAGCCGGTCATGCTCGCGAGCAAGGTCAGCATGCTGACGTTTAAAACGGTCGCCGAGATGGCTCGTCACGAGAGAGGTTCCGCCAATCAGTCCGACCGCCAGTGCGATGAGGATCAGCCCTGTTTGGGCGAGGTGAAGCTCACGGCGCATGCTCATCTCCTGTCGCTGTTGGAGACGATGATGCTGTGCGTCGAAGACTGATCTTGAAAGCAGGCAGAGCCTTGCCAAGTGCTTGCTGCAAGGGGGGTAGGTCTGGTTCATCTTCCCCTTTGATCATCAGGGAAAGGGTGTTCCCGCTCAACTCGATCTGGGTCAACTGAAGGTCAGACGGCAAATGGTCGCGCAGCGCAGGCAGAACGCTGGCGAGCGGAGCCTCGCTTTTGGCGTAAAGCTTCCGTCGCTCCGCCGCCTGACGCAGCCTGCTCAGCGTAGCTGTTTCCTGCTCCATCGTCGTGCGGCGGTTCAAGAAGTCCTGTTGCAGAGCGGAGGTCTGTGTTCGTATCTGTTCGTTCGTTTTGTAAGCTTGAGCCAGAGAATAGATCGTGGCTCCGGCCATCAGCATGGCAAGCCCAAGACAAAGAGCACCCATAGCCGTCATGCTTTGGTGTATTAGCTTGTCGCGTCGCGTTCTGGATTCTTCTTCGGTCCAGAGTTCAAGCGCAAAGGGGTGCCGTTTGTGGGGGAGCCCCAGAAGAAGCAAGGCTTCAGCCGGAGCCATATCCTCGCTCGGCTTAAAGGCAAGATGACGCTTTTGAATGAACGCTTGCGGGGTTAGCAGACAAGAAGTGATCGACTGTGTTGTTGTTATCTTCTTGATACCACCATGCAGGAAAGTCGGCAGAAGTCCCGACAGCCGTACAGGATCGTCGGCCTGTAATCCCAAGCGAGGTAGAAAGGCAAGCGTCCTGTCAATCTCATCGGCCAGCCCGTCGCGCTGTTCATCTGGGGAACCGTCTAATGGTATCTGGCGGGAAAGTAACGGAAGCCCTTCCTTAAACGCCGTAAGCCTGAGCCCGCCATGTTGTGTCAGTAGAAGGTCCAAGGTCCATCCTGTTGGAGCCTTATCATGCAGCAGGCGGTGCAGCTCAAGAGGAAGTAGCGCAAGGCTAAAAGGCAGTGCGCGAAAAGGACGCAGCCGCTCTGTCCAGTAGGCCACCGTTTCATTGCCTTCCAAGGCCACGAACAGAGCCATATCTGTGCCACGCGCGGCCATTGCTTTATAGGGCGTATGGGGAAAAGCAAGATCAAGCCGACGGGCCAGAAGCTTCCGTCGATCCCAAAAGGAGAGGCCGCGCGGTAGAGACGTTTTCTTAAACAGAATATCGGGCGTATCGACAAGCAGCGTCAGCGGATGCCGTGCGTATAAGGCAAGGGCTGCATCCAGTGTCGCGTTTCCGGCCTCGTTGTCTCGATCACAGGAAAGCAGCGTCGGAGGCAGCCCTCCCTTGCGTGGCAAGAACAAGGTCGCTCCAACGGGCGCGATGTAGAGGACAAGGCGGCGGCGGGTCATAGGCTGCGCCCCAGTGTGCCAAGTGATCCGTAAACCGGCCCCAGAACCGACAGCACAACCCACGCCAAAAGGGCTCCGACCAAAAGCGTTAGCGCGGGCTCCAGCGAGCCGATGAGGCTGTTGGTCTTTTCCCGTGCCTCGCGCTCGTAAAGGCTGGCCGCTTCGTCAAGTGTCGGACCTAGTCTGCCACATAGCTCACCGCTTTTCACAAGCTGAAGCGCGAATGGCGAGAGCAGGGAGGACATTGCCGCAGAAACGCTTTCTCCGGCAATGATGGCCTCACGCGCGGTCATCAGGCGGGCCGTGATCGACACATTGCCCGCCGTCGCGGCGGCGGCTTGAAGGGCCTCTGGCACATCACTGCCGCTTTGGAGTAGGAGGGCGAATGCGGTCAAAACGCGGGCGCAGGCAAAGTCGTTCAGGATGGCCCCGATCAGGGGCAGGCGCAACAACAGGCGTGAAGCGGGCAGGGCGAACCGCGATCCTTCGCGTCTCGCTGAAAGAAGAAAAGAGACACCCCCCGCACCGGCCAGTGGCATAAACCACCAGACCTTTCCAAACCCCTGCGCAAACCCGATGAGGATGCGCGTTGAAAAAGGAAGAGCCGTTCCAAGGGACAACAAAAACGTCACCATCTGCGGCACGACATAAAGCATCATGAAACAGGTCACGCCGCAAGCAACGGTCAAGAGAAACAGCGGATAACGCACCGCGCGGCGCAAGGCTGTCGCTATCTCGTCTTGCCATACAAGCTGGCGTTTCAGGCGTAGGAACGCATCGGCCAGATCGCCGCTCGCCTCGCCCGCGCCAAGCAGCGTCAGATATAGCGGAGGGAAGAAGCGACTGTGACGCGCAAAGGCTTGCGTCACATTGGCCCCCGCCGTCACGTCCGTGGCAATAGCCATCAGGGCATCGCGCAGCGGCGAGGGTGTAAGGGCTAGATAAAGGCTCCGCAACGCCTGCGGCAGATCAATTCCTGCCGCCAGCAAATCGGCCAATTGCCCCGTGATGCGGATCAGATGCCGGTGATCGACGTTGCGTTGCGAGGCCCGCGACGAACCGCCGCTGGTGCGGCAAGGCCTTGCCTCGATCAGCTCAAGGTTGAGGGTGTGCAGATGACTCATTAACGCGTTTTCATTGGCCGCCTCGCTTTCCCCGCGATGGACGGAGCCCGAGGCATGAAGGGCGCGGTAGGCATAGCGCGTCATCCGGCCTCCATGTCCGTCAAGTCAACCGCGCGGCGTAAGTCGTCAAAGGCAACTTCTCCCGCTCGCACGCGGGAAAGGCCATCGTCAAGAAGGCTGACAAAGCCCTCGCGTTGCGCTTGCTCGATAATGGCGTAGCGCGGTGCCTCGGCGGCGATCAGGGTATTCATGGCCGTCGAGATGGGAAGGACTTCCGCAATCACCACGCGCCCCAAACGCCCCGTATGACCGCACGCCTCACAGCCTATCGCCGTTGCAAGGCGTAGCGGGATAGCGGGATCATGTCCCAGAAGACGCGCTTCTTCTTCGCTCGCGCGAACCGAGCGTTTGCAATGTGGACAAAGCTTGCGTACCAGTCGTTGTGCGACGATGCCGCCCAGATTGCCCGCGAGAGTCCGCGCGCTAAGTCCCAGGTCGAGCAGGCGTGGCAACGCGCCGAACACGTCGTTACAGTGTAGCGTTGAATAAACTTGATGCCCCGTCATGGCGGCGCGGAGGGCCATTTGTGCCGTATCGGGATCGCGCACCTCGCCGATCAGGATCACGTCGGGGTCCATGCGCAACAGGCCACGCACACCGGCAGCAAAGTCGATCCCCTGCGCTTCCTGAATAGACGTTTGGCGAAGAAGGGGAAGCTGATATTCGACCGGCTCTTCCAGTGTCGCGATATGAATATCCGGCGAGCTGATGGTTTGAAGCAGGGAATAGAGCGTCGTCGTTTTTCCGCTGCCCGTCGGGCCGGTCAAAAGAATGATGCCCTGCGGCTTCTGGGCCATTTGGCGTAGTTTGCGCTCCGCCTCATCTGTATAACCAAGCTTGCCGAGCGCGATCAGGGCCTTGCCATGGTCGAGCAGGCGCACAACAATCGTCTCCCCCCACACGCCGGGCATAATCGCGGCGCGGAAGTCGATGGTCTTGCCATTATGTGTGCGCTGAAAACGCCCGTCCTGAATGCTGCGTTTGTTGGCGATGTTCATGCCCGCCATAATTTTCAGCCGGTGCGATAGTGCGGGCCAATGGGTTAAATGCAAATCACGCACAGGCCGCAGCACGCCGTCGATCCGATAGCGAATCCGCACGAAGGAACCTTCCGGCTCGAAGTGAATATCTGATGCCTCCTGCCGGATCGCTTCGTCCAAAATCAGGTTCACAAGCTGAATGACAGGATGCTCGTACCCTTCTGCGGCTTCCGCTGCTTCGCCTTTTTCAAGTGTGCGTAACAGGGCGTCAATTGTCCCCTCGTGGCTCAGGCAGGAGCCGATCAGCTCCTCCAACACCCGACGGCTGGCGGCGCAGGGGGCGATCCTGATCTGGCGTGGCAACGCGCGGGCCAGCGCATCCAGCGCGACAAGGTCCAGTGGATCGGCCATTGCCAGCGTGAGCGTCTGGCCCGTCTGTTTAATCGGCAACGCAAGATGCTTGGCGCAAAGGGTCTGGGGCAGCAAATCCGTCAGGCGTGGATCCGGCCCGTTTTGTTCAAGATCAATAACAGGAATCCCCGAACGCCGCGCAAGGGCGAACGCGAACGCATCCTCGCCAATAAACCCCATGCGGATCAGCAGGCTCCCCAAAAGCGCGTCCTGCTGCGCCTGTTCATGCAGCGCAATGTCAAGCTGGTCGCGGGTAATCAGCTCCTCTTCAAGCAAATAGGCCCCAATAGGCAGAAGGGCCCTACGTTTTGTCGCGGGATGTGTCTCCCCTCTGCTGTCATTATCGTCTAATATAGACACGGGGGCATAGCGTTCAATAGGCAGCGCATTTTGCTTCATGGGCTCACCGTTCCCCACGAGGTGTTGCACCCCGCCGTACCCAGCATGGTCAGCAGTGCATCGCGTCCCATATACAAAAGCTGGTCGTCAAACGCGATCAATGGATCGGGCGAGGGTACGCCTTGATAGAATGCCGTGTTGTCGTCGATGTTCAGTTGCTCATAGGCCGAGCCCTCCGCGCTCACGGGATGGGTATCAAGGGTACCTAGCTCTGCTGGATCGGGACGATAGGCCCCCCATCCATTCGCGCCATGGCTGACGAAAAGGACGGCTGCTTTTTGTTGACCAGTGACACCCTGCGTTTCAACCGTCGGGTGGCTTGTTGTCGTGCCGAGCGTGGCGTCGCAAAGGCCAGCTGTTGCGTTGTGTTTTTCCGCGAAGTTAGCCGCCAACGCCGGATCAACCCGCATCGTGATCCAGTGCCCCCAGCCATCCTTCGCCATCGCCGCCGGAAGACCAAGCGAGATGTAGGGAGGTATCCCTTCGGGATAGCATACGCCGCCGCAGGCCAAGGCTACGGCATCCCCCCGCACGCGTCCGAACCCTTCCTGCGGCGCGGAAGCGCGAGACGGGCAGGGCACGCACCCATTCGCTTGAACATAAGCCGCCGTCGCCCGCATCAACGCCGTAAGGTTCGATGCCGTAAGATTGTGTTGCGTCGTCTGCCTTAAACTGACCAGCGCAGGATAAACAAGCGTCAGGATAAGCCCGATCACAACCAGAACCATGCTCATTTCCACGAGCGTGAATCCTGCTTGATGATCGAGACTTCCTCTCATACGTTCGCCTTACATCCGCGTGCAGAGGATATATGTCTTCTCGTCGCTATAAGTCGTGATGTTTGCGTCTGTTTTTTCAATATCCGCTGTGCTGCTATAGGCTATGGCACGGATAGACCCGCTGTCGCCCACGCCATCGTCAAGCTTCGAGTCGATGACCTGCGCGGCATAGGCAGGCACTTGGTCAAGGCACAGGGTCGTGGTCGTAAAGGTACTGTTAAACGCGCCATTATGGAAGCTATAGGTCCCGCTGAACGGATTGGCTGGTTCGTCAGCCGTGCTGTTCTTGACAAGCCCTGCCGCTTGCAGATGCGCCCAAGCCAGTGTCCGCTCGGTCGCGCTGTCGATCTTGCCGTTGCCGTCGCCGATCACCGTCGTGCCGGTCAGGTTGCTAAACCGCTCGTCAGCGTCCTTGTCGTCGCCGGGCAGCACACCGTAATTTTGCGTGTAGGTTTGGAACTGCGCCTGATAGGCCTGAATGCCGTTAATCGCATTGGTCGCACGCGCGTTTTGCATGATCTGCTGCCCCGTCAATACACCACCGATGATAAGGCCGATAATGACCAGCACAATCGACAGTTCGACAAGCGTAAAGCCTTGTTGCCGTGAGCGCGTTTTCATGATGACGTTCCTTTACAGGTTAAGAGGCCGTGGATCGCGGTTATATTTGCGGTAAAGCGAGGTGTCCGCCTCGTCGGGGGAGGGATTTTTAAGGATCGTTGCACGCAGCAGAATCACAAGCTCGCTCGTCTTCCCTTGATTATCGCGCGACTTGGCAAGGTTGCCCAGAACGGGCACAGTGTCGAACGGCGGCACGCCTTGATCCTGATTTTCAGAGCTGTCTTGCATCAGGCCGCCCATCACTGCGACCTCGCCGGATTGAAGCTGAAGGACAGAGTCCATCTCACGCACGGCCAGCACGGGAATCTGTGATTGCACCGTCGTGTCGGCATTGGCGTAGGCGGCGTTGAGCCCGATGGACGGGTCCGTCACACGATCGACGACACGTGAGATGGTCGGGCGCAGCGTCATTGTTACGCGCCCCGTCTCGTTGTTAATCGCCGGTTGCACCGTCATTACGAGCCCAACGGGCACCGTGCGCGGCGTGCTGGAAAAGACAGGGTTCCCATTGGTCGCCACGCCGCTGGCATTGACATTGGTGGGGAACTGGGCAGAGGTGAGGAAATAAACTTCGTTGCGTGCAACTTTCAAAACCGCAGTCTGGTTATTCAGCACCGTCAGGCGCGGCGAGGACAAAACCCGTGTCGTGCCGAAGGTCCGCACCAGATTCAAAATCCCCGTGAAATCGCCTGTATCCAGCCCCGCCGTGAACAGTCCCGATGAAGCCGTTGTCATCGCCGCGCCAGCTCCGGGGGCTCCGAAATTGGCGGCAAGGTTTACTGTGTCCTTAAACAAAGCCGACCAGTTCACGCCGCTTTGAAAGGCATCCGATAGCTCGACCTCAACAATCCGTGCCTCAATCAAAACCTGAGCCGTGACCTTGGCTTTCAGACGGCTGAGA
>JAQUHK010000160.1 GCA_028683655.1 Alphaproteobacteria bacterium
ACGGGTGAACTCCCTCTGCCTCCAGCTCGGGCTGGAGGTGGGCAACAATCTCCCGGTACTCCTCCAGAGCCTTCTCTGCAACCCGTCGGATTGCGCCAGCACCCTCAGAGTCAGGAGCAATAGCAGGAGGAAGGACCACGCGAGCATCCTCCTCGTTGACGAACCGCTGGGACTGCTGGGAGAAGTTGAACATCCGGTGACGGACCAGTTCGTGCGACAGCGCACGAGAGATCCCGGTGATGTAGAAGTTCACCGTAGCGTGCTCCAGCACCGACTCGTGACCCGAGTCGATGATGTGCCGGATGTAGTCGGCGTTCTTCCGAGTGATGGGGTTCGGCTTATTGAAACTCTGGTAGCAGGCTCGGCCTGAGAACTCCATACCGTGCAGGGCGGTCATAATGTAGTCACCCTCGTTACCGAGAGCCAGGTCCATACCGAGTTGCTTGAGGGTGGAATTGAGGTACAGGGTGTGGCCGATCACGTGCACCTCGGGGGTGGCAACTTCGATCAGGTTACGCTCAGTCATTAATCTTCCTTTCGTAGGTGGTGATTTCGAGAACGTCGCCTGCGAAGCGACGGATGCGTTTCAGAGAACGCTCAGCCTGCTCTCGGCTACCGAACACTCGGGACTGTGCAGGGGTGGAGGATCCTCCTCCGGTGTAGACGCTGCCGGTGGCAGTGTTCACGATGATGAACAGGGTCTGGGGTGTCACAGGTAAGCCTCCAGTTCATCGAACAGGCTCATTTCATCGAAGATTTCGTCCTGCTTCACCGGCTCAGCATAGCCACAACCTGCCCAGTTATCGACCCCGGCATCCGCCAGGCTTTGCAGGTACAGTCGATCCTCGATCAGGTCGTACAGCTGATCGTCGGTAAGTACGAAGTTCGCCATTACCAGCTCCAATCGTCTTCGGTGGTCTCTTCAGTCTTGCCGATCACGTAGCTTGCTCCCGAGCCGGAGAAGAAGTCGTGGGTCTCTCCGGTGCCCGGATCGAGAGCTGCCATGATGTAGGCAGGGATCTCGGTGTCCCGGGGGTCGAACACCGGGGCAATGCCCAGGTTCGTCAGTGCCTTGTTCGCGTTGTACCGGAGGAAGCTCTTGACTTCCTCCACCCAGCCGACCTCCGAGTACAGCAGTTCAACCCGCTTAACCTCGCGGTCGTACAGGCGCATGAGCCCCGTGATCAAAAAATCGTCGGTCAGGTCCGGCTCATGCTTCCGCAGCTGCTGGAACTTGGCTCCGACGTAGAAGCCGTGTACCCCTTCGTCCCGGAGGATCAGGCGGATGATATCCGCCGTGTTCGTCAGCTTACCCTCCGCAGCCATTCGCAGCGGGGCGTAGAACCCGGTGTAGAACAGGAACGACTCGGAGAACACGCTGGTGGCGTACTTACTCGCCGGAGATCCATGATTGTATTCATTCTGGAAGTCCTCAGCGGTAGCCTGGATCAGGGGCTCCGTTGCTGCCCACCGGAACAACTGGTCAATCTCCTCGGTAGAGCACAGGGTAGAGAAGATCGTGGAGTAGCTCTTAGCGTGAACGTGCTCCATGAACGAGATGTTCGCCAGGACAGCCTCCTCGTGAGGAGTCTGGGCGTGTTGCATAAGCGCCGGCATTCCCACGCTGCCCTGGAGAGTGTCCAGCAGGGTCAGGGACGCGAACACCTTGCGGATCAGTTCCCGCTGATCCTCCGGCATCTTGCTCCAGCTCTGGAGGTCGTTGCTCACCGGAACCTTCTCCGGGAGCCAGAAGTTGGCAGTCAGTCGATCCCAGACCGTCTTGTCCAGGCTGTCTTCGATACGGTTCCAGTTAATGGCTTCGTAGGTCACTTGTGCTCCTTTGCGATAGTTTGTACGACCCGGGGGTCGGTGTGGTCAAGTTCTATTATACGGACCTCGGTCACTCCTTCAACCCGGACTCTGCGGTCTGCGTAGTCGAGTAGTTTGTCGAAGCTTGGGTACAGGTGTCCGTTGACCGGAATCCACCGTTCAACCCCCTCGGTGCGCTCCTGGATCATAAACGATCTAGGCATTGATAATCGCCTCGATATCCGGGGCGGTCCAGCCTTCGGGCTTACCGATCTTCCCCGTCTTCGGGTTGAGGATCGGGTCACCGTAGCGACCGTCCACCTTTGCCAGGTTCGCGTCCACAACAGCGTCCCACGCCTTGCGGGCCTTGAGGGGTCCGACCAGTCGAATAGCCAGGGTCATAGCGACGTAGGCGGTGTCGATAGCTCCGTCCAGAACCTCAGCGAACTCAATCTCTTCATGGGCGAAGGTCGCCTCGAAGGTCTCCTCGACCTCTTCATCGATGCGATCTACGAACTTGCGGATATCGCCCTTGCTGATATCCCGGTCGGTGTCGTTGGGGAAGTACTGGCCTCCGAGGTCCATGAACGATGCAACGTTGTCGATGGGGTGATTCATTTACTTGTTCTCCTCTAAGCTGTTGATGAAATCGATGAAACTGTCCATATCGCCCTCGAACCAGGACTGGTATCCCGATGCGTCGGCTGAGGTCACTACCGGATGCCCGTTGGCATCCGTAATCCTGTCTCTGTCTCTGTCCCAGTCCTCGCAATGTTCACGAGCGATCGACCAGGGGATCGGGTGCTTCTCAATGAATGGGTGGGGCACTGCTACTCCTCTCGGACTCGGCGGTAAATCTCACGACCAGCGCCAAGGAACCGCTACTTACTGGAAGAAGATCGGCTTGGAGTCGTCGCCGCGCGGAGGGAAGAAGCCCTTGTACGGCTTGCCCGAAGCCTTGGAAACACCAGAGCGGAAGGTCCAACCGGGCGGGCAATCCGGGGCACCAGCCGGTGCCTGCTGGGCACCCTGCGGCTGACCGTTGGAGTTCTGTGCCGGAGCAGACTTGGCCGGGCCCGAACCCGCGAACTTACCCGCAACCTTCTGGGTGAGCTCGGTGAGCTGCTTCATGGAGTCGGTGTTCAGAGTGTCGATAGCATCCTGCGGGGTACCGGCGTGGATCACGATCCACGGAGCGTCGAAGCCGGAGCCACCCTTCAGGGTGACGGTGAGGCTGTTCTGGGAATCGTTAGAGGTGGTCATGTTGTTCTTGTTCTCCTTGGGGTCAATATCAGTGGGGGTGGTAACGGCTTCGGCAGTGTCGTCTGCCGGAACGTCTGCGAACGGGTCAAAGTCGGTCATTAGAAGGGCTCCTTAGCGTAGGGGTCGGTCTCAAAGTTGCGTCGGTGGTAGTCCATCGCTCCGTGGAGAGCGACGGTAACCCCAGCAGCCTCATCCACAGAGAGGAGGTATCCGGGGTCCGTGTCATCGGATGCTCCGAAGAAAATCTTACCGTCCTCCTGGACGGTGATCACCGGGCCCCCGATATTGCGTGGGGATTCGGGGTGACCGTTCTTAACTCGGTACTCGTACAGTGGCATTCTAGTAGTCCTCCATAACAATCTTGGGCTTGGTGCCCGGTCCTTCGTGGCGATCCAGTTCGCGCTGGGATCGCTTACGGTTCATAATCGTGGTGAGTTTATCCACGGCTCGGGTCTTGGATTTACGATGCTCGGGCTCTACACCGGCTACGTAAGCCTCGTGGAGGATGAAGTAGTACTCGGAATCCTCCCCCTCCAGGTCAGCCATTGCCAGGTCCAGATCCACCATACTCGCGTCCAGATCCACTCGATCCTGCGTGAAATCTTCCAGAAGATCCCGGACCTCATCCGTGGTGTAGTGGAAGTTCCCGGAGAAGTGGTCGTAGCTCAGGCGCTCCCTGGAGCAGATGATATCTGCCCTGGTCATCAGAGCCTTTGCGATCTCGGCCTGGTTGCCTTCCAGCAGGTACCGCTGGGCGCTGGGGTTCTCCATCAGGAACAGCCAGATCTCCTGCTCGATATCGTCAGAGGGGAGGAGGTTGTTCCAGCGAGCCTGAGCTCGGCGGGCCTCTCGGGCCACCTGCTCGTTGATGAGTTCGTACAGTTCCTGCATTAGACCTTGTAGACCTTTCCGTCAATTGTCATCTTTCCCTCGGAAACGGGGATCAGAGTGGGGGTTGTGTGCTTTCCGTCTATCGTCAACAAGGCCAATCCCTGCTGCCAATTCCCGGTGGCTCCCTTCAGGTACGTAACCTTCTTCGGGTCCATGATGTGTCCGACCTCTACTCCGGTGAGTGTATCGGTCAGGCCGTGGA
>JAQUHK010000161.1 GCA_028683655.1 Alphaproteobacteria bacterium
CAAGGTCGCTCTATTTTTGGTCCCTACGCCACCCTGCGTGTCCGTAAGACACCCGGCGAGGCCTCCAAGGCTGCTTTCATCACCTCGACCAAGGTTTTCAAACTTTCTGTTGATCGTAACTTGGCCAAACGCCGCATGCGCGAAGCAGTCGCTACTCTCTGGAACCAGATCCCGCCCGAGACCCAGGTTCTGTTCGTCCTGAAACCCGAGTCCAAGACCGCCGAATACCCCAAACTCCTCGCCGAGGTGACCAGACTCCTCTCAAAAATCCCTGAAGCCCTGCTCCAGCCGCCTAAACCCTCTTCCCGCGCCCGGAAGAATTCAGAAAAGATGTCCCGCCCCAAAAAGACAACCTGATGAACATCTTGAATTTGCCCAAACGGCTAGGTCAACTCCTGATTGTCGCCTACCAACATACCCTGTCTCTTGATCACGGACCCTTGGCCCGTTTTTATCCCTACCCAGTCTGCCGTTTCCACCCCACCTGTTCCGAATATGGTTATCAAGCTGTGGGTAAATACGGGATAATTCGCGGTTCTTGGCTCACCCTCAAAAGGATTTTGCGCTGCAATCCCTGGTCTGTCGGCGGCGAAGACCCGCTTAAGTAAGTTGTTGCCCCAAAGTCGCCTGGATATCCGCCAAGCTCCCTGGAATTTCCAGGGTTTTTTGTTTCGAAGTCTGGCCCTTGATGATCTCGATCGAGCTCTTAGGCAGGTCCAAAATTTTTGCCAGGAATTCGATGAGCGCAGCATTAGCCTTGCCATCTACCGGCGGCGCCGCGAGTCTGATTTTCCACACGCTTCCTTCTTGTCCGGCGATTTCGGAGCGCGAAGCGTTGGGGATGAGGCGGACTGAGATTTTTGCCATATCTCGCTTAGCTTAGCATGATAAAAAACCCGGGTCTTGCCCGGGCTTTTCTACCCCTTGTCGCGCATCTTCTTTAGTAGCGCCACATCTTTCTTCACTCCATCTGGTTTCGTTTCGCAGTAAAGGTCTAGCTGCTTGAGCCGCGGATTAGTCACGAGTGACTTGAAGCCTAGGCTGCCGATTTTACCTTTGCCGATATGTTCATGCATGTCGCGCTTCCCACCCAGCCCGATCTTCGAGTCGTTGCAGTGGATCATGCGGACTTTTTTCAAACCCAACTTCTCATCCAACTCATCCAAAGTCTTATTCAAGACCTCCGGTTTCCTCATGTCATATCCCGAGGCGAACATATGGGCCGTGTCCAAACAGATTCCGAGGCGAGAATCTTCAATCCCTTTCAGCAATTCATCCAACTCTTCGAACGTGTCCCCAATGACTTCACCTGCTCCAGCTGATATTTCAATCAACGGAACGGTACTTCCGGTATATCCCTTCAACGCGTTCTCTATCCCAAAAATACAATACAACATCGCCTGTTCCAAACCGACTTCACGCGCACTGCCCGGATGGAACATCATGAATTTAGCCTCGAGTTGTGAGGCGCGCTCCAATTCTTCGCGGATAATCCGAGTTGAAGCCGCACGAATCAGCTCGCGCTCTGAAGCAAAATTGATGTAATACGGTGCGTGCACTACCCAAGACTCAAAATTATTGGTCCGTGCCGCCTCCAAGAAAGCCTCTCTGATTTCAGATGTGATTTTTGGCGCCTTCCCGCCCTGCGGCGAACGGGTAAAGAATTGGAAGGTCTCGCAGCCCAACGCTGCGGCATTTGCCGGCGCATTCTGCACTCCGCCGGCTGCGGAAACATGTGCTCCGATACGCATAAGACAAAACCGCCCGCTTAGGCGGACGGCTTGATGGTTTTGTTTTTGAGCAATTCCAGAGTCTTGCGGTTCTTCATATGGCTCGCCACGTATTCCCGATACTCCGGCGACAAGATCTGGTCCCGTGATTCCTTGTCGTCTTTCTGGGTGTAGGCCAGGATGCGATCGATTTCCTCATCCACATCTTTATCTTCAACTGTGCACTTCTCAGCCTTCGCGATTTCCTTGATCAACACCGAAGTCTGGATGCGCTGGATGGCTTGCGGCACCATATCCAACATCAATTGGTCGCGCGTCTTTTTCAGGCTCGCCAGGTAGTCGTTCATGTTCATACCGCGTTCATCCACCGCGGTCTCCATTTCTTGCAACATGCGGCGCACCTCTTGATTGACCAACAGCTCCGGGATTTCGCTGAACTTCGAACCTTTTACCAGTTTCTCCAACATCTCAATTTCTGAAGCCTCTTCCGCTTTCTGGTTGGCCTCGCTTTGCAGATTTTCTTTCAACTGGGTCCGCAATTTCTCGATATCCTCAAAACCCAAAGTCTTGGCGAACTCGTCATCCAAGGCTGGCAATTCCAACTTGAACACATCCTTGATTTTCGCAGAGAAAGACAATTTCTTACCCGCCAACTGCTTGTTGTAATGGTCCTTCGGGAAAGTTAGCTCAAAATTTCTCTCCTCACCCTTTTTGGCTCCCAGAAGCTCTTTCGAGAAACCCGGAATGTAGTGTTCTTCTCCCAAATAGACTTTGTAATCCTTCGAAGTACCGCCTTCCACCACCACGCCATCTTGTTTGATTTCAAGGTCAATCAAGGCCAAGTCTTCCGCTCCCGCAGCTTCATCTACCACCGTTTCCTTGCGGCGCATCTTCTGCAGATCCTTCAAAGCCGTTTCGACTTCCTCATCCTTAATCTCCCGATTCTTCCGCTCCACCAAAGGCTGGGTGTAATCGGTCATGTTCACCACCTTCGGCATCAAAGAAGCTGTCACTGTGAATTGTAGGTCTTGGTTTGGCACGATTTTTTCGACGCTGATTTCCGGCGATCCGATCGTCTCCAAATCCTCATCCAAGACCGTCTTGACGTACTTGGCGCGCACGATGCGTTCCAAAGCGGTTTCCCAAATCAACATTTCTCCGTATTCGCGCACCACATCATCATACCCAGCTTTGCCTGGGCGGAAGCCTTTGATGGGGCGAGCGGTTGAGATATCGGTAGCGGCTTGTTCCAGGTACGGCTTGGCCTCTTCCGGAGTAACGGTGAACTTCAGTTCGACGCGCGATTTGGGTAAGTGTGTGATGTTTGCGGACATAAGAATTGATAAGCTAACAGTCGCCAGACATTAACTATATTTAGCCCGAATGTCAACCGTTACAGGCATAAAGACTGTAATTCTTCGCACCCCAAGAACTGCGATAATCTTCTTACTGGATTAACAAAAAACGGACCCAACAGGGTCCGTTTTCGTTCTTATTTGATGTAGGACAGAGGATTGACGCGCTTTCCATTGACGTAGACTTCGTAATGGATGTGGGTTCCGGTCGATTTGCCGGTCGTACCCATCATGGCGATGACTTGTCCGCGCTTCACCGTATCTCCCGCCTTCACGAACAGTTTGGAAGCATGAGCGTAGCGCGTCTTAAGTCCGTTCTGGTGGTTGACGAACACCATCAAACCATAGCCTACGTTGCTCCAACCAGCTGTTTCTACTACGCCATCCGCCGAAGCATACAGCGGTGAGGTGAAGTCTCCATCGATATCCAGACCGATGTGTTTCCAGCCGTAGTATTGGGTAATGACGTGTCCCGGCGTCGGCCAAAGTAGCTTGGTCTTGGGCGTATCCTTGGTGTCCAAGTCTGCTGGTTTCGGCACTGGCCGCGGAGCTGTCAGCTTGGAGATCGCGGCCGATGATTTGGGTTCGCTGCGCGAAGCGATTTGCGCGCGCGTCTGTTCGATCTCCGGCGGACGTCCGCCCGGCACCATGATCTCTGAGCCCAAAGCCAACTTCTCATCTCCTAAATTGTTGAAGCTCTTGATTTCCTCCAAGCTGCCGTCGTACTTGCTCGCAATGGAGCTTAAAGTATCGCCCGACTTGATGGTCACGAGTATCCCCGAGACCGGCGGGATCTTCAGCGTGTCGCCCGGGCGGATGAAACTCTTTTCGCCCAAATTATTATTCCACAGGATAGTGCCCACATTGACCCCGAACCTACGGGCGATGTCGCTGATCGTATCATTATCCTGCACCACGTAGGATTCCGTCCTGGTGCGCGGCGCCTTGGTGGTTTCACCCAATGTATCTATCGGTAAGGCTGCGATGGTGCCCGGGATCTCGGTTTCAGTCGTCACCTCTGTATCGATGGTGTCGTAGTCGTAATCGATGT
>JAQUHK010000037.1 GCA_028683655.1 Alphaproteobacteria bacterium
TTCAGGTCTGGATCGCCACGGGTCTACGCCCCTCGCGATGACGTGATAAAGTTAAACCGTCGTGATTTCCTTTTCCTTATGGGCGAGCGAGTCGTCCATTTTCTTGATCGTCTCGTCGGTCAGTTTCTGGATTTTCTCGGAGAGCGTTTTCAGCTCGTCCTCGGAAATATCACCGTTCTTCTGTTCCTTCTTGATCTCGTCCATCGCGTCGCGGCGCACGTTGCGGGCGGCCACACGGGCGGATTCAGTGTATTTTCCGGCAACCTTCACCAGCTCAAGGCGGCGTTCTTGCGAGAGGCCCGGCACCGGCACACGGATAACATTGCCTTCCGGCTGGGGATTGAGGCCAAGGTCCGATTCGCGAATCGCCTTCTCCACAGCCTTGACCATCCCCTTGTCCCAGACGGTGACGGTCAGCATGCGCGGCTCTGGCACATTGACAGTCGCCACCTGATTGAGCGGCATCGCGCTGCCATAGGCCTCGACCTGAATCGGGTCCAGCATCGTGTTCGAAGCGCGGCCCGTACGAAGCCCGCCAAACTCGCGGTGCAACGCGTCGATCGCGCCGTCCATGCGCTGTTTAATCTTGTCCAAGTCCATGCCCTGCTCCCTTAATCCGAGATAATCGTGAAACGTCCCTTGCCCATCACGACATCGGCAAAAGCCCCATGCGCGAAGATCGAGAACACCAGAATAGGAATGTTGCTCTGCCGCGCCAAAGAAATAGCAGAGGTATCCATCACCTGCAAATCCTGCGCCAGCACGTCCATATAGGTCAGGCGGTCATAGCGCGTGGCATCGGGATGCTTGACGGGATCGGCGGTATAGACGCCGTCCACTTTGGTGGCTTTAAGCAGCGCATCGCACTGCATTTCCGAAGCGCGCAACGCCGCCGCCGAGTCGGTAGTGAAGAACGGGTTGCCCGTCCCCGCCGCAAAGATCACGACGCGACCCTTTTCCATATGGCGGATCGCGCGGCGGCGAATGTAAGGCTCGCTGACCGCCGCCATGGGAATGGCCGACTGCACGCGAGTCTTTACGCCGATGGCCTCAAGCGCATTTTGCATGGCCAACGCGTTGATGACGGTGGCAAGCATGCCCATATAATCCGCCGTCGCGCGGTCCATCCCGCGCGCTGAGCCCGACACGCCGCGAAAGATATTCCCGCCGCCGATCACGGCGCAAACCTCTACGCCCTCTTCGATAACGGATTTGATTTCCAACGCCACACGATTGACCGTTTCGGGATCAAGCCCGTAATCGCGCTCCCCCATCAGGGCCTCGCCCGACAGTTTCAAAAGCACGCGCTTGTAAGCGGGCTCACCCTTGGGCTTTTCATGCCCCTTGCACTCACATTCCGACATAGATTGTCCTTTCTTCAAAATCCGCCCAGACTGTACGATTTCCGGCGAGCGGGCGCAAGGGTGGGGTCGGGGGTCGGGGGTCAGGGATCGGCATTCGGGGAGGGCCTACCTTCTTTCCCCCGCCCCCTGAATGTCGACCCCCGATCTCCCTTTACCCTTCCCCAAAGAAAAGGCCGGATAAACCGGCCTTTTCGTTTCCCTTTACACAATCCTTACCCCGCCATCGAAGCAACTTCGGCGGCGAAATCGCACTCGGCTTTTTCAATGCCTTCGCCCAGCTGGAAGCGGACAAAGCCTGCCAGCTTGACGTCGGTGCCGAAATCCTTGGCGGCCTTGGCCACGACGTCCTTGATGCGCGTTTCGCCATCGACGACATAGACCTGCTCCAAGAACACGACTTCTTCATAGTATTTGCGCAGGCGGCCTTCGACCATCTTGGCAATGATCTCTTCGGGCTTGCCGCTGGCGCGGGCCTGATCGGACAGAACGTTGCGCTCACGGTCCAAAGCCGTTGTATCAACATCGGCAATCGTCAAAGCCTCGGGACGCGCGGCGGCGACATGCATCGCCAGCTGTTTGCCCAACGCCATCAGCTTGTCCGCATCAGCCGTGGATTCCAAGGCGACCAGTACGCCAATCTTGCCGAGGTTCGGGGCAATCGCGTTGTGGACATAGGAAGCAACGACACCGCTCGACACCGAGAGGCTGGCCATGCGGCGCAGGTTCATGTTCTCGCCAACCGTGGCAATGATCTGGGTCAGCTCTTCTTGAACCGTGCGACCTGTTTCGGGATAGGCCTTGATCTTGAGGTCTTCAATGTCCGAAGCACCAGCCAAAGCGACGCAAGCCGCGCTCTTGGCAAAGGTCTGGAAAGAATCATTACGGGCAACAAAATCCGTTTCGGCATTGACTTCAACGGCAACCGCTTTGGTGCCTTCCGCCGCCACCGCGATAAGGCCTTCAGCGGCCACACGGCCCGACTTCTTGGCCGCCGCCGACAGGCCCTTTTTACGCAGCCAGTCAATCGCGGCTTCCATATCGCCGTTCGTTTCGGTCAAAGCCTTTTTGCAATCCATCATGCCCGCGCTTGTCGCCTCGCGCAAATCCTTCACCATCTGTGCCGTGATGTCAGCCATTGGGAACTCCTTCATGTAAGAGATTGTTGCACAAAGAAGCATTTAGCATGTCGCATTTAGCATTTAGAAGAAAAGCCCCTCCTAAATGCCAAATGCTAAATGCCAAATGCTCCCTTAAATTAAACAGCCGTCTCGCTGGCAGGAACTTCGACCGCCGCGCCGACATCGGTGCCGCTGGCAATCGCCTCGGCCTGAATGCCGTCAAGAACCGCCGCAGCCGCCATGTCGCAATAAAGCTCAATGGCACGCGAAGCGTCATCGTTACCTGGGAAGGGGAACGTGATGTGGGTGGGATCGGAGTTGCTGTCGATCACGGCAATGACGGGGATGCCGAGCTTCACGGCTTCCAAAATCGCCAAATCTTCTTTGCAGGTGTCGATCACGAACAGAACGTCGGGAACGCCGCCCATATCCTTGATGCCACCCAAAGCGCGTTCCAGCTTGTCGCGATCACGCGTCATGTCCAGCGTTTCTTTCTTGGTGAACTTCGCCGCATGCTGATCCAGCTTCTCATCCAGTTCGCGCAAACGCTTGATCGAAAGAGAAATTGTCTTCCAGTTGGTGAGCATGCCGCCCAGCCAACGGTGGTTCACATAATACTGGCCGCAGCGCTTGGCGGTTTCGGCAACCTTTTCCTGAGCCTGACGCTTGGTGCCAACAAACAGGATACGGCCACCCGAAGCAGCGGTGTTGCGCAGCTGTTCCAGCGCGCGCTGCATCATCGGGACGGATTGTTCCAAATCCATGATGTGAACGCCATTGCGCACACCAAAGATATAGGATTGCATTTTGGGGTTCCAGCTGCGCGTTTTGTGTCCGAAATGGACGCCAGCTTCAAACAATTGTCGCAACGACACGACGGGGAGAGCCATGATATCTTCCTTTTTTCCGGTTAAGCCTCCATGCGCCGATGCGTTCCCCGAAGGAACACCGGACGGCGGGTGCGGGATGTCTCCCCGACCAGCCAGACGCATGTGCGTTTTACTCAATAAGCCAACGGCCACCACGGCCCTCAGCTTGCAGGCGTTGTAGCCGTTTCGCATGGTTAACGCAAGGGGAAAGCGTGCGTTTTTTCAGGAGAAACTATTAAAAGTGTTCCTGTGCGGCGTTTTCATGGGTATATTGCCCCCACAGCAACCTTACTTTCCAACGGAGACACATAATGAAGTTTTTTAAGTCAACCGCCCTTGCCCTTGCTTTTACAGCGATTACATCCCCTCTTTTTGCACGCGACTATAAGGGCCCGTTGACCCCAGCAAACTATCCCGGCGAACAACAACAGGTCGCAAAGGATCTGAATTTTATCTATCACAAAGCCGCAGAAGCCGCCAAGGCCGCTCAAGAAGGGCACTGCACGAAAGCAATCGACCTTCTTGATGAAATAGACTCTAAAGAAGTCCACATCAACAATGGCGATGCCACGCTTAATGATGCGATCCACACAGTTATTCCTTCTGTTATAAATGGAATTGGGTCCATGCTCTACTCCCCTTGCAGAGATGAAGTTGAAGACGCTGCTAAACAAAGAGTACAGGAGCAACGCACCTTAAGTTTCTAACTTGGTCGTTTAATAGCCAAATCATCTCTACCCCAAGGAGCCGCTTTATGCGGCTCCTTGTTGGACTACAGAAAGACCAACACCATATGAAGAAACGCGCTTTACCTTTTGTTCTTGCAGCTTTTTGTTCCGGCATTTTAGGCTGCACGTCAAAAGACGTGGCGTCGGCATCGGATCCCCTGCCCACCCTTCCTCATAACGCCAAGATCGACATCTTGAAATATGCCGACCTGCCGTCTCATGAATTTGATGGGCTTATCCGGATCAACACAGTTCTGTCCCTTTTCCATCAGGCTGGAGCGGCTGCTTCTCACGGGGAATGCGCTGAAGCCAAAGCCTTCCTCAGCACAGCGCAAAACACCTCTTTCTGGTTCAACCAAGGGAATGCCACCCTCACCCCCATTGTCATGAAAAAGCTTTTCATTGCCAACATGGTCGGACAAAACGCCCGTGCACGGTGCAGCCAAAACCAGAACCTGCAACACCCCCTTCCGTAACAGCTCTCCGGCGGGGTTTTTGGTTTCAGAAGAGAAGATCGTGTTTCTTGAGAAGGCCCTGCATGATCCCTTCCCGCTCTACCTCGTCCAAGACGGCATCGACATTGGCTTTCAATTGAAAACTGTCGGCGGGATAGAAAAAGCGGATTGAGGGATAAAGCGCGGACAGCTTTTGAACCAATTTGATCTTGTTGGGATTGTCTTTCCCATAGGCTTGCGCCGCCACTCGCGAGAGAAGGATGTAATCGGCCTTCTTGGTCTGAAGCTCCAAGAACATCTGGGCTGGGGTCACGCCCTGCGGCAGCATCGTGAGCTTAGCCTTGGGGAAAAGCTTCGGCACATAAATCCCGCCAAGCTCGCCATCCATTCCGACAAAACGAGCAGAAGGCGCATTCAAATCCTCGACCTTCGTGATCTTCGACGTATCAATCGACGCATCGGCATAGATATTGATCTCGTCGCGAGCGATGTAGTTGCCCGGCAAGAACTTCATCGCTGTGGACGGGAAAAACAGAACGGGGGCGCAGATCATGTCAAACTTGCCCGTCTCCATATCCTGCCGCAATGTCGCAAAACTGGAAATCTCGGTATATTTGATTTTCAGGCCCGTCCGCAAAGAAACCTGATCCATCAAATCGACGGTAAAGCCTTTCGGCTTGCCCGAAGTGTCATAAGAAAAAACCGTCCCCAGCACATAGACCCCGCAATTAATCTCGCCCTTCGCGACAATCCGGTCCAACACCTTATCCTGCGCCATCGCATGAAAAGGCAACAGAAGGAACAGGAAAACAGCGGCAAGGTATTTGAGCATGAGAAGCCTCTTTTCTGAAAACAGGTGATTGAGTTTAGCCCAACTCAAGCCATGAGCAACCCCAAACCTCGTCTTCCCGCACCTGATGCGGGACCCAGCCACGCTTCGACACAGGCGTCTCAGGTTTGGGATTCAACCCAAGGCCTCGCTGGACCCCGCATCAAGTGCGGGGTGACGAAGGGCCTACCACTCCTGCACCTCAAGGCCGTGGCCGATTTGGCGCAAGGAGGCTTTGAGTTCGTCAGAGAGAAGGAACGCGCCTTGGAGTTCGACTTCGGCGATTTCGTCGTCGAGGTCGAGGGCCAGCATGATTTTGCCGCGTCCTGCCGTGGCCGTAGAAAGGACTTTTTGAATATCGGGGACGACCGCGCCGTCATACAGGTTGATCTTCACGCCCTTGGCCATGCGGGCGGCAACGTCAGAGAGGCGTTCGAAACTGCGGGCGATATAGCGCAGGTCGCTGGCCGCGCCATCGCCGTCGGCGGGCTTAACGCCGCCTTGCGCGTCCACTTCGATCAAGACCGCCTGCCCGCCTTCCAGAATCTCGCGCGTTGAGGCCAGAAGATCGGAAAACACCGTGACTTCGAACGATCCCGTCGCATCGCTGGCCGAGACGAAAGCGAAGCGGTTGCCCGACTTGGAGGTGCGCTCCTGCCGCGCCATGACGATGCCCGCCAGTTTATAGCGGCTGGACCCACCCGCCAGTCGCCGCGCAGGAACGCTGGCCGAGCTCACCACGCCAAGGCGATCCAGCAAGGCTTTGTAATTGTCGAGCGGATGCGCCGAGAGATAAAAGCCGAGCGACTGAAACTCTTTTTGAAGGCGGGTCAACTCATCCCACGCCTTGGCTTGTGGCAAGGCGGGGCGCGGTGCGATATCCATCGTGCCGAAAATGCTGGCCTGTCCGCTGGCTTTTTCATTGGCGAGCGCGTGGCTGTGCTTAAGAAGGATATCAATCGCGGCCATCACCTGTGCGCGGCTTTTGCACAAGCTGTCAAACGCGCCCGCCATCGCCAGCCCTTCCATCTGCTTGCGATTGATGACGCGGGCGTCGATGCGCTCGGCCAAATCAAACAGGTCTTTAAACGGCCCGCCCGCCTGCCGCGTCGCAACCAGCGACTGCATCGCCGCCGCGCCCACGCCCTTGATCGCCGCGAGCGCATAGCGGATCGCGCCGCGCCCATTTTCTTGAATCTCTGGCATAAAGGTCGGGAAGGATTTGTTGATGTCGGGCTGCAAAAGCGCGATACCGTGACGCGCCAGCTCCTGACGGTACATGCCCAGCTTGTCCGTGTCGTTCATTTCGAAGTTCATCGCGCCAGAAAAGAACTCGACCGGATAGTTGGCCTTCAGCCACGCGGTTTGATAGGCGATCAGCGCATAGGCCGCCGCGTGGGATTTGTTGAAGCCATAGCCCGCGAACTTGTCTATCTGGTCAAAGATCAAGCCCGCCTGATTTTCATCGACGCTGTTCTTGACGGCTCCGGCAATAAAGTTGGCGCGCTGGGCGGCCATTTCCTCCGGCTTTTTCTTACCCATCGCGCGGCGCAGCAAGTCCGCGCCGCCGAGGCTGTAGCCCGCCAGAAACTGGGCGGACTGCATCACCTGCTCCTGATAGATCATGATACCAAACGTATCGGTCAGGATCGGCTCAAGCAGCGGGTGCAGATAGTCCGGTGCTTCCTCGCCATTCTTACAGCGGATATAGCGCGGGATGTTATCCATCGGGCCCGGACGGTACAGCGCGACAAGGGCAATGATGTCTTCAAACCGGTTGGGCCGAAGGCGGCGCAGCACATCGCGCATCCCCGAACTTTCAAGCTGGAACACGCCCGTCGTGTCACCGCGCGCGAGAAGCTCATAGCTTTTCTTGTCGTCCAGCGGGATATGCGCGAGATCGACGTTCTCGCCGCGCTCGGCAATCAGATCGACGGCGTTTTGCAGAACGTCGAGCGTCTTGAGGCCTAAAAAGTCGAACTTCACGAGGCCCGCCGTCTCAACCATCTTCATGTTGAACTGCGTAGCGGGAAGCTGGGAGTCGGGGTCGCGATACAGCGGCACAAGATCAACGAGCGGCCTGTCGCCAATCACCACGCCCGCCGCGTGTGTGGAGGCGTTGCGATAGAGTCCTTCCAGCTTCAGCGCAATATCCATCAATTGCGCGACGGTCGGATCATCGGTGCGTAGTTGCTCAAGCTGGGGCTCCATCTCCAAAGCTTGCGAGAGCGTGATAGGATTAGCCGGATTGTTGGGCACGAGTTTACAGATTTTATCGACATAGCCATAGGGCATGCCCAGCACGCGCCCCACGTCGCGCAGGGCCGCGCGGGCTTGCAGTTTGCCGTAAGTGATAATCTGGGCCACGCGATCCGCGCCGTATTTTTCCTGCACATACTGGATGACAAGCTCACGCCGCTCCTGACAGAAATCGACGTCGAAGTCAGGCATGGAGACGCGCTCGGGATTGAGGAAACGCTCAAACAGCAACCCGAAACGTAGCGGATCAAGATCGGTAATCAGCAAGCACCACGCAACGACTGAGCCCGCGCCCGAACCGCGCCCCGGACCCACGGGAACCTTGTTGTTCTTCGACCATTTGATAAAGTCCGAGACGATCAGAAAATATCCCGGAAAGCCCATCTTGATGATGACGTCGAGCTCATAGGCAAGCCGCTCTTCATACGGCTTACGATCCGTAATGCCCGCCGCATCAAGGCGGCGAACGAGCCCTTCCCGTGCTTGGGCACACAGCTCCTCCACCTCCGTCCGTCCTTCCGCCATCGGGAAAGGCGGCAGGATCGGGCGACGCGGCTCTGGCATAAAGGCGCAACGCTGCGCAATCACCAACGTATTGTCGCAGGCTTCGGGAATATCGGCAAACAGCGCGCGCATTTCGGCGGCGGATTTGAAACGGTGATCGGGGGTCAAGCGGCGACGCTCGGTTTGCGCTAGCACCACTTTGTCGGCAATACACAAAAGCGCGTCGTGCGCCTCATACATATCTTCCGCGCCGAAATGCACATCGTTCGTCGCGACAAGCGGAATGTCATGCGCATAGGCAAGCTCAATCTGCGCCGCTTCGATCTTTTGCTCGGCCACCCCGACCGCACCACCATGGTGCCGCCCGATTTCCATATAAAGGCGGCCATAAAAAAGCTCGCGCAGTTGCAAAAGCCGCGCCTGCGCCGCTGGCCCCTGCCCTTCCGCCAAAAGCCGCCCGATGGGGCCATCCACCCCACCCGTCAGCGCGATCAGCCCGCCCGCATAACGCGCCAGCTCTTCATAGGTCACATAGGGATCGGGCCGGTCCGTCACGACGAAAGACTGCGTCACAAGAGCCGACAGGTTGCGATAGCCAAGCTCGTTTTGCACCAGCAAGACAAGCTGGTCATACAGATCGCGCCGCGCCGGAATCTTGCCGTTTTGCAGTTGTTCAGGACGGATCAGCGCGACTTGACAGCCGATCACAGGCTGCACCCCCGCATCCCGCGCCGCCAGCGCAAACTCAAGCGCACCGAACAAATTGCCCTTGTCGGTCAGCGCGACGGCAGGCATATCGTTTTGCAGGCAAAGCTTGATGAGGTCCTTGCGCGGCACCTTGCCCTTGCCTTCGACAACCTTGATCCCGCCTTCGGCCAGCGAATAAGCCGAATGCACGCGCAGATGAATAAAGTCGGCGTGAGTCATTCGGCCCTACTCCATGACGCGACAAGCTTCGGCAATTGCGCCATATTGTCAAAGATGGCGTCGGGCTCTATCGCTTCGATGCGCTGACGCCAGCGGGGCGTGACGTGGCTGGCCCCGACGAATCCGAAAACCCTCATGCCTGCCGCCCGCGCCGCCTCGATCCCGTGCGTGCTGTCTTCAATCACCAGACAGCGCGAGGGATCAACGCCCCGTTGCTGGGCCGCAAACAAAAACACGTCCGGCGCAGGCTTGCCCCGTGCCACTTGCGAGGTGCTGAAAATCCGGCCGTCGAAAAAGTCGAACAGATCGACAAGGGCCAAAGTGGTATCCAGCCGCGATTTCTCGCTTCCCGATGCCACGCAATGATCGCACGGCAAAGCCGCCAAGGCTTCTTTCACCCCACGAATGGGTTGCATCGCGTCAGCCAAGGCTTTGAGCGTTTCGCGCTGGGCCTCTTCCCCCGAAAAACGCTGGCTGACCGACGAGCCCGAGAGAAAGTCGATCCGCGCTAAAGCTGTCTTCGTGCTGACCCCTGCAAACTGGTCAATATAATCTTCAACAGAAATCTGAAAGCCCGCTCGACAAACCGCCTGCGCCTCAACCGCGCTGGCAATCGCCTCGCTGTCAATCAAACAGCCATCGCAATCCCAGATGATAAGGTCAAAAGCGTTTGAGGCGGTCATTTGCGTACGGCTTTCCTGTTCATCATTCCCCCAAGCTATGGGTTGTTCATCCTCTCCCCCAGCGGGAGAGGACGTAAAAACTTGGGCTTAGCGAAAGCTAAGTCCATAGTTTTTACTGGAGAGGGGGGGGGGGTAAGACACTGCTGCCCCTTACCCCCTCTCTTGCAAAATCTAAGACTTACTTCGTAAGCCTAAGATTTTGCTTTCTCCCCCGCCAGGGGGGAGATATCTACTCTGGAAACAAACCCATAACTTGGTTTGTTTTGCGTAGCCTCCCTGAAAAAAATCAGACCTGCTTCCTTCCAAGCCCCTCCAGCATTTCGGCTTGAGGAAGCTCTAGAAGTGCCTCAAGGGGAAGCTGGAGTTTAGACTTTTTCAAACCGCCTCCAACAATTAATCGTGGGGAGTTCTTGAGATGAGAATCAATAAAGATTCTCCAGTCTAACGGCAGGCCAACAGGTGTCACGCTGCCATGTTCCATCTGTGTGGCTTGGAGAACAAAATCCAGCGGGGCCATCGAAACAATGCGAGCATTAACATGCTTGCGCAAGACACCACCTAAATCCATTTTGTATCCGACAGGGGCGAGGCAGGCGCACAAGGTCTTGCTTTCCCCCCTTTTGGCCTCAACAACAAGACAGTTTGCCCCCTCAAGCGGATCAAGATTGTAATGGGCAAAAAGATCATTCCCACCGCAAAGTGCTGGGTCGATTTCCGCGACTTTGATTTCTTCAGGTGCTGTTTTGCCTCCCCAGTTTTGCACGGCCTTCAAAACAGACGGGGCCACCAAATCGGGATGGTCCAGTACAGGCTGAAAAATTAAGGAGGTCATGTGGTCCTCTTGCTTTTGAAGAATTCGAATCACATCCTAAAAACAGCGGCATTCCCGCTTACTCGGAAAGCACAGAGGGCACACGCCTCACCCTCTTACCCCTCAGAACGGGAGGTCGCCGTCGATGTTGGCGCTGGCGCGGGGACGCCACATAAAACCCCTTCCGCGCTCAAGTCTTCGTCAAGGTCAGGCCAGTGAATGCCATAACCGCCACCAGCAACTTGCCAATTGGCGCGCTGCGCCTCCGTTGCATTAAACAAGCGCGGATACCATGAAAGCGGCACACTGACACTGCGTCCGTCCATCAGGTCGAGCGTCAACCGCTCCTCATTCACATGAACAGCTGCGATACGGATATCCACATTAATGGCCAAAGTGTTCATACCAACGCTCCTTCAAGAGGACTTGAAACGACTGAACAAGACGAAAAAGCTCGTTCAACTCTGAGGCATTATACCCAACATTGCGCGATAAAGCGACAGGCTCCAACCAAAACTTCGCCGACTTCATATCCAAATCAATATGGACATGCGCTGGTTCGTGGGGTTCATGGCTGTAAAAATAGAACCTATAGCCCTTGTGACGCAAAACAGTTGGCATATCCCGCCCCTCAAAACGGGATGTCGTCGTCGAGGTCGGGGGCCGAGGAACCGCCGCCGATAGAGCCGCCACCGAAGCCGCCTTGATCCATCACGGGCGCATCCGATCCGCCGCCGAAGCTGCCACCACCGGAATTCTTGGAATCCAGCATGGTCAGCTCGCCACGAAAAGGCCCCAAGACGATTTCGGTCGTGTAGCGGTCATTGCCGTCCTTGTCCTGCCACTTGCGGGTTTCAAGCTTGCCTTCAATGTAAACCTTAGAGCCCTTCTTGAGGTAACGCTCACACAGCTTCACGAGGTTTTCGTTCATCACCGAGATATTGTGCCACTCGGTCTTGTCGCGCCACTCGCCCGAAGCCTTATCTTTCCAGCCTTCAGAAGTCGCAATGGAAAAACTCGCCTTGCGCCCGCCGTTTTGGAATGTGCGGATTTCGGGGTCCTTGCCCAGATTGCCGACGAGGATGACTTTGTTGACGCTGCCTGCCATGATGATGCTCCGTTGAGTAAAACTGATGTCCTGCCGAACATACCAGAGTCCCGCGATTCCGCAACCTCTTTATGTTCTCACTTTGTTCTTGTCTTTCCACATCCCGTGAGTCATAACGCAGGCATGAGCAAGAGCATTCAGGTGCGCGGGGCGCGCGAACATAACCTTAAGAATATCGACATCGACATCCCGCAAGGCAAGCTGGTCGTCATCACGGGCCTGAGCGGATCGGGCAAGTCGTCGCTGGCGTTTGACACGATCTATGCCGAGGGGCAGCGTCGCTATGTCGAAAGCCTGTCGGCCTATGCGCGGCAGTTCCTCGACATGATGCAAAAACCCGATGTGGATTCCATCGACGGCCTCTCGCCCGCCATTTCTATCGAACAGAAAACAACCTCGCGCAACCCGCGCTCTACCGTCGGGACGGTGACGGAAATCTATGATTACATGCGCCTGCTCTTCGCGCGGTGCGGCGTGCCCTATTCCCCCGCCACGGGCCTGCCGATTGAAAGCCAGACCGTCTCGCAAATGGTGGATCGCGTTCGCGCTATGCCCGAAGGCACGAAGCTTTTGCTGCTCGCGCCCATCGTGCGGGGCCGCAAGGGCGAATATCGCAAGGAGATGGCGGAGCTTCAAAAACAGGGCTTCCAGCGCATCAAAATTGATGGCACGGTTTATGACCTTGAAGACGCCCCCGCGCTTGATAAAAAAGTCAAACATGATTTGGCCGTCGTCGTGGATCGGCTCGTTGTGCGGCCCGATATGGGCAACCGCCTCGCCGATTCGATTGAGACTTGTTTGCGTCTTGCCGATGGTTTGATGTTTGCCGAGGATGCCTCAACGGGTGCGCAGACGCTTTTCTCCGCCAAGTTCGCCTGTCCCGTCAGCGGCTTTACGATTGACGAGATCGAGCCGCGCCTGTTTTCCTTTAACAACCCGCATGGAGCCTGTCCCGTTTGCGACGGCCTCGGCGAAAAGCTGTCTTTTGATCCTGCGTTGATCGTGCCCGACGAAAGCCTGTCGCTGGCCGAGGGTGCCCTCGCCCCATGGCGCACGACTTTTGCCGCTTTTTATCAACAGACGCTTTCCGCGCTGGTCAAACACTACAAGCAAAGCCTGAATGTGCCGTGGCATAAATTATCCGAGGAATGCCGTGAGGCCATCCTGCACGGCACAGGCGATATGCCGATCAAAATCGCATTCGATGACGGCAGCCGCGCCTATCAAACCAACAAGCCGTTCGAAGGCGTGATCCCCAATCTGGCGCGGCGGTGGCGTGAGACGGAGAGCAGTTGGATCCGCGAGGAGATGGCGCGCTTTCAATCCTCCACGCCCTGTGAGGCTTGCGGCGGCATGCGCCTGCGCCCCGAGGCTTTGGCCGTGAAAATCGACAAGCTGAATATCAGCGAGGTGACGGCGTTTTCCATTCGTGAGGCGGGCGCGTGGTTCGACAAGCTGGACAAAAAACTCACCCGCAAACAAAAAGACATCGCCAGCCGCATCCTCAAAGAAATCCGCGAACGGCTTGGATTCCTCAACAATGTCGGCCTTTCCTATCTCTCGCTGGCGCGGGCGAGCGGCACGCTGTCGGGCGGCGAGAGCCAGCGCATCCGGCTTGCCTCGCAAATCGGCTCTGGCCTCACGGGCGTTTTGTATGTGCTGGATGAGCCGTCTATCGGGCTGCACCAACGCGACAATGACCGCCTGCTTGAAACGCTCAAGCATCTGCGTGATCTGGGCAATACCGTGCTGGTTGTCGAGCATGACGAAGACGCGATCCGCAACGCGGATTACCTGATCGACATGGGCATCGGCGCAGGCGTTCATGGTGGCAATGTTGTCGCAGCAGGAACGCCCGCGCAGGTTTTCAAATCCAAGGACAGCCTGACCGCGCAGTACATGACAGGACGCAAGACGATCCCCATCCCCGCCGAGCGACGCAAGCCACAAAAAGGCAAATGGCTGGAGCTGTTCGGCGCACAGGAAAACAATCTAAAAAACGTCCACGCCAAGTTTCCCCTCGGCCTGATGACCTGCGTGACAGGCGTATCGGGCAGCGGCAAGTCCACGCTGGTCAATGAAACGCTTTACAAGGCCCTCGCCCGCCAACTGAACAAAGCGCGGGACGCTGCCGGAAAATACGACAAGATGAAGGGCGCGGAACTGATCGACAAAATTGTCGATATTGACCAATCGCCCATCGGGCGCACGCCGCGCTCTAACCCCGCCACCTATACTGGCGCGTTCACGCCCATTCGCGACTGGTTTGCCGCGCTGCCCGAAGCCAAAGCGCGAGGCTATGCGGCGGGGCGGTTTTCCTTCAACGTCAAAGGCGGACGGTGCGAGGCTTGCGAAGGCGACGGCGTCACGAAGATCGAGATGCATTTTCTGGCCGACGTGTTCGTGACTTGCGATGTGTGTCACGGCAAACGCTATAACCGCGAGACGCTGGAGATTACCTATAAGGATAAATCCATCGCCGATGTTCTGGACATGACGGTGGAGGAAGGCGCGCTGTTCTTCGCCGCCGTGCCGTCTATTCGCGACAAGCTGCAAACACTCGAGCGCGTCGGCCTTGGCTATATCAAGATCGGGCAAGCGGCCACCACCCTGTCGGGCGGCGAGGCCCAGCGCGTGAAACTGGCCAAGGAACTTGCCCGACGCGCCACGGGCAAGACGCTTTATATCCTCGACGAGCCGACAACGGGGCTTCATATCGACGATGTGCGCAAATTGCTTGAGGTGCTGCACGCCCTTGTCGATCAGGGCAACAGCATGATCGTGATCGAGCATAACCTCGACGTTATCAAAACCGCCGACTATTTGATCGACCTCGGCCCCGAAGGCGGCGATGGCGGCGGCCAGATTATCGCCACGGGCACCCCTGAAGAGCTCGCGGCTAACAAGGCCAGCGTCACGGGGGCTTACTTGGCTCAGTATCTGGACAGTGCGCGGAAAGCCTCGAAAAAGGGTTAATTACCCCCTCATAAGCAAATAGTTCTTGACACGATAGGATGATTGTGCTATTGACACTCCTACGGCGAGGTGTGTTCAGAGCGGGGATCACGTGAAGGAAGTTGTTGGCGGGCGACTTTCAGAGCGGAAAAGAGGAACACACCCAGGCTCAGGAAAAACAGGGGGCTGAAACCTAGCACGGGGGCGGCGAGCTGGGTGAAGCCACAGAGCCACAAGAGCGCGACGGCGTGGGGGGCCTTGGGGGCGGGCTCTTGGAGCCAAAGCCAAAGCGCGGGCAGCAGCAGGCCTGCATCATAGAAAAGCGCGTGGGGCGAGAGAAGGACCAGACCGGCGAGCGTTGCGGCAACGAGGCGCAGGTCAGGAAAAACGGAGGCGGCTTTGCTGGTGGATAGAAAGCTGGCGAATGATGGCAATGGACTGATGAAATGACTCACGAGCCCCCCCTCCTTCGTCATTACGAGCAACCGTAAGGAGCGCAGCAATCCAGTCCTGCTGCTTGAAAGTTGGGGACTGGATCGCCACGCCGCTGTGCTCTCAGCGATGACGTCAGGGGTGTTTTCATCGGGCCCTTGGTATGAGGTAGCGGGAGAGATAGCGTGACGGATGACGGCGCGGCGACTGACACGAAACCAGAGGAAGGCAAGAAAAGAAGCTGTAGCGAGCGAGGCCACAAGACCAGCCCTAAAACTCCAGATGGCGTCAACACCCCACACGGACTGGAAAAAACCTAGCCAGCCAACAAGCTGCTCGCCAGCCAAAGCCGTATCCAGCGGCATAGCCCAAGTGGCATAGGCGAACCACGCTTGAGGCCAATGGGGGCCAGCAATCAGGCCGCTGACTCCGGCAAAAACTATGCCGAGGCCCAGAGCGGTGACAACGGTCCGCCAGCGTCCCGCAAGGAACGACAGGGCGATAAGGGGCAAGGCGAATTGCGGTTTGAAGAGAAGAAGGCCTAGCGGCACCCCTGCCCGCCACGCTTGACCTTGTCGCAACGCAAAGACCCACCACGCGGCCAGCAGGAGCGTGAGAGCCGTATTTTGACCGCCCAGAATGGAACAGAAGACGGGATAGAATAAAAGCGCGGCGGTGAAGAGAAGGAGGAACAAATCGGGCGTGATTGGTTTTGTCAGGTCGAGTTGGGGGCGGCCCTTTACCCAGAAAGACAAATGGGATGCCAGCCTTCGCTGGCATGACAGCGTTCTTTGAAGAAAACGTGATAGCAACGGCGCGATGAAGTGACTCACGAGCCTCCTGTCGTCATCGCAAGAAGCGCAGCGACGTGGCGATCCAGTCCCCAACTTTCCGGCAGCAGGACTGGATTGCTTCGTCGGCCAAGGCCTCCTCGCAATGACGGCAGGGGACCGTTCATTCGCTTGTTGGTATAACGGACTTTTTGCCCCTGCGTTCGATTGATCCAATCCAGCTTGTATGAAAAGCTTGAGGGCTCCGACCAAAGCGGCGAGCATCAGAAATGTGTGCAGGATGAAGGCCAAGCGGTAGGGCAGGAAAGACAGGGGCGCATAGATTGCGGCCAAGAAAGGCGGATAGACGAAAGGAACAAAGGCTCCCGCTTCATCGGGATGCAGGTCACGCTGGGCTTCTTGTTGGGCTTGTGCTTCGTAAAGCTGAACCCCCTGCCCGCCCGCCACCATGCGGCCTGCGGCATAGAATTCGGCAAAGTCGCCGCCGAGCCGTCCCGAAAGCGTCGCCGCGCCCTGCCCGCCCAGCACGCCAATCGCAAAACCGACGGCTAACGCAAGCAGAAGAAGGCGCGGATACCATTTAAGCCGCCAAGGGGTGAGGAAGGAGTTCATAGTTCTTATTTGCGGATGGCGCGAAGGACAGCCTCCGGCTCACGAGCAATGATTGTCAATAAGGCGCGGGCCGCTCCCGTTGGTTGGCGTTCACCATTTTCCCATTTACGCAACGTCGCCGCGCTAAGCCCAAACGTTTGGGCAAACTCTTCACGGGACAGACCGACTTTCTTCCGCGCTTTCTTGACATCCGCAGGAAAAACGGAAACAGAAACAAGCTTTCCGGCTCGTTTGCTTCCTTGGGCCATCAAAAGAGCATCGTGAAGACCTGCCGCTATGCTATCGAAAACCTTTTTTGTCATGCTCTCCTCCGTTTCCATGCCTTTTTCAAGTCATCGACCATCAAGGCAAGCGCATTACGTTCCGCTTTGGTTAAATTCGTTTTTTCATTCTTGGCAAAGAGATCGAGTAAAATCAGTGGAACTGTTTCGTCAAAATAGTAATAGACCACACGAAATCCGCCGCTTTTACCCGCGCCGTCACGCGCGGCCCGCATTTTGCGCAGGCCACCCGTCCCTTCGATTAATACACCAAGATATGGATCGACAGCCAAACTGAGTAAAATCCTTTCATGCTCGCGTGGCGTCAGGATTTTCTCGACCTTGGATAGAAAATATCTTGTTTCCGCTATGGTCTGCATAAAACAAAATATGCCCCATTGGGGCCTTTATGTCAATGACACAAAAACGCCCCGAGGATTAGCTCGAGGCGTTTTTTAGTTTCATGCCGGAGGCAAAAGCTTAAGCGAATTCTTGGAGGTAGTGCTCCATGAACTTCTTGAGCTTTTCTTCGGTTTCCGGCTTGATCGCCTTGTCGCTGCGGATCGAGGAGAGGATTTCCGCGCCGTGGCCACGCATGGCGACGAGGAGGCCTTGCTCGAAACGGGCGATGTCATCGACCTTGACGGTGTCAAGGTAGCCCTTCACGCCGGAATAGATCGAGACAACCTGCTCTTCAATCGGCAGCGGCGCATACTGGTTTTGCTTCAAAAGCTCGGTTAAACGCTGACCACGACTGAGCAACTTTTT
>JAQUHK010000162.1 GCA_028683655.1 Alphaproteobacteria bacterium
TCGTGCGCCCGATCTCGGAGACGAGGTCGCAAAAGCGGCCAATGTTGCTTTCGTCCAAAGCGGCCTCGGCCTCGTCAAGGACGCAGATGGGCGAGGGGTTCGTTTGGAACACCGCAAAGAGCAAAGCGAGCGCGGTCAGCGTCCGCTCACCGCCCGAAAGCAGAGAGAGGATTTGCTGTTTCTTGCCCGGTGGCGCGGCGATGATCTCAAGCCCCGCATTCATCGGGTCGTCGTTTTCGATCAGCTCAAGCGAGGCGCGGCCACCGCCGAACAGCTTGGTGAAAAGAACTTGGAAACGCTCATTGACTTGTGAGAACGCGTTGTTGAGGCGCTCACGCGCTTCGCGGTTGAGCTGGCCGATCCCTTGCCGCAGCTTGGCAATCGCGGCGACAAGGTCGCTCTTCTCCTGTTCAAGGCGGGTGATCTCGGTCTGCGCGGCCTCGGACTCGACTTCGGCGCGGAGGTTGACGGGGCCCATATTATCGCGCTCGCGCACATAGCGGCCCAAGGTTTGCTCCAGCTCGAAGATGGACGGCAAGTTCTGCCCGTCGCCAAAGGCGGCGATGTCGCGCAAATCTTCGGGCGCGCAGTCCAGCTTTTCCATCATGCGCTCGCGCAGCACGGTGAAATGCTCCTGCGTTGCCGTCACGGCACCCTCGGCGCGAACGCGCTCTTCGCGCGCGGCCCCCAGCTTCGCTTCGTCCTGCTTCAACTGGTGTTCGGTGACGCTCAGCTTTTGTTCGGTGGCAATCAGAATATCGGCGGCCTGACTGCGCTTGGCCTCAGCCTCGGAAAGCTGGGTCAGCAGCGCACCGCGCTGGCTGTCAAGCTGCGCGGGCTTGGCGCGAAGAGCATCCAGCTCTTGGCCCAGCGTGGCGATGCGCTCCGCCAAGGCAAGGCTTTGCTTTTCCGCGCTGGTCATGCGGCTCTGCCACGCGGTCAGCTCGTCACGGATCGCGGTCTGGCGGCGTTGATTCATCTCCCGTTCGCGGACAAGCCGTTCGCGCTCGCTTTGCTTGGCGGCTTTTTCCGTGCGCCTCGCCGCAAGCTCGGTGCGATAGGTTTCGACTTGGGTTTGCAAAGCGGAAATGTCGGGCAGGGCTGTGCGCTCCGCTTCCACTGCCGCTGCGCGGTCGCGTAGCGCGTCGCTGTCTGCCACGATCTGCGCGAGGCTTTCGCTAAGGGCCGTCAGGCGCGTATTGGCGGCTTCGGACTCGCGTTTTTGCTTGGCGTAATGGTCACGCGCATCGTTCAGCGCGGCAAAAGCGGATTGCAGCGAGGCGCGGGTGGCGCGGTCCAACTCGTCACATTGCGCGACAATGGACGACGCTTCGGCAAGGTTGGCTTCGGCCTTGTCGTTTTCGGCCGTCGCGGCTTCGATCTCGGTGCCCAGCGCGGCCAGACGGTTGCGCTGTTGCAAGCGCATGGCCGAGGCGGTCTTGGCTTCGGGGGTCAGCGTAAAACCGTCCCAACGCCATGCCCAGCCATCACGGCTGACGAGGATTTGTCCGCAGGCCAGCTGCGCGGCGGCGGCTTCACCTTGCTCTTTATTGTCCACCATCCCGACTTGCGAGAGCGAGCGGGCGAGGGCGGGCGGAGCCTGAACATATTGCGCAAGCGGCGTGGCGGTTGTGGGCAGCGCAGGCGGCGCGGCCAGTGGCTCCATGGCCCTCCAATGCATGGCGGCGGCGGGATCAAGCGCGGCGGTCAGGGCTTCGCCCAGCGCGACGGCCAGCGCGTTTTCAAGTCCGGGAGTCACGGTGATAAGGTCGATGACCTGATCGTGTCCGTCTTGCCCGTGCGCCAAAAGACTTTCCAGCGCGGCAGCTTCGGCCTTCAATTTTGTGAGGACAGAGGCCGTTTCCTGCGCCGTTTCCTGCGCCGCGCCCCGCGTTTCCTGCGCCTGTTCGCGGGCTGTGCTCGCTTGCTCGGCTTGCGCTTTGCGCTTGTCGAGTTCCGCTTCGCACGCGTCAACCATCGAGGTCGCCAGCGACAAATCGGGGCGCAGGGCAATCTCGGCAGCCAAGGCGTTGCGCTGTGCGTCCAGATCGGCGCGGCGTTGTGTGAGCGTCGCCTGATGCGCGAGGAGGGCTTTCATCTCGCGGTCGAGAGACTGTGCGCTGGCCTGCGCCGTTGCGACGCTGCGCATCATGTCGGTGAGCGTTCTGTCGAGGCTCTCAACATCGTGGCTGGCTTTATCAAGAGTCTGTGTCACGGTGGGGAGGTTTTCGTCAATCAGCGTGTTTTGCGTGGTGAGGTGTTCTTGCTCGCCCGTCAAGCGCGTCACGGCGGCGAGCCCGTCGCTGTGGTTCGCTTTCTCTCGCGCCTGATCGCTCGTCGCTTGAGTCAACAAGTTCTGGGTCGCCGCAATCTGGCTTTCCGTGCGCTTGGCCTCTGCGTCGATTTGTTCGCGAGCGAGGGTCAGCTTTTGCACAATCGCGGCGGCGGTCGCCTCGTTTTGGCGCAGCGCGGGCAGCTCGGCGGCGATGGTGGCGCGGGCCGTGTTGCCTTGCGTGACGATGGAGAGCAGCTCGCTCGCGTGACGCTCGGCCACCTTAAGCGTTTCCGTTGCCTTCTGTGCCTCCTGCTCGGCTTCAACCCAGCGCAGGTGGTAAAGCGCGGCTTCCGTCTTGCGAATATGCTCCGCCAAATTGCGATAGCGCGAGGCTTGTTTGACCTGTTGCTTCAGGCTGCGCAGCTGCGTATCGAGCGTGCGCAGCACATCATCCACGCGGGTCAGGTTCGTCTCCGCGCCCTTGAGTTTTAGCTCGGCTTCATGACGGCGGGCTTGAAGGCCAGCGGTGCCAGAGGCTTCTTCAAGAATCTGGCGGCGGTCTTGCGGCTTGGCGCGGATCAGCGCGTCAATCTGGCCTTGGCCGACGACGCTGGTCGATTGCGCGCCCGTGGACTGATCGGCGAAGAGAAGCTGCACATCGCGCTGGCGCACGGGCTTGCCGTTGATGCGGTAATCCGACCCGCCGCCGCGCTCGATCTTGCGCACGACCAAAAGCTCGTCGGCATCGTTGAACTCCGCCGTAGCGCGGCGTTCGCCGTTATCCAGCTCAAGCGTCACTTCCGCGATATTGCGCGAGGGGCGCGTGGCGGTTCCGGCGAAGATCACGTCTTCCATGCCCGCGCCGCGCATCCGTTTGGGCGAGGTTTCACCCATCACCCAGCGTAAGGCTTCCACAAGGTTCGACTTGCCACACCCGTTCGGCCCGACAATACCCGTCAGGCCTTCTTGAATCACAAGGTCTGTCGGATCGACAAAAGATTTAAACCCCTGAAGGCGCAGGCGTGAAAAATGAACCATTAATCCTCGTGAACGCTATTTCTTTTTATCAGCTAGAATCTTGTCGAATGCCGCTGCCATTTCTTCATAGGGGCGGGTGCCGACGATGACGTCCTGTCCGTCATTGAGTATAAAAGTCGGGGTGCCGGTGACCTCATATTTCTTTGCGCCTTCGTTGCGCATGGCGACGATGGCATCCAGAAGATCGGTATCGTCCAGACAGCTCTTCACCTTCTCCTGTGGCAATCCGGCCATCTGGGCATATTGCTTGAGCGTTTCCTCTGGTTTGGGAGTCATGATCCATGCGCGGAAATTCTTGAACAGCAAATGGACGAACGGAAAATATTGGCCCTCGGGCATGCAGCGCGTGAGCGCGGCGGCCTTGAGGCTATAGGCATCGTTGGGGAAATCGCGGTGGATCACGCGAACCTTGCCGGTTTCGATATAGTTCTTTTCGATTTGCGGCATGACATCGTTATAGAAGTCGGCGCAATGCGAGCAGGTAAAGCTTGAATATTCGACCATCGTGATCGGCGCGGTGGCCTTGCCCTCGGCGTGATCCGGCAAAACGGTTTCCTTGGCCCAAACGGGGGAGCTGGCACTCAGCAAAAGAGCCAAAAACAGAACTTTACAGACGTTACGCATGATACCTCTCGACTCAAGTTGGCGCAGTATAGGGGGAAATCCTCCTAAAACTCAAGAAAACTGCCATTCCTTTGAGACAAAAGAAGGGCAACTGACGCAAATTGGTTAACGCCGCTGGTGGTGAAGGTAAAGGGAGAAAAGTAAACAAGCTCGAGTCATTCCCGCTTTCGCGGGAATGACGCAGGG
>JAQUHK010000038.1 GCA_028683655.1 Alphaproteobacteria bacterium
AACGCCCCAAACAGGAAAAGTTCGGCACGCATTCCGGCCTCGGGCTCAGTATTTCAAAGCAAATTATCGAGGCCCACCATGGCCGCATCTGGGCCGAGAACCGAACGGATGAAACGGGCTGCATCTATGGTGCCCGCTTTATCGTCCGCCTGCCCGCGACGGACGAGGGATAGGCTGCCCCTAATTGCTGCATTGCAGCAAACATCATCTTGTGTTCACGCGCTTTTGGCGCGTGATTTTCTTGCGCCGACAAAGCGATCGCGTTAAGGTTACTGTGCTTTCTCTCCCGTCGCATGGGGGGCGGGGCGTCCTGCCTTTCGTCTCTGCGCGACACTTCACATCTCGCCAAAAGGAGTCCTTTTCTCATGACCAATATTGTCATTGTCGGTGCAGCCCGTACCGCTATCGGTTCATTCAGTGGTGCGCTTTCTTCGCGCGCTGCGGCTGATCTGGGCGGCGATGCTTTGAAAGAAGCCATGTCCCGCGCCAAGGTCGCGCCTGCTGAAATCTGCGAAGTCGTGATGGGACAGGTTCTCTCTGGCGGCTTGGGCATGGGCCCGGCGCGTCAGGCGGCGATGGCGGCTGGCGTTCCGGCGGAAAAGACGGCTTACGGCGTTAATCAGATTTGCGGCTCCGGTTTGCGTTCCATTGCCAATGGCGCGATGGCGATCAAGGCGGGCGATGCCAAGATCATCGCAGCGGGTGGCATGGAGAACATGAGCCTTTCGCACCACTCCATGAACCTGCGCAATGGTGTGCGTATGGGACCGGGAACGCTGATCGACAACATGGTCAATGACGGCCTGTCCGACGTGTTCAACAAGTATCATATGGGCGTGACCGCCGAGAATGTGGCCGAGCAGTTCGGCATCACGCGCGAGATGCAAGACATCTTTGCCGTCGAGTCGCAATTGAAGGCCGAAGCCGCGATCAAGGCGGGCAAGTTCGTTGACGAAATTGTGCCGGTTATCATTCCGAACAAGAAGGGTGACATCTCTATTGCTCAAGACGAATATCCCCGTTTCGGCGCGAGCGTCGAAGGGATGGCGAAGCTGAAGCCTGCCTTCAAGAAAGACGGCACGGTAACGGCGGGTAACGCGTCCGGCATCAATGACGGCGCGGCTGCGGTTGTTTTGATGACTGAAGAAGAAGCCGCGCGTCGTGGGCTGACCCCGCTGGGTCGTATCGCGTCGTGGGCAACGGCTGGCGTTGATCCGAAGGTTATGGGGACGGGGCCGATTCCGGCAAGCCGTCTGGCTTTGGAAAAGGCGGGCTGGAACGTCGCTGATCTTGACCTTATCGAGGCGAACGAGGCCTTTGCTGCTCAAGCCATCGCCGTCAACCGCGAGATGGGCTGGGATGTCGTCAAGGTCAACGTCAATGGCGGCGCGATTGCGCTGGGGCACCCCATCGGTGCCTCGGGTGCCCGCGTCCTCGTCACGTTGATGTACGAGATGCAGAAGCGCAGTGCCAAGAAGGGCCTTGCCACGCTGTGTATCGGTGGCGGTATGGGTATTGCCATGTGCATCGAACGGTAAGACCAGACGTGCCTGTCGTTCATATTGACATACTGAAGCGTCCCGTGGCGGCCAAGCGCAAGCTCGTTCGCGCCGTCACGGACGCCCTTGTTTCATCCCTTGGTGTTGCGCCGGAATCGGTCAGCATCGTACTTCATGAGATGGCACCGGAAAATTATGCCGTGGCTGGTGCCCTGCATGGGGATAAGCTTGCAAAAAAACCACGGACGAAATCATCCCAAAAGTGAAGACAAAGGAAGAGACAACATGACACGGAAGATTGAGAAGGCTCGCGTCGCGGTCGTGACGGGGGGAACACGCGGTATTGGCGCGTCGATCAGTGAGACGCTGCACAAGTTCGGTTATAAAGTCGCGGCGACTTATATGGGCAATGATAAAGCCGCCGAAGAGTTCAAAGCCAAGACGGGTATTGAAGCCGTTTTTAAATTCGACGTCGCCGATTATGAGGCCTGCGCCGAAAACATCGCCAAGATCGAAAAGCAACTGGGGCCTGTCGATGTGTTGGTCAACAATGCGGGGATCACGCGCGATTGCTTTCTGCACAAGATGACACCCAAGCAATGGAACGAAGTGCTGCGCACGAATCTTGATTCGGTTTTCAACATGACCCAGCTTGTGATTAGCGGGATGCGCGATCGCGGGTTCGGGCGCGTGGTGTCAATCAGCTCCATCAACGGCCTTTCGGGCGCGATGGGACAGACCAACTATGCCGCTGCCAAGGCTGGCATCATTGGTTTCTCCAAGTCGCTGGCTTTGGAAGTTGCTGCCAAAGGCGTGACAGTCAACGTGATTGCTCCGGGCTATATCGACACGGACATGGTCCGCGCCGTCGATCCCTCGATCCTTGAAAAGATCGTTGCCAAGATACCCGTCAAGAAACTGGGGAATGCGGAAGGCATCGCCCGCCTCGTCGCCTTCTTGGCCGATGAGCATAACGGCTTTACGACAGGCGCAACCTTCAACGTCAATGGCGGACAGTATTTGACGTAAGACAGTAAGCCGTTTGCATAAAAAAGGAGGGCAGGGGAAGCGATTCTCCTGCCTTTCTTTTTACGCAGTGAAGCGATATTGAATGCTGACGCATCCCGCATTCTTCCAGAAAGACGAGGTTAACTATATAGGAAAGTAATACAGAGAGGAAGGCTATGGTATACGGTGTTTGAAGTATAAACGATTTTGTTAAACCCGCGAACCCATTCCCACCCTCTTTTTTCAAGAAGCGAGTTTCGATGTTTAAAATTGACAACCGTAAACTTTATAAAAGACTCCTCAGCATAAATGACTGCTCGTTTGATCTAAAAACAAGAAGCCTTGGTTTGGTAAGCAACGAGAAAGATTCACCGCTGGCGATAAATAATGTCACGATTGTTGGAGCGATCTACCGCCGTTGCAAGACTTTGTTCGGGGCGTACAAGGGCCTGATTTGCGAACGTGATAAAGTTGCGCTGACTCAATCCCTTCTCTATGCACAACAAAGCGGATACACCTTTGGCCCGAAGATCAGGGTTACCGTTTCCAATTTAGCCTATGGCAATGATTTTCTGGACACAGAAAAACAGAAGGCCGCAGATTTGGTGATATGTTCTTACATCTATGATCCGCCCAAACCACAAAGTGAAATAGACGCAGATATACAACAAATCAACGGTGAACTCTTTTTAGAAAATGCTTCGATCAGCAAGGAGCATCATACAGAAAACGCATGGCACAAGGCCGTCGTGGCTTCCGGTGCGCGACTGGTTACGACCTTTGTTCAAAAGAGTCTCTATGAACGTCAAGAACTGACACAACACAGAATTGCTGGCGAGCATATACGGCTTATTGGAAGAGAAGACGTGACCATTCGTTATGAAAATGGGCTGACAGGGCACTATGAAATGCAGGTTCTTGGCCGGAAGTGATCGCGGGGAAGAACGTAGCCGTTGTCTTACGCCATAAAGCGGTCTTTGGCGGCGCGCAGAGAGCCGAAGATGGCGGCGGGGTTGGCATCCATCGGCAGGCCCGCTTTTTCCAGCACTTTTTGGAACTCTGGATCATCGACGCGCAGGAACGGGTTCGTCTCTTTTTCTGTTTTAATCGAGACGGGCAGGGTGGGCCTGCCTTCTTTACGAAGAAGCGCGACTTCTTCGGCGCGTTCTTGAAGCGCGGGATTCTTTTTGTCGAGCATCAGCGCGAAAGGCGCGTTGCGTTCGGTATATTCGTGGCCCGCATAGATCATTGTGTCGTCGGGCAGTTCGCGCAGCCGCTTGAGTGAATTCCACATCTGGACCGCCGAGCCTTCGAACAAGCGGCCACAGCCCAGCGAGAAGAGCGTATCGCCACAGAAAAGGGCTTTGATCGCGGGAAAATAAAACGAGATGCTGCCGATCGTGTGGCCGGGGGTCTCGATGACTTCGCCTCGCAAATCAGAAAAGGTAAGGATCGCGCCATCGTCCACGCCGCGCGAAAGGCCGTCAATGCGACCGCCTTCCTTGGCGGGACCGATGATGGGGGCACCGTAATCGTGCTGAAGCTTCACATTGCCAGCTGTATGATCATGATGATGATGCGTGTTGAGGATCAAAGCCAGATGCAGGTCTTTTTGGCGTAAAGCGCGTTCAACCACAACGGCATCGGTCGGATCGACAACCATTGCAAGGCCCAGCGCGGTATCGCTGACCAGATAGATATAGTTGTCGGCCATGGCCGGAAGTATGTCGATTGAAAATCCCATAGCTTCAGTTTGACAAAAGGGTGCTAAAATGCGGTTAATGAATGGGACGAAACCGTGTGCGGGCCCAAGGGGAGACGAAAAAAGTGGCTTTGGATGTTGTTGATTTACGAGAATTTTACGTTTCGTCTTTGGGGCGGCTTGTTCGTGATGTCCTGCGCCGCCATGTGAGCGGGCTTTGGCCTTCCGGCCCGCTTGGCCGAGGCGAGGACGAACGCCTTCTGGCCGTGGGGTTCGGCACACCTTATCTGCGTCCGCTGATGGAGCGCGGCTGGCAGGTTATGGCGATGATGCCGCCAGAGCTTGGCGTTGTTTTCTGGCCGCGCGAAGGCCCGAACAGGGCCTGTATGGCCGATCTGTCGCATTTGCCGTTGCCCGATGCGTGTGTGGATCGGGCTGTGGTTGTTCATGCCCTTGAGCTTGCCGCTGATCCCGATGCGCTGCTTGACGAGGTCTGGCGTGTGCTCAAGCCCAACGGGCGGATGGTGGTGATGGTGCCTTATCGCCGTGGCCTGTGGGCCTTTTCAGAGGCCACGCCATTTGGTTATGGGCGGCCTTACTCAAGTGCTCAGCTTAGAAATTTGCTTAAGGACCATGATTTTGTCCTTGAATATAAAACAAAAGCTTTTTTGCTGCCGCCTTTGTTCTCGCGTCTTGGGGTTTGGGTGTCTTCGTGGGTTGAGGCCGTCTTGGCCCCGGTCCTTTCCGCTTTTGGCGGTGTCTTGGTCGTCGAGGCGGTCAAACAGCTTTATACCCCCGCTATGGTTAAGAGGAAACCGGTTTCAAGACGGATTCTCCTGCCCATGCCTTTCCCGACTTCTGCTTTGCCATCCAACAGAAGCACAAAGGCGTAAAACAGGCGTGAATCGGGTTTGGAATCACCAAGAAAGTGGTGTAAGTTTACAGCCTAACTTTTTGAAAGTCCGATAAAGGGACAGAGCGATGCCACCCAAACATGCCCTGGTTAATCCTGACAAACAGGCTCTTGCCGATTTACGCGCCCAGATCGATCAGGTCGATGGCGTGATCCACGATATGCTGCGTGAACGCGCGGAGGTTGTCGATAATGTCCGCAAGTTCAAGGGCAAACAGCATATCTATATCCGCCCGGGCCGTGAGGCACAGATGCTGCGCGCGCTGGTTGGGCGCCCGTCTGGCAAGATTCCCGACGGGCTGGTCGTCCGCGTCTGGCGCGAGATGATCTCGGCCTTTACGTTGAATGAAGGCGGGATGAAGATTGGTGTTTATGCGCCTGAAAAGGGTCCCGATTTGTGGGACATAGCGCGGGATCATTATGGCTCTTTCACCCCGCTGATCGAATACAAGACGGCTGGCGCGGCCATCAAGGCCCTTCAAGACGGCAAGATCACGACTGCCGTTGTCCCGCCGCCCGATGCTGAGGAGAAAGACGCGTGGTGGCCCTTGCTGGCGGCCGACAAGGCGAATGTCTTGACGGTTTTCCAGTCCATGCCGACGGAGATCCTTAAAGCCGGTCGCTCGAACGCGCGGCGTGCGATGCCGATGGGGCTGATTGTCGGCAAGCTCTATCCTGAACTGACGGGCGATGATCGCAGCTATCTGACCTTGCAATGCACGCATGTGCCTGAGGCCGAGATGAAGCGTTTGTTGGCCAAGGCTGGTTATAAAGTTCGTGTCCTGATCGCACGGGTCGCGGGACGCGCGGCTTCGGCTCCGACAGCGTTTCTGGCCGAGGTCGATGGCTATGTCGGGCGCAACGACACGCGCCTTGGTCGTCTGAAGGCCATGATGGGGAGCAGGCTCCAGCATTTGGCGACGCTGGGCGGTTATCCAGTCCCGATTAAAAGCGGGCGGCGGTAACTTTCTTTCAACTTTTTGAGACGAACTTTCCCGCTTGCCAGAGGGCAAGGTGGGTTTTTGTGCTTTGACGGACGAGGACGACACAGGATGACTAACAGGCAAACCGACAACAAGAAAACGCTGGGCCTCTTCGGCCTTGGCGCCTTTGGCCGCTTGATTGTGCCTTATCTGGCGCGTCACTTCGATTTGTGCGCCTTCGATCCGTCAGCCCACGCCGTAGCGTGGGGGCAGGAAAATGGCGTGGCAATGGGCGAGCCTGCCGCCGTAGCCGCCTGTGATATCGTCGTTCTGGGCCCGCCCGTGCCGCGCATGGCGGAAGCCGTCGCCTTGGTCAAACCGCATTTGCGTGACGGTGCGTTGGTGCTGGATGTCGGCTCGGTGAAATACACGATTGCCCAATTGCTGGAAGCCGAGCTGCCGCGTTCCGTTGATATTGTTTGCACGCACCCGCTTTTCGGGCCACAGAGCGGCAAGAACGGCATCAAAGGCCTGAAGATCGCCGTTTGTCCCGTGCGCGGCGAAGACCGCGCGCGTAAGGTCGCCGCCTTCCTGAGCGAAGCGTTTGGCCTTGAGGTGATTGAGACCACCGCCGAAGCGCATGACCGCGAGATGGCGATGGTTCAGGGCCTCACGCACATGGTTGCCAAGGTTCTTTTAGAGATGGAGCCTTTGCCCAAGACCATGACGACCAAGTCCTATGAGCGTCTGATGGAATCCGTCGATATGCTACGCTATGACTCGATGGAGCTGTTTTTGGCGATCGAGCGTGACAACCCGTTTGCCAAGGATGTGCGCAAGAACTTCTTCGCCAAAGCCGACGCCTTGCGGGGGTTCCTTGAAGCGCACGATGCGGCAGAAGCGTAAGGCCCCTTACTTTTCAGTGGCGGCTGGCGTCCAGTTCAGGCGCGGCAGATCAAACAGCCTGACGGGGCCAAGGTAAAAACCGCCCGACTGAATGGTGACGGGTACGATAGGGGACGAGGCATTGCCAAAAGCCGGACGCGCCAGCGACTCCATCGAGGCGGTTAGCAGAGCGCGTTGTTTTTTCCCGATTTGTCCGTCGGCGGTGAGTTCATCCAAAGCCTCGCCCAGCCCATCGATTCGACCTGAGAAAGCACCTTCCGGTTGGAGATCAGGCGACAGCCCCAGCGTGCCCTTCATGGCGAGGGTCAGCGGCCCCCACTGGGCATTCAGCTGGTCAATCTCGATGATGCCACTGGCCTCGTTCCAGGACTTGACCTGAGCCGTTTGTGTAAAGTCGGGCGGCGTGCCCATGACCCGCAGGCTCATGTCCAGATCCGCGATCATGTCGCTGAGCGGCAGATGCTTGGCGGGATAAAGCATCAGGGTGGAGGCTTTGATCCATAAGGACAGACCTGTATCGTCATCGCTTTGGGCTGGCTTGTCGGGCGGTGTCAGACCAAGCTTCAGGAAGGCCGCGTCAAAAGGAAGGCCTTTGAGTTTCCCTTTGATAGAACTTTTCAGCTTGAGCGAGGCGGGGCGATTGCTTAAAAGGTCCAGATAGAGAACGGCCTCATCCGATTGGATGGCATTGTCGGGGCCAAAGGCGGCTTCAAACCCATACATATGCACATGCACCGTCAGCGGCGTGCCGTCGGTGCTGCGGCTGTCGAACCGGAAGGTGAAAGACGCATCGCTCCGTGCGGCCAGTGCATCGACAGCCTGATGGAGGCGATAGGCTGCATGGCCCCACATAAGGGCCCAGACGATCAGAAGAAACAGAAGGGCAAGGCCGCCAAGATGATGGCGGCGCAAAGCGCGGTGAGAGAGAACGCGAGCGGCATAAGACATGGATTGAAACCCGAACGGCGGAAAGCACAGAGCTATTCTATCACTATTGCGCAGCTGACAAAAGAACCGTTCTTGAGTGAAAACAGGATAAGCTCCCAAATGGGAAATGAAGGAGGCGCAAGCCATGCAGGTAGATTTACAGGATGACATGATTTTACCGTTCCAGCTGGACTCGTGTTCAGTCAGAGGCCGGATCGTGCGGCTTGGGCCCGTGCTGGACACTATCCTCGGCCAGCATCGCTATCCCGATAAAGTCTCGCGCCTTCTGGGCGATGTCACATCTCTGGCCGCAGCACTGGGAACGGCACTGAAGTTCGATGGGATTTTCACGATCCAGACCCAGACGGACGGGCCTGTCCGGCGGCTTGTTGCCGATGTCACGTCCGATGGCGCGCTGCGCGCCTGCGCCCAGTTCGAAGAGGACCAATTGAAGGGCCTCGGTGAGGGCACGCCGCTTTTGGGTAAGGGGCATCTGGTGATGACGGTTGATCAAAAGGCCGCGACGGACGAGCGGTATCAGGGCGTCGTTGGCCTTGAAAGCGATGCGCTGATCGAAGCGTTTCAGCTTTATTTCCGTCAATCCGAGCAAATTCCAACAGGTCTTTTTGTCGCGACGGGACAGGATGCGCAAGGGCGTTGGCGTTCGGGCTGCCTGATGGTCCAGCGCATGCCGCACGAAGGCGGCCATGTGATTGTCAGCGATACGGCGGTTGAGGATGACTGGCTGCGCGTGATGCACCTGATGCAGACCTGCACGGCGGACGAGATACTGGACCCTGATCTGTCCGCGTCCGATTTGCTTTACCGTCTGTTCCACGAAGAGGGCGTGCGCGTCTATGATACGCTTGCGCTGCGTCATGCGTGCCGCTGCTCGCGTGAGCGCATCGAAGGGATATTGGCTTCCATGCCGAAGGATGAGCTTGAAACATTACGCACAGACGATGGACAGCTCACGGTGACCTGTCAGTTCTGTGGTGTCAGCCATGCCTTCACCACAGTCGGTTCACCGGACAAGCCCGCCGATTAAGACTAACCCGTGGATGAACTATCCTTTGTCGTCATCGCGAGGAGCGCAGCGACGTGGCGATCCAGTCCCCAAGTTTCAAACAGAAGGACTGAATTGCCGCGCTCCCTTCGGTCGCTCGCAATGACGGCAGACGGATCGTAAGCCCTTTCATCTGCGCGTTACTTAAGCCGCCTTAACGGCCTCGTATTTTCTTGAGAAAGCCTTCCATGCCTTTTGGCGCGATGCGCAGCAGGATGTCGTCGCGATCGACGAAGTGATGCATGAATGAGGCTCCGATATGGATCACGATCAGGCTGGCCAGCAAGATGGCAAATGTCTCGTGCAGGCTAGCGAAGAACGAGCGCACAATGTCGATCGAGGCCATATAGGGATGAAGGAATGGCAGCGACGGCATGGGGATAAAGCCGAAAAGAACGAGGCCCTTATGTGTCGTTGAAACAAGAGCCCAGCCTGCCAAAGGCGTCAGGATGGACAGAACGTACAAACTGCGGTGCGTGAAAATGGCAGCGATAACCTGCCACAGGGGCATCTTTTTGATAGGAAGCGGCGGCGGTATTTGAACCGATCGCCAAACAAGGCGGGCGAGCGTTAACGGAAGGACAAGGAAACCGGCTGTCTTGTGGATGATAAAAATCGTCTTGCGAAGTTGGTCATCAACAAGCCATTGCGGCGTTTCGATGAAACCCGCCGTGACGAGAATGATCAAGACAAGAAGAGCGATGCCCCAGTGAAACGCTTTGGCGACGGGATCATAGACAGCGGCTGGCTTGACGGACATTCTCTCTTCCCCTGATATTACCATTTATAGTTGGCGGCGAAGTTGAAGATGTTTTCGTTCGTGTCGTCACGGAAGAAATCATGTTCATATTGCGCGCGCAACGTCCAGTCGTTGGGCAGGGCAGCTGAGACAGACGGCGCAAGGCTCATCCAGTCGCGGGCTTTTTGGGCACCGCTTGTGATGAAGGTGGAGCCTGTCAGGCTGGCAAACTCGGCCTTGATGCTGGACTGGTCATCGCCGAATTCGTGATTATAGCCAACGCGCATCGCCGGAACCAGCACGCCGCCGTTGCCCATCGCGTAACGGGTGGAGCCGCCGAAGCCAAGCGTGCCGATGGCCGAAAGGTTGTCGAGCCCCTGAACCTTGAGGTTGAAGGTGCTGGCCCCGTCTTCCGTGTAGCCATCGAAGTCGGCGTAAGCCAACCGGAATCCCGCGAAGGGCCCGAAGGTCCATGCTGCTTTACGGAAGTCATAACCGGTTTCGGCCTTGGCAGCGATTTGATAGCCGTCGGGCGAAGCGGTCGCCTTGCGCGTCGTGTTCGCTCCGGCAAAGACCGTGCGTTCGCTGTCAAGGCTGTGATAACCGGCACTGATATAGCCGTCCAGATAGGCATCGGTCAGATAGGTTGTCGTGCCGTAAACCGAAAGCGCGGCACTGTTGCCCTGAAGGTCGCCATAGTTGCTGGTCGTCAAGCTGGAATGGGCATAGGTGAGGGCCATACCGACAAAGCTCTGGTTTTGGAGCCGATAATCCACGCCTGCGGTGATCCCCGTTGTCACGCTTTGGGTTTTGGTGGCGTTGTTTTGATGATCATCCGATCCAAAGCCTGTGTTGCCGGAGATGAAGAAGCCCCAGCGGCGGTCGGCGTTGATAGCGGGCGTCGCCAACGGCACAGCGGTCGCGCCATAGATGACAGGCTTGCTCGTTTCGGGGGCCGCAGGTTGAGCCAGTGCTTCTTGGGGCACAGAAGCTTCGGGTGCAGCCTCTTTGGCTTTTGCTGGGGCATCCATCCATAACAGCGTGCCTGTCTCGGTCGAAGCCCGTGGGTTCACGGAGAAGGAAAGATTGTTCGCCGACGGGTTGGCCGGAATGGCATAGGCATTGGCCTGCGGAAACACCATGGTAGAGGAGGAGGGGGAGCCGATCATCGGGGTTGTCAGCGTTTTGCTCTGGTCGATTTTCTTGTATTTGAAGACTGGCTGAACAGGAGCCGCCGCAGGGACCGGTGCTGTATCCGACAACGAAGCCGGTTCGTGTCCGGCATCAAAGATCATCGGTGGCACCCCGTTATAGACGGAAAGCGGTTGGGCCGGTGCAACCGGTGCCAGCGGAACGGGAGCCGCACCGCCATTGGCCGCAAGCTGGCCGAGTGGCTGGCCGCGATACAGGGCATTGGCGCGCTGGTCGTTTTCATTCATCCGCACGACGGCGCGGCGTGGATACTCGGCTGTCGCCGAGTCGTTGATGTGGCTTTGGCCGCCAGCGTCGCCCGCGATCTTCAAGGCACTTGAGGCCGTGCGGTCGGCCAGATTGGGGACATTCCTGACCTTCGCCGTGTCGGAATAACGCGTTGTCGCATTCGGGGCTCCTGCGCCGATGCTCGACAGACGCATGGTTTCGTTATACCCCTTTTCGGCCAGCGTTGGATTGGGGTCTTGGTCTGCCTCGGGCAACCCGTTTTTATAGATCAGCGGGCTGACCATGCGATAGTTGCTTTGGGTCGCGTGGCTGCCGCCCATGGACGGGGCTTTGGTGCCGGTGCGCAGATCGTGCAGGGTTTCGCCTGTGTCTTGGAGCGGATAAACTTTGGGCGGCTGCTGTTCGGCTCGCCGGACGACTTGGCGGACGGCGGCCAGATCACGGCTGCGCAGCGTGCGCAAGCGGCCCATGATGTTGGTTTCTTCGACATTCGCCAGCGTAGTGGAAACGCCGGTCAAGTTATAGGCTGTGGTTGGCAAAAGAGACTGGGTCGAATCGCTGATGTTTGCGGCTGAACCCGCAAACAGTTGGTTGTAGTCCGTTTGCAAGGTGGAGGCGGGGGGCGCAGCCGTTCCTTGCGCATCCATCACCGCGCCCACGGTTTGCTGGTCCGCTGTCGTGGCATAGTCGGTCAAAAGCTGCGCCTTGGCGGGCAGGGCGGCAAAAAAAGGCATGACTGCCAGAAGGAGGGCGAAAGAGCGAGAAAAGCGGTTCATTCAAAACCTCGTCGAAAACAGTCCGGATTGTTAATAAAGGGAGGGCAAATCATAGGGGACCGCCCTCCTTGAGTCCAGCGCATTGCGGGGGAAAGAAATTATATCCCCAGCTTTTTGATGCGGGCGACAGCTTCTTGTAGGCGTGGCTTATCGACCGTCAGCGCGAAGCGGACATAGCCTTCGCCCGGCGCGCCAAAGCCGTTGCCCGGCGTTGTGACGATGCCCGCTTTTTCAAGCAACAGCGAGGTGAACTCTGCCGACTTCATCCCCTTGGGGGTGTGGCACCAGACATAGAAGGTGGCTTTCAGCGGTTCGACATCAAGGCCTGCCTCGCGCAGGCCTTCGGTCAGCACATCGCGGCGTTCTTCATAGAGCTTTTGCATGGCGGTAATCGAGCTCTGGTCGCTTTCAAGAGCGGCGATGCCTGCCTCTTGCACGGCGTTGAAGGCCCCGGAATCGATGTTGGCCTTGACTTGGCCAAGCCCGTCGAGAATCTCGGCATTGCCGATGGCAAAGCCCAGACGCCAGCCCGTCATGTTAAAGCTTTTGGACAGAGAATGGAACTCGATCCCGATATCCTTGGCCCCCTTACTCTCAAGGAAGCTGATCGGGCGATAACCGTCAAAGCCCATCTCGCTATAGGCCGCATCATGCGCCACGATGATGTTGTATTGCTTGGCAAAGGCAACGACTTTTTCAAAGAAAGCGGCATCCGCCGTCGCGCCCGTCGGGTTGTTGGGATAGTTGAGGAACATGATCTTGGCTTCGCGCGCCACATCGGCGGGAATGGCATTCAGATCAGGCAGAAAGCCGTTTTCTTTAACGAGCGGCATGAAGTGCGAGCGGCCACCTGCGAACAAGGTGCCAGAGTGATAGACGGGATAGGCGGGCGTGGGGATCAGGGCCATATCGCCTTGATTGAGGAAGGCCAGTGGAAAATGGGCAATGCCTTCTTTCGAGCCGATCAGCGTGACGATTTCCGTGGCCGGATCAAGCGTGAGGCCAAAGCGTTTCTTGCACCAAGCCGCCGCGCTTTTGCGGAAGGAGCCCATACCCGAGTAGGACGGATATTGATGGTGTTCAGGTTTCTCGGCGGCTTCCTGCAAGGCTTTGATGATGAAAGAGGGGGTCGGTTGGTCAGGATCTCCCACGCCCAGATTGATCACATCCACGCCCTTGGCGGCAACTTCGGCTTTAAGCCGGTCAATTTCCTTGAAAAGATAGGGAGGCAGGGCCGTCAAACGCGCAGCTTTTTCAAATGGCATGGTCAGATCCTTTCGCTTTGATAAAATCCAGAAGGTAACAGGCTCAGCTTAATCCGTTTTTGCTCAATAGAAAACACCCCTTTCCGATTAAACAGAAAGGGGTGTTTTATTCTTTTAGAAAAAGGCGGAGAGCGTTTTAGGCTTCAACCGATCCCTTCTTCATGCGGCGATAGCCAGCCAGACCAACAAGGCCCAAGCCAAACAGCGGCAGCGCGGCTGGAAGCGGCACGGGCGAAGTGCTGTAGGTCGTTCCAACAGCTGCAATATTTGTAATGCCCTTCAGTTTGAGGGCCGTTTTGAAGTCAAGAACGTCATCCGTCAAATTGGCAATGCTGATGAAGAACTGGTTGGCATTTGATGTCAAGGTATAGGTATCGATTTCGTACTTGCGAGAGTTGCCGCTGTCGTCGTTCGGCGAAGTGAATGTTCCCCAAACTGTTGGTGTTTCCGTCAGTGTGTAGGTAAAGAGGATAGAGGTTTTCCCAGCCAGATAGACTTTGGCTGAATCGAACAACGCATAGCCATTGCCAGCATTCTGCTTCGCCCCCGTGGCGACGATGCCTTCATAACCGGCTGTGAGCGGCGAAAGGGTGGAGCCCATTTCGACAATTTTACTTCCCATGTCGATGTAATCAACGGTTGCCGCCAGCGACGGCGTGGCATAGGAAGAAAGAAGGCCGACGACAGCAGCCAGAAGAGCAAAACGCTTCATGGGAACACCCCTTGGAAATAAAGTAATCAGGAATCTTTTGTAACGGTTTTAATCATACTTGGCAAGAGGTTTTATTTGCTTAACGGAACCATTGGCTTAAGCGGGAGAAGAAGGGCGCGTTTGAGCCATAATCCAGATTGTTTCCTGCATCCAGCGACTCAAGGTTAAGCGCGGAAACCAGAAGGCCTGCGGTGGTTGAAAAAGCGGGACCAGAGGTTGCTTCGGCAAGACCGCTAAGCGTCGGCGAGGGACTGCGTTGCTGGTCGGGGGTCGGGCGGGCGATGCGCAGGGGGCGGCCCAAGCGGACCTGTTTGTCCAGCATGCGGCTGGCCATATCGCGAATCCCTGGCAATTGGCTGGTGCCGCCCGTCAAGACGACTCGCCGTCCGGCGACGTCGGCCAGGCCCGATTTGCCAAGACGGGCGCGAATCAGCTCGAAAATCTCTTCAAGGCGCGGTTGGATGATCCGGATCAGGTGCGATTTGGGCAGGTGGTTGGCGAATTCGGGGGCTTCTTCGCCAACTTGGGGAACGTCGATGATCTCGCGGTCGTCGGCGGGTGAAAGCATCGCGCTGCCATAAAGGGTCTTAAGCCGCTCCGCATGTGAGAAGGTTGTCGTTAGCCCGCGCGCCACATCGTTGGAGATATGAAGGCCGCCCAAGGCAAGACCATCACAGAAAATCATGTGGCCGTCGAAAAAGATGCCGATGCCGGTTGTGCCCGCGCCAATGTCAATGACGGTGCAGCCAAGGTCCATTTCGTCTTCGACAAGGCAGGAGAGGCCGCAGGCCAGCGGCGCGGCCACCAGCGTCTCGACTTCCAGATGGCAACGGGCGATGGCTGTTTCCAATGTCCGCGCGGGACCGAAAGCGGCCGAGACAAGGTTGTAATCGGCCTGAAGGCTGTTGCCGATCATCCCCATGGGCTCGCGAATGCCGCGCTGGCCATCCAGCGTGTAATGGACGGGCAGGGTGTGCAAAAGCTCCATGGTGTGGCCGTCAATGTCTTCGGCGGCCAGCGTCTGGGCTTGGGCGACAAGGCGGTCCATGTCGGTTGCCGTGATTTCGCGTCCGTTAAGCGGCAGCGTCACGCCCACGGTCTGGGAGAGAAGCTGTGGCCCCGCGATATTGACGATCACGCGCTCGATCTCTTCGCCAGCCATCTGTTCGGCGGCATCGACGGTGGTGGAGATGGCGCGTTGGATGGATTCCATGTCAGAGACAAGGCCCGCCCGCACACCTTCGGAAAGCTGATGGCCGATTCCGATCACATGGGGGGTGCCCGATTCGTCGATCCGGGCAATGAAACAGGCGATCTTGCTGGTTCCAATATCAAGCGCGGCGACGACGTCGCCTTGGGTCGAGCGGGGCTTGTCGAAAAGCCATTGTGTGATCCTGTTGTTCATTCCTGCGCCTCCCCGTAATCGGGCTCGGCGGGCTGCGTGCCTGGTTCGACGATCAAACGGTCAGGCAGGCGCAGGTCAATGGCCACGATGTTGCGCTCCAAAATCTTTTGTTCCTGAACGAGTTCGGTCAGTTTGCTCAGAGCTTTGTCGAGCTCTTGCTCCGGCAGGCGGATCAGCAAATTGGGCTGGAGATAGAAGTTCCAGCGTCGCTCGCCTACCCGCACGGCAGCCTTAAGGGCCTTGGCAATGGCGGGATAGGTTTGAAGATCGGTCAGCAATGCGCCCGTCTGTTCCGGTGCGGCCATCCCGACAACGAGGGGCAGATCGGCGAAGTTTTGCGGGTTGGCGGCGACCAGTTCTTTGCCTTGCGCGTCGATCACAACCGTTTTGCCGTGATGTTGCCAGCGGGCCATGGGGACGCGCTCGGTTAGTTTGACGACGATTTTATCGGGCAGGCTGCGCAGAACGGTGACGTTCTCGGTCCATGGCAGGGCCAGAATATTCTGGCGCGCCTGCTCGGGGTCAAAGGCAAAGATGGGGCTGCCGAGGCGGGCATTCAGGGCTAAAACCAGCGCGTCGCGGTCGGTATAGCGTCGCCCTTCGACCAGACGGTCGGCAACGGAGAACCCCGCTTTCTGGGTTAGTGTCAAAGCCAGATCACCCGTTTTGTTTTTCAGGGTGCGCGGCCATGTGCTGTGCCAGACCCATGAAACGAGCAAGATACAGGTAACCGCTGCCAGCACCATCAGGGCAAGGCGCGCCGAAAAACCGAAACGAGGCGTTTCTTCCTCGAAATCGGCATTATTCTGGCGAACGCTTCCGCGAAGCGGTTTTTTCTTTACGCGGGCCATGTCGGGTGATCCAGCATCCACTGAATAAGGTTGTCAAAGGTCAGACCGGCGTGCAGGGCTTGTTCCGGCAGAAGGGAAAGCGGCGTCATCCCGGGCTGGGTGTTCATTTCAAGAAAGACAAGGCCTTTTGTGCCTTCTTGTGACTCATCCCACCGGAAATCGGCGCGCGCCGCACCATGGCATCTTCCAGCCCGATAGGCAAGAACAGCAAGCCGTAAGGCCTCGTCATAGACTTCTTGGGGAAGAGGTGCTGGCAGAAGGTGATCCGTTTTGCCATCGGAATATTTTGACTCGTAATCATAAAAGGCATTCTCACGCGGCTTCAGCTCTGTCACTGCCAGTGCACGGGCTTCGTCTTTGTCGCCCAGCACCGCGACGGTCAGCTCATGCCCCGCGATAAAGGCTTCGATCATGGCCGTCTCACCAAAGGGCCATGCGGCTTCAAGCGGCGCAAGGTCACTTTCGTCCTTGACCAGAAACACGCCCACGCTGGAGCCTTCATTGGTTGGCTTGATGACAAAGGGATAGGGGATAGGAAAAGACCGCGCCGCCACCTCTTGCTTGCTCACAAGACCACCTTGGGCACAGCGCACGCCAGCCGCGCTGGCGACCGTTTTCATCAGCGGCTTGTCCA
>JAQUHK010000039.1 GCA_028683655.1 Alphaproteobacteria bacterium
AATACTTTGCAGAAATATTATTGGATAATACAAGAAAGGGTTTAGATTACGTATTTAGATGTGTGATTGTGGTGACGAGATGGGGATGGGGGTGACGAGAGGGTGCAAACCTTAATGTTAACGATTCGGCGGTCAAAACATTAAGGATAATCAAAACTATCTTATTGAAACCTAAGCGAGAAAATGTTTCTAGTTAGAAAGTTTTGTAATATTCCCTAAAAAATGGTATACATATCTGGTGAACCAAGGCGTGTTTGCGAGTACCGATCGGACTCACCCCACGGTTAGCATTAGGACAATTTTTCGACATGATTTTAAGCTATCGTCTAGAACAAGTCAAAATGAGGGAGTCACGGTCACATGGCAGAAAAGCTAGAGTTCAAAAAAGGCGATTTCGTCGTTTATCCAGCCCACGGCGTTGGCCGCGTTGAGGGAATCGACGTTTTCTCCGTTGGTGAGGAAACCGTTTCTCTCTACTCGATCATGTTTGAGCAAGATCGTATGCGCCTGAAGGTTCCAGTCGCCAAGGCCAAGACCTCCGGCCTTCGTCGTCTTAGCTCGCGAGATCGGATCAAGGAAGCTCTTTCGACCCTACAGGGTAAATCGAAGGTCCGCCGTGTCATGTGGAGCCGCCGCGCTCAAGAATACGAGTCAAAGATCAATTCCGGCGATCCCGTCTCTATCGCCGAAGTTGTGCGTGATTTGCATCGCGGCGTGGATCAGCCCGAACATTCCTACAGCGAACGCCAAATCTATCAGGCAGCCCTTGAACGTCTCGCGCGTGAGCTGGCCGCCGTCGAGAAGATTGATCAGGATAAGGCAACCGCCAAGCTTGAAGGCGTCTTGACCAAGGAAAAGAAAGCCGCTTAATACTAACCCGTGAATGAACTACCCCACGGTGTCATTGCGAGGAGGCCTTGGTCGACGAAGCAATCCAGTCCAGATGCTTGAGAGTTGGGGACTGGATCGCCACAGCCCCTTCGGGGCTTCGCGATGACGGTAGGGGCACGTAAATCCTTTCATCCTCGGGTTGGTATAACACAGGAATCCACAAGCCTTCTTTAGGCCTGTTCGGCAAAATCGCTGGACAGGCCTTTTTCTTGGCACAAGGCAGCAACAGGCGCGAAAGAACGACGGTGCCAAATTGTAGGGCCATGATCGCGCAGGGCACTCATGTGAACCGAAGTGCCATAGCCCGCATTCTTGTTCCAGCCATAGGCTGGATAGGTTTCGTGCAGGGCCACCATCATGCGATCACGAGTCACCTTGGCGATGATCGAGGCCACGGCGATGGACAGGGATTTGCTATCGCCTTGAACGATAGACGTGGCGGGGCAGGGAAGGTCTTTGGGGATTTTGTTGCCATCAATTAACGCATGGCTTGGCGTGCAGGAAAGGGAGCGCACCGCGCGAGTCATGGCGAGCAGGGAAGCTTGCAGAATGTTGATCGTGTCGATTTCTTCAACGCTCGCTTCAGCGATAGCGAAGAGACAGTGGGATGTGAGAACAGGGAAGAGGGCTTCACGTTTTTTAGCGGTCAGTTTCTTACTGTCATTGATTTGCGCCATCAAGGCAGGATCGAGGCCCTCATGCGGAATGATCGCCGCCGCCGCGACGACAGGCCCAGCAAGCGGGCCGCGCCCGACTTCATCAACGCCACAGATGATCTTGCCATCACCGCGCCCGTGCATCAGCTCGAAGGAAAAATCTGGCATGACGTGACTCATGCGCTGCCGATCATGATGCCTGTCAGGAGGACGAGGGCCCCTCCGAGAACGACTTGCACCAACGCCGAAGTGAAGGGGGTTTCCATGTATTTCCAGCGAATCCAGCAGATGGCAAACAACTCGAACACCACCAAAATACTAGCGAGGATTGTCGCCGTCCAAAAGTCGGGGATCAAATAGGGCAGGGTGTGGCCAAGTCCACCAGCGGTCGTCATCAAGCCGCAGGCCGTCCCGCGCACCCATGGCTGACCACGGCCTGACAGCGCGCCATCGTCGGACATGGCCTCCGTGATCCCCATACTGATGCCAGAACCGATGGAGGCGGCAAGGCCTACTAAAAAAGCATCCATGGTCTGATGGGTTGCGAAGGCTGCCGCAAAAATCGGAGCCATCGTCGAAATAGAACCGTCGATCAGGCCCGCAAGGCCCGGTTGGACAATTTGAAGCAAGAACAAACGGCGTGAGGCTGTGTCTTCTTTTTGTTTATCGGTGCGCGACATATTTTGTTCGGAAGATTCAGCCAAGGCCGCATGACCGCTTTCTTCCAAGGCGAGGTCGCCCAGAAGCTTACGCACATCGACATCTTGGGCCCGTTCTGCTGCGCGTGTGTAGAAGTTGAACGCTTCGGCTTCCATGACAGAAGCTTGCCGCCGCACCGCGTCAATGCGGAGCTGCTCCATAAGCCAGATCGGCTTGCGCTTCATAAAACCGCGTACGTCTTGGCGCGTGATATAGGGCATCCGGTCGCCGAACTTCTGGCGATAGAGTTCTAAAAGACGGTTTTTGTGGACTTGCTCCTCTTTCACTATCCCGTCAAACATTTGGGCGGTGGAGGGAAACTCTTCACGCAAGCGGTTTGCGAAGTTGGCATAAATCTGGGCATCTTCCTCTTCGCTGGATATAGCGAGGGCAAGGACTTCACTTTCTTTCAGCTCGCTAAACTTTTTCATTGGTTCCTCCCGTGACTACATGGCTTGCGCATCGGCCCATTTGAGCTGCCACTTTCTGTTGACCACGAAAATGGCGAGTGACAAAAGGGCTAGAACGATAAGATAGGCTGTGAGATTGAGGTAGAGCAAGGGCATCAAAACAATAAGGCTGACGACGCGCCCAACGGTCATATAGACCTCGCTCCACATCATCGAGGCATAGCTTTGCATTTCATAAAGGCCCGTCATAAGGCTGCCGTCAGCAATGCGCAAACCGAAATTGAAGACGATCAGAAACGTGAAAAAGATGATTTCGGAAGAAGGTTCTATCGCCAACAGACCCCATGCCGCGCCGATTAAGAAGAGCCCAATGCCATAGCCCTGTTTGCGATATTTGTGCGCAACCGTGCCGATCGTTGGCGAGAGGAAAGCCATAAGGATCAGTCGCGCAATCAAAATCGTCGCCATAGATACGGGCGAGATTCCTACTTTACTCATAATGGCTGCAATCGCCAACGTCGGTATATCGAAAAAGCTGTGCGACACAATCCGGCGGATCATATAGGGATTGTCCTTGGCGACGCGCCAGCTTTCTTTGATATAGGAAGATACGGAATGTTGGCGGACGATTTTCATGGAGATGAGATAGCAAAGCGTCCCCAGCATCATACAAACCAGTGAAATGGCGATAGCGATCACAGGTTTTGTGGCTTCGAGATAATAGCCGCTCGTCACCGCCGAGAGAACGCCGCTGCCCATCGCGATGAACATGCCAAGCGAGACTTCATAGCCTCTGTTTTCGTGGCTTGTGTTCTGAACCATCGCAATATGGTGCGTACACCAAAAAGGCGCGAGCATTACACCGCTGATGAAGCCTTGAACAAGGGGATCGGCAGGTGCTTGTGTAAAGCAAATGAGCCCTGCGAGCTGAATGACGAATAAGAACACGCGCCACAGGACAGAGTCATAGGCACTAAACCCCATGTAAAGGAGCGGCCAATAAAGGATTCCTGCAACGAGGAGAGAGGGGCCAAAGAACATCAGAAGTGAGGTAAAGTCCGCGCCGCCCAAATCATAGGAAGCAACGGTGTTGACAAGGGCAAAGCCATACATGCCCAAAAAGGTTCCCAGAAAAACCAGATTGCGTTTAAAATCCAAAAAGGGATGCACATAGGTGCGCTTGATTGCGCCAGCGTTTTCAAGATTGGGTTCAGAGGGCATGACACAGCCTGATAAAGTTTTTGATTTTGACGGGGGCCTTGTGGCCTTTGGTTTCTACGCCCGATGAGACATCGACAATGCTTGCGCCCGTCAGCGATACGGCTTTCGCGACATTCTGTGCGTTAAGCCCTCCCGCCAACATCCATGCTAAAGAAAAACTCTGTCCGTTCAAAAGCTGCCAGTCAAAGCTTTTGCCTGTGCCGCCTGTGGGTGTGGGGCCAAGCTTTGTATCGAACAACAGCATGTCTGCGACTTGCTCATAGTCACAGACAAGATCCAAGTCTTCCCGCTTGGCAACAGGGATGACTTTCATCACGGGCAGGCCCGTCATTGCCCGAACAGCCGTCACACGCTCAGGTGTTTCATGGCCATGCAACTGGATCAGCCCCAACAGAGGCTTGAGAGCCATCGCTTCCTCGATTTGCTGGTCTGTCGGATCGACGAACAGGCCCGTAAGGGTGATCTCGTTGCCAGCCGGATGAGGGCTGGCCGGAGCAAAACGGCACAGTGCAGGAGAGGGGAGGGTTAGAAGAAGTTCCTTAGCCTTGGAAACTGTAACATAATGCCGCGAGTCAGGGATCAGGACAAACCCGATATAATCCGCGCCGCCTTCGACCGCCGCATGAAGAGCCTCACGATCCTGAAGCCCGCAAATCTTGACGGCGACGCTCACGCGACAATTTCTTGGTTCACGCGGTCGGCGGCCTCAGCAGGGCTTTGCGCTCCCGTAATCGGACGGCCTATCACGAGATAGGTTGCGCCGACATCCATTGCCTCACGCGGGGTCATAATGCGCTTTTGATCGTTCGCCGCCGCCCAAGCAGGACGAATGCCCGGAACCATCAGGACCATATCAGGCCCCAGAACCTTGCGCAGGCGAGCCACCTCGGCAGAAGAGCAAACAATGCCATCAAGCCCGCTTTCCTTGGCCAGAAGAGCCAAACGCTCCACCTGTGCCGAGGTGTCGGGGTCTTGTCCGACTTGCGTCATGTCGTTTGCATCAAGACTTGTCAGGACCGTCACGCCCAAAAGACGAGGACGCTTGCCTGTCGCCGTCGCCGCAGCCTGAGCCGCCGCCTTCATCATAGCCGCGCCACCGCTGGTGTGAATGGTGATGAAATCCGGCTCAAGAGGCAAAAGCGATTTGACCGCCCCTGCCACCGTGTTCGGGATATCATGCAGCTTGACATCGACAAAAATGGGCACGCCCATCTCTTTGAACGGCGCAACGCCTTGAGGTCCGTTGGCCATGATATATTCAAGCCCCAGCTTCAACCCGCCGACCTTACCTTTGAGCTGGGTGGCAAGAGCCAAGGCCTTTGACGCATCCGGCGTGTCAATGGCGCAAAAAATGGGGGACGATACGGACATCACAACCTCGCAATCTGTTTGCTTTATTTTTGAAACCAACGGCTCCAGCGGGAACCCTGAGATTTAGGAACATTCTCTGGCGGGTGCTGGTAGCGTCCTTTGTAAAGGATCGTTGGGGCGCAGGGAAGGGGAGATTGGGCTTGCTCGACCTTGTCTTTCAAGGCCGCCACGTCTTTGCGAAGCCTACGCGCTTCGAACTGGGTCTTGATCTGCCCCAGTCCCGTGACAAGTGCCCCAGCCACAAAGCCGATGATCAGACACCCTAAGGCCAAAATCGAAACAGGCAGAGTCACCTCGACATCAAAGGGCCAAAAGCTGACCGGAACCTGAAACCGATTCTGAAGCACAAAGACGACAACCGCCCCGAATACCGGCAATGAAAGAACCCAAAGGAAAAGACGCATGATCAATCCAAGCTGGTTAACGACTAGCTATTATAAGTCCGCGAAAGCAATGTGCCAATCATGAATCCCTTCCACGATAAACAGCTTCAACGCACGAAAAAAGCAGGTAGCATCTGCTATCGAAATCACCTATGCTGCGCGCCTTGCGCAAGCATGGACCCGTAGCTCAGCTGGATAGAGCGTTGCCCTCCGAAGGCAAAGGTCACGCGTTCGAATCGCGTCGGGTCCGCCATTAAATCAATAGGTTAGGGTGTTTTTTGTTTTTAGATTTACTGCCGTAGCAACCATATAGCAACCACACGGCAACCAAATTGAGTTTTGACAAATGACAATGCAGCTCCCTCCTGACGAACAAATCATTGAAGAACTGATTCAGTCTCCCGCTCGATCTCTTGCAGATGCGCTTGATGAAATGGTCACAGAATATTTATGTGGTGGTGACACTGGCTATCCAACCCATGAAGACTACCTGTATCGCAAATCCTGCTATTACCAGAGCTACTATCCCTACACTCACGCCGCCACTTGGTGGAAACGCTTCTGTTGGCGTTTTAAGAAAGTGAACCATCCGCTCCCCCCAGAACAAACGACACTTGTCGAGGCGGCAGAGTTTTTCTTATGGATTGGCAGACAAACCCTTCATAGAAAGCTCCAGAACGGTGAGGCCAAGGCTTTCGGCTATAATGTTCCGAGGTCCCCACAGGATAAACCTTTGCCTGTCCCTCCCGATGTGTGGGGGGAGAATATGTCTGCTTCCGGCATAAGTTGGCCTAAGTCGGAAATTAAGGAAAACCACTTGTCTTTCTGTGCCGTTCAGATCGTCTTTGCCGATGACTATGGATTGACACCTGACAATTCAGAAACTGCCAACGAACCCCATCCGGCTACCACAGTTCCTATAATAACCTCTATCATTCCCAAGCCGCCTAAATTAGGCCGTAGAACACTCGGGTCAAAAATCGATCAGGCCATTGTCCTTTTGTACGAGGAAGGCATTCTCAAGCCAGAATTGAGCCAGCGATCACAAATCGGGGCCATCCGTGACCAAGTCAAAATCCTTCTTAACGATATAAATCGGGACGATACGGACCTTGGCGAGGACGCCATTGGTAAGCGCCTAAGTAAGTTTTTCAAGAAAATCAAAGCCGATAAATGCGCCGATAAATAAAAGCATATCGGCTATTTTATTGGAATTTATCGCGGAATCGAACTCACCACACTCTGCTCCATCGCAACGCCAAAGATGGAGTATCACATGGCAAAAAATGACGATCGGGATTATCTCGAAACCCTCCTAACCGAGCAACAGGCTGCGGCCTTCATCGGTCACGAAACAAGAACCCTTCAAAAATGGCGTGTGGCAGGCAACGGACCTGTTTACGTTAACTTCTCCCGTCGTTCGGTTCGTTACCGTCGGCGCGATCTTCTGGCCTTCGTTGAGGCTCACACCTGCACCAGCACCTCCGATGCAGCCTACGCAAGAAGCGGAGGCCGCTATGATTGATTGGTTAAGTCTCTCAGAAATCCCTTGCACCCATGATCCAGAACTTTTGTTTAACGGGATGGAGCTTGTCTTGGACAAGGATAATAACGTCATCCTGCAAAAGAACATTCACAAACCTGTGATGGGCTCCCATGACAACCGCGTGAGCATCAGGACCGACATAAAATCTTCGATGGGACGATATGTTCAGATAAGCGGCAACCCTTCAAAGTTCTTTCAAGGTCATAACCTCTTCGGATCGAACGATGTGTTAGCCCTCTCACAAGCTCTCATTTATCGAGTCCTGAAAGAATGCTGTCTCTCCCCCGACGAGCAGGAGCGAGGGTTCATCGATGGCGGTCTCTTCAAAATTACCCGCGTGGATATAACAGAAAGCTGGGCCATGGCGTCACGCGCACAAGTTAAAAGCGTCATCCGCGCTCTATCTCTCTACGCGGAGGCAACACGTCGTGGACGGGGCGAGCTTATCAAAGACGGAACGGTTTATTGGGGTAGGAAAAGCAGATACTGGACTCTCAAGGGATATTGCAAAGGGGATGAAATCCAAGTGAAAAATCACACCATATCACCAGAGCATCCGTTTTTTCCACAACTCACCCAACATGCTGACAACCTACTGCGCATGGAGCTGTGTTTGCGCGGCAAACAACTAAAAAAGCTTGGATTATCCTATGTCGCAAATTGGCGCGAAGGAATGCCAGAGAAACTCTATAAAGACTATCTTGAAAAGCTAACTATCCCAGACCGTGCCGCTATCCCCGAAGATAAGTTTGAAGGCATTCCCAACCGCCTTATGCGAGCCTATTCGCATTGGCTGAATGGAGACGATGTTAGGCGGCATTATGCAAAAACCACAGTTTATCGACATAGGCGCGATCTTTTGGATTATGGGGTCGATATTTTCGTTATGCGTGGCAGCGAGACGGATGAGACAAACAAAAGCATGCTGCTTCTTAAGCCACTGTTTGTCTCTCCCACAGTCCTCGATCCTGATTGGGCAAAGGGAACGATCTGCCTCTTTGACCCCAAGGCGGACGATAGCGCAGATGGTGCAGAATGAGAGTAGATGGTGACGCTCTCCCGCCGCCTTGTGCTTTATACGAAGGCAGAAAACGGCCACATAACTTGCGCGGCGGCCTGCGCCGCGCTCAAAATGACCTTGCAGGGGGAAAGCGTGGTGCCCCCACCAGAGTCCACGGTTATAGGGGGTCGGCAAAGACCCCCAAGAGCCCAAAGAAGACGCTGTGCCGCATACTAGACGCTGTACACGGAGGCCTGAAGGTCTGTGGGGGCGGAGCCGATGGGCCCCCACCCGCGCGCGAGCGCGGAGGGGTGGATCGGCGAGCCCCGCCACCCGCAGGGTCCGGTATAGTAATACCGGGTATAAGTGCCAAAAGGGGAAAAGTTAGTAAGCAAGCTAAAATTTGGCAATGTCTTGTCGATCTGAACATTCCTATGGTTGACTTTCCTTAATGGGGTCAGACCGCTTGTTGTCAAATGCCCATAAAGTGATTACAACTACTTTTGTTCGAAAAGTCCTCTCGCTGACTACATCAGTGAGCATCAGCATAGTTGTGTTTCAAATATACCCAGAATTCGACGGGAGATAAACATGCAAGCCTTATTTGAGCTTACTACGGGGAAAGATCGCCTAGGGAAGATCATTTCTGAATTTCCGTCTAATAGTGCACATTGGAATGAAGCACAAAACAGATTTCAATTTGTTGATAGGTTGTTGGTTGAGTGTCTTGGTTGGCAACATCCAGATATTGAAGTTGAAAGTTTTGATGGAAACGCAGGAAAGGCTGATTATATTTTAGGAAAACCAGCTAAAGCTGTTCTTGAAGCAAAGCGCGAAGCACGTATTTTTGACGTGCTGCCAATAGGAAATCCAAGCATAGTCAGAAAAATTAAGCCGCTTCTTAAATCATGCAAAGTTTTTAATGAAACGGTTCAGCAAGTTGTTGAATATTGCATGAGGAAAGGATCTCAAATTGCTATTATTTGCAATGGTCCTCAATTAATAATTTTTCAGGCATTTGTAACAGGTCAATCATTGGAAGATGGTGAATGTTATCTCTTTAATGGATTCCAATCGTACCAAGAACATTTCCCTCTGCTCTGGACCTTGCTGTCTCCTGAGGGAATTACTGAAAATAGGGCGTATCGGGAATTGTCTCTTCATAGAAATCCAAGGATCCCTCCGAAAGCATCGTCCAATATCCCTGACCCCCTTTTATTCAAGTATCGCAATCAGTTCCAAGAGAACCTGCAGGACTTGGCTTCTATTTTATTGGAGGACATAGAAACGCACCCATCAGTAAAAACAGCATTTTACAACGAGTGTTATGTTCCCATTGCTGCTAACAGTAGGAATTTCTTGTTGAGCAAAAAGGTGATTTCTGCACGTTACAGGAAGGTATGTGAAGGAAGCCTGAGCCCCACTGAATTGGATGGCACAAAAGCATTAGTGCTTGAAGGTAAGCTTGAAATCGATTCTGAAATTTTGTCGGGCGCAGTTAGCTCACGTCCATTTGTAGTTATTGGCGATGTAGGGGTTGGCAAAACATCATTTTTTGAAAATCTGTACGAGCAGTTAGACGTTTCTGAAAAACAAAATACATATTTTATTCATGTAAATCTTGGCGTTAAAGCCACGCTTTCTTCGGACATTAAGGGTTACATTTTAGATGAAATCCAAACAATTTTAAAAAAGAAATATAATGTTGATATTCAATGTGCCGCTTTCGTTAACTCAATTTACTATCAGGAGCTCAGAGATTTCGACAACAGTGTTGAGGGAGCTCTAAAAGATTTAGATCAAGATCAGTACCGACGTGCACGCGTGAGCTTTCTTTCAGATAAAGTGAAGAAACGAGACGCCCATTTACACGCCTCGCTGGCACACATAACACATGGTCGACAAAAGCAAATCATACTAGCTATTGATAACGCAGATCAAAGAACGTATCAGATACAGCAAGATGCGTTTCTTATCGCGCAAGAATTAGCGGCCACAAGAAATCTCTTGGTTTTTGTCGCGGTGCGCCCGAGCACATTCTATCAATCAAAAATGACGGGGGCCTTATCTGGTTATCAAAATAGAGTCCTGACCATTTCGCCGCCTCCCGCTGATGAAGTCTTAATGAAGAGAATTTCGTTTGCTCTCAGGGTTGCGGAGGGGAAAATTACTACGGATGCTCTTAGAGGAATTAAGCTCTACCTTAAAAACATAGTAACTTTTCTTACAGCAACCCTTAGGTCAATTAAAAATAGCGATCAAATTCGGCTTTTTCTCAGCAATATTACTGGAGGAAATACTCGTCTTGTGATTGAAATGATGAGCAGTTTTTGTGGTAGTCCAAATGTCAATTCTGAAAAAATTGTACGCATTGAAGAAAATACTTGTGACTACAAGGTTCCTCTACATGAGTTTTCAAAACATGCTCTATTAGGTGAATATGCGTACTACAATCCACGGTCTTCTCTGGTTGCATATAATGTTTATGATGTTAGCACAGCTGATCCGCGTGAGCATTTTTTAGCAATATTACTGGTTTCATATTTAACATCATCCGTCGGCGAAAAGGATAATGATGGTTTTAGCAGCGGCCAGACCATTATTCGCCAAATGGCAAGTTTTGGCTTTCATGAGGATCAAACCAGATATGCGCTTCGACACTTGGCCTTACATCGCCTTATTGAAACGCCTCACGCCCATTATCGTGAAATACAGGTACCGTATGCAGAGCTACCTGATGGTTATAATTTTAGGGCAACATCAATCGGTGCATATCACGCGAAGTTTTGGGCTGGATCCTTTGTCTTTCTGGATGCTACCTCGATTGACACTCCAATTTTTGATGCTGATGCGCGGGAAAAGATATTTAATGGCGCTAGCTCTTTGGAAATTAAGGACCGCCTACAGAGGGCGGAGTGCTTTAAACAATATTTGAAAGAACAGTGGTGTCAGGCAAACATTAACACAAGTTATTTTGATTTTCTTCTGTTGCTTCAAACACAAGAAGAAGGATTTAGCTCTGTACAACGTTTTGTTCAAAATCAAAGCAATCGTTTACCATTCAACAGGAAGAAAGCTTCGTAATCTTTTTTGGGATAGGAATCTGTGTGTTAATATAAAAATATTATTTTAACATAGCCCCAGCAATTACCCCCGCAATCCTATCCGCCGCTTGTTTGATTGGATTATCAGAAAGGTGCGCATACCGCGCCGTTGTCTTTGCGTCCTTATGGCCCAGTAACGCCCCAATCATCAGTAAGCTATCCCCACTCGCCGCACCAACCGATGCAAATGAATGGCGCAGGTCGTGCAGTCTTACGCCTTCTAGCTCCGCTGCTTCCTTCACTCTTTCCCAAACCTTATAGAGCCCAACGAGGTGCATCCCTTCTTTGTTGCTGGCAAAAACATAATCGTTACCCTCAACCTTCGACAGCCCTTCCATCAAATCTAATGCTGCCTTTCCTATCGGTACAATCTTTGCCCCCGTCTTACTATCTGGCAACCTCAAACATCCCCATTCAAAATCCACATCCTGCCAACGCAACGTTAGCACTTCATTCTTTCTGCATCCCGTCAACATCAACAAGCGAATTGCATCTATCGCCGCTTTATTCTCCCCTTCCTCTTCCGCCGACCTCAGTGCTTCACCCAACTTTCCTAGCTCTGCCTCCGACAAAAACCTTTCGCATTTTTTATCCTTAAATCTCTTCACCCCTTGAACAGGATTATCTGTTCTAAACTCTCTTCCCACCGCAAAAGTGAAAATCCCTCCCAACAAACCAACCGTGCGCGTCGCCGTTCCCTTACCACCCGTTACAATCGCTCGTCCTCGCTTCCCTGTCTTCTCGTCTTTCGCCGTTTTTCCCGTCGCGACACTCTGAACAAACCGTTCTATATCCCCTCGCGTAACGTCCTTTACCCGCTTATCTCCCAGCAATGGGATAATGTGCCGCGCAATCCTTCCCCTGTCTGAAACAAGTGTGGACGCCTTTTTTGTCGCGCACCCTTCCTTCAAATACAGCTTGCACAAATCTTCTACCGTTATCGCTTTGCGATCTGCTTCTCTTATTTCTGCTGGATCTTCCCCATCCGCTATGCTTCCAAGAACTGAAGCTGCTTTCTGTCGTGCTTTTTCAACCGTAATTTTTCCGTAACGCCCGACATTGAACCACCGCGCTTTACCGTTCACCCGCGTCTTGACCTGAAATATCTTTCCGCCTGTGTGCCAGCACCGAACCCCAAATCCTTGCTGCTCTGTATCCCAGATCAGAATGGGGCCCGTCTCATCCGTGGCCGTGATGCTGTCGATCAATTTCTTTGTAATTTTGACCTTCATAAAATGTCCTCTCTCAAATCTGTAGCAACCGTGTAGCAACCGCCAGAACGGAAAACACATCGTTCCATAGGGGTAATTAAACCACTAATATCGTGTAAATACAACAATATAGGGTATTATGGCGCACACTAAATACGTGCTAGAAATGCCCTCCGAAGGCAAAGGTCACGCGTTCGAATCGCGTCGGGTCCACCATACATCTCCTTTAAAAATGTCCAGTGACAGAAACCGTGATTTCGACGTAGGGTTGCGCGACCCAAAAAGGGAGGGGCGAGGAAGGGCCAGAATCGGGGTTGGGAATACCCCAGAATCGCACGAGGATGAGGCAGGAGTAGCCTCTGTGAGGAGGGGTGCTATCCCCCTAAATGCCAAGACCTAAAATGCCTGTATGAGCATCTATGCCTATTCTAGAGCTATTTCACGTTTTGTTCTCATTTTATGCTTAACAAGAACGGGAAGGGACTCTGTTAGCCCAGTTTGCTGACGACGCGGTCTCTTGGGAAGATCAAAGTGATGGTGGTTCCTTGGCCGACTTCGCTTTGGAGGGAGAGGGTGCCCCCATGTAACTCGACCAAGGCGCGGGTCAAGGGGAGGCCAAGGCCGGTGCCTTGATTCTTGCGGGAGAGGGCACTTTCGATTTGCCCAAAGGGGGCCATGGCGACGGGGATTTCTTCGGCGGACATGCCAATACCCGTATCGCTGACGATGATTTTAAGCTCACCTCTGTCACCGTTCATGGCGGAAAGACTGACATGGCCGCCTTCCGGCGTGAACTTGATGGCATTGGTCAGGAGGTTGGTCAGGATTTGCTTGAAGGCGCGTTCCTCGGCACGGAAGAGGGGCATTTCATGGGGGACCGACATTGTCAGTTTGACTTTGCCCGTTTTGGCCCGCGCGGCGACAAGCCGCGTGACCGAACGGACGACGTCTTCGACATCGAAAACCGTTTCAGCCAAGTCGCGCTTACCCGCTTCGATCTTGGACATATCGAGAATGTCGTTGATCAACGAAAGCAAGAGCTGGCCACTGTCGTGGATATCTCCGGCATATTCCACATACTGGTCTTGACCAACGGGGCCAAAAAGCTGGTCGCGGATGATCTCGGAAAAACCGATAATGGCATTGAGCGGGGTGCGCAGCTCATGACTCATATTGGCCAGAAACTCGGATTTACTGCGGTTGGCGAAGTCGGCCTGTTCCTTGGTCTGCATCAAATCGAGTTCGGCCTTGCGTCGCTCGGTCGTATCGAACATCGTGCACTCGAAGTGGATGATGTCGCCCATCGGATCGCGCACCGCGTGGCCTGTCATATTAACCCAGACCGTTTCGCCATTGGCACGGCGGATTTCAACTTCTTGCCCCTGCTGGGCCTGTCCTTCAAGACGCGCGAACCAGTCGCGACGGGCATGAGGATCGACAAACAACCGTCCGTGCAAATCAGGCTGAGCCAAGAGCAAATCTTGCGATGAGGCATAGCCCATGATTTGGGCCATGGTTTTGTTCGCGTTGATCCACTCGCCCGTCAACGCAATCTGGCAGATACCGATACCTGCATTTTCAAAGATAGCCCTGTATTTTTGCTCACTTTCACGCAAAGCGCGGGCCATCATTTTTTCTTCATTGATCTTGCGGTTAAGCTCGCTGTTTGCCTTACGAAGAGACAAAGCCAGAGAGGTTATTTCACTTCCTTTGGACCGCGCCGCATTGAGGTAAAAGACAAGGGCTACCGTCAAGACGGTACCAATAATCAGCAAGATAAAAGGCGTGGCTTGCAAAACAGGATTATGCATCCCCGCATGGCGCGTGAGTTCTGTGACTTCTCGTTGGGTTAGAAAAAACTGCAAGAGAGTCACGACAAGCCCCACGACCGTGACAACGCTTAAAAAAGCGCGTGACGTCCCGACCAACGGCACAGACTTGGGGGGAGGGACTTTATTCGGTGGAAGGGGGGGCAGACTGGTCATACGATTTCTGAAAGGTAGAACAAACCCGTTCACGCTATCGGGAAGTCTCTAACAAGCCGTTAACCCTATTCGGAACACAACAAAAGGGACTCGATCTCCCCCCAAATCAAGGACAAATCCTGTTCCCGACTCAGCCGGTGGTCAGCATCTTTAATCAGGGTTAGCCGCATGTCATCTTGCTGGATATGGTCCATGAGTTTCAGAGACGTTTTCCATGGCACATCCAGATCGCGCTGACCTTGGATCAGGCGCACAGGGCCATTGATCGGAAAAGGTTCCGCAAAAACGCAATGATCCTTGCCGTCTTCCATAAGGCAGCGCGTGATCGGGGTGCGAGCCGCCGCCGGCGTGGTGTTTTCGTAAAAGAACCCTTGTGTTTCAAGAGCCTGTTCCTGCTCGGGAGTCATAACGGGGCGAATCATATCTTCGGTGAAATCGGGCGCGGCGGCCAGCCCCACGAAACCGGCGACCCGCTCACGTCGCTCTTTGGCCAGCAAAAGGCCGATCCAGCCCCCCATGGAGGACCCAACCACGAGCTGTGGGCCCGTCGTCAAGGCATCAAACACCTTAAGACTATCATCCAGCCAGTCGCCAATGCAGCCCTCCTCGAGACGACCTGAAGATAGTCCATGGCCCCGATAATCGAAAAGCAGGTAGCTATAACCTCGCGCCTCGCATTGGTTCGCGATAAAGGTTGCCTTCGTACCTGTCATATCGGAAGCGAAACCGCCAAGAAAAACAACCGATGGGCGAGCTTCCTGTGGACAATTTGCACGTCGCTGTTGATAGGCAAGCTTTCTATCCGGTAAGCTCAAGAAACTCGGTTGCTGATTCATCTTTAAATCCCTCACACTCTCAAACCCATGTCACAAAGTAACGCGCCACAGTTTAACAGGAACAGTGCAGGCCACAAGCCCTCGGCACCAAGGCGTCCTGCGATTCTTCATATCACAACCGATCTGGAGTTGAGGGCTCAATCGCGAGAGATCGTTGATCTCGCCATTCAGACGCACCGTGCCGGATGGACGCCGTTGATTGCCTCGGCGGGCGGATCGCTCGTGGTCGAGGCAGAACGTACCGCCGTTCGCCACACCAAAGCCCCCCTGAACAGCCAGAACATCATCAGCAAATGGAACAGCCTGCGCCGGATCGAAAAGCTGATAGATCAGGAAAAACCCGTCTTGCTTCACGCGCACGGGATTGACGTCACCGATGTTGCGGTCAAGCTCGCCCGCAAAAAAGGATTGCCGCTTGTCGTGGATTTGACGGAGCCCGTCGCGCCGACGCCGCGCCATACCAAGCGGCTTCAAGCCGCCGCCGCGATCGGTGCCTATTTCCGCGTGCCGTCGGCCTATATGGTCCAGCACCTGCAAAACGATTTACACTTTAGCTATGACCATATTTACCAGATTGCGCCCGGCATCGATCTTCAATGGTATGACGCCGCGCGCGTAACGCCAGAGCGGATCAACCAGCTCTATCGCTGGTGGCGTCTGCCGGAACAATCGACCGTCATTGTGATGGCAACGCCGTTCGGGCAAGGTTATGGCCACAAGCTGCTGATCGAAGCGATGGCCGAGTTAAAGACGACGGATATTTATGCCGTTATGATCGGGGACGACAAAACAAACGCAACCCTTCGCAACGACATCGAACAGATGATCGCTCAAAACGGCCTTGAGGGCAGGGTGGTCATGCCGGAAAACTGCACGGACTGGCCCGCCGCCTGCTGGATCGCTAGCCTAATCGTTGCCGTCAATTCGGTTCCACGCGGCCAAGGACAAGAGCTTCTGGCGGCTCAGGCCGTCGGGCGCCCCGTGATCGTCACGCAATGCGGTGCGAATGCCGAGATGGTCAAGCCGAATGAAACGGCATGGCTCATTCCGGTGGATGACAAGGAAAATCTTTCAAAGGCACTGAGAGAAGCATTGTCCATGTCGCCTTCGCACCGGATTGATCTGGCCATGACCACGCGCGACTTCGTTGCCGAGCGTTTTCCCATGGAGCTGTGGCGCGACTCCCTTTTCAGCTTGTATGAAACGATGCTAACGCATCCGACGCTGGCCGCCGCAGCATGAAGAAAGAAGCAGCAGAAAACAGACCGGAAGCGGCCCTGAACCCCGAGGCGGAATGGTTCGGCTAT
>JAQUHK010000040.1 GCA_028683655.1 Alphaproteobacteria bacterium
CTGCCCAATCTCCCATGCTGGACAAACCGTCAGCACGGAAGGTTAAAGTATCGCCCGCCACTTCAAAACGATGCGACTTGATATAAGCCACCACCTTGGCTGGATCATCAGGATTTACATTCTCCAACGCCTTGGCAAGAATTTTGACAACATTGAAGGCATAGAGTGCCGATAGATCTGGATTGGCTCGATATTTGTCTCTGAACCTTGCAACGAAGGCTTTATGAGGCGGATCTTGAATTTGATCGAGAGGATATGCGTCCGTTGAATACCATCCTATAGGCGCTTCTTTTCCAAGTGGTTTGATATAGCCGTCATAGCCTGCGTAGGGCCCCATGACGAGCTTGCCCTCAAACAGGCTGCGTTTGTTGCCCTCCCTGACAAACTTGATGTAATCACCGCCCCACATGACGACAAAGAGCCCGTCTGGTTTTGATCGTGCGACGACTTGGGTAACGGCTCCAGCATCGAGTTTGCCAATCGGAAAATACTGGGTTTCAACAAATTCGACGTCCGGCATTGATTCACGGAGCGTGGTTTGAAACGTATCAATAACAGAACGGCTCATAGCATAATCGGCGGCAACAAAAGCCCAGCGTTTTTTGCCTGAAGCTTTGGCTTTTTCAGCCAGAATGCGCCCCCATGTGTCGCATGTCGGTTGAAGAGAGAGGATTAGGTCATGTCCATCTTTCGCAACAAGATCAGATGTGCCGCCATAGCCTCTGAAAATCAACATATTATTCTGTTTGGCAAAAGAGGACGCAGCCAAGCCGACATGACTATGCGCTGTGCCGAAGAATATCTTGATACCTTCGCGGTTTTTGTACTCTTCGAGAATTTTTATGGCTTCTGAAGGATTGCCCTTATCATCACGAGAAATAACCTCAAGCTTTCGTCCATTAATACCGCCCGAAGCATTCACCTCTTCGACAGCCAGTTCCCACCCTTGTTTCCATTTCAGCGCAGAGTCCGGTATCGCCGTATAAGCAAACAACTCCCCAATCCTGATCGGCTCCTTGGCTGCGTTGGCGGCGAGGGAGGGGGAGGCGAGAAACGCGAGGGCGGCAAGGACAAGAGCAAGTTTTTTCATCTTCTGTCCATTATTTTTGTTGAGCGTTGTTAAGATAAGCGGCGGCATCTTTGTATTCCCAGTCAACGAGTTCGGCTCCGGTTTGTGTTGGCTGAAGGCGGCCAAACCATGCCCCGAAATTAGAGCGGTGATTTTGAGGGTTCATTCGTATCTCGCCTAGCGGTGTTGTTAGAGAGACTTGTTCCATTGCCTTTGCAAGTTTGTCAGGGTCTGTTGATCCTGCTTTTTCAATGGCGGCGAAAATGAACTTGTAGAGCAGATAGCCGCTGTAAGTATAAACTTCGGGGGGTGAGCCAAATTTGCGCTGATAGGCTTCGATGAAGGCTTTGTCTTTGTCGTTCTTGGGAGCGGAATTGGGATCACCCGTTGCGTACCATTCGCCTCGTAGTTCTTTTCCGATGGAATGTAAAAAGGATTCTGTTCCTGCTTCCTGCCCGATAATGATCTTGCCATCAAAAAGATTGCGACGGTTTCCTGCTCGAATAAAGGAGGTAAGGTCAGAAGTGAACAAAGTCGAATATATGGCCTCGGGCTTTGTTTTAAGCAAGCTCGATACTTCGCTTGATGCGTCGATTTTGTTGACTGTTGGCCAGCGTTCATCAACAAATTCGACATCGGGTCGTAATTGTTTCAATCGCTCTTTGAAAAGTTTGACGGCTAAACGCCCATAGGCAAAGTTCGGCGCAATTGTTGCCCACTTTTTAACATTTAATGTAGCTGCAAAATCTGCACAAGGAAGGGATTCTCCTTCTGTTGTCATAAGAGAAAACATTGTATCATTTTGTTTGCCTTCATTCGCGGGCATCGTGTTCCATAGCGTGATAAGCGGCATATTTCTTGAGCCAGTATAGTTTGCAACCGCATTGGTGACGTGAGCAAAGATCGTTCCCGCCATTACGTCAACCTTCTCGCGGTCAACAAGGTCTTGTGCAACCAACACGGCTTTGTCAGGTGTATCTCCATGATCGCGCGAAATCACTTTGATAGATCGTCCAAGAATCCCGCCGTTAAAATTGACTTCTTTGAGAGCCTCTTCCCATCCTCTTTTGTAAAAAAGACCAATTTCAGGCAAAGCGGTATAGGCAAAGGTATCCCCAATCTTAATCGGCTCCTTCGCTGCGTCAGCGGCGAGGGAGGGGGATACGGGCGCGGCGAGGAGGGACAGCAACGCAAGGGCAAGAGTAAGTATTTTCATGAGGGATATTCCTTCCGGTTACTTCTGCTGTGGACGGACGGTTTTGACGTAGTCGTTGCCCGGATAGAACTTGTCGCCACTCTCATAGGTCCAATCAACAAGAGCGGGTTTGTTGTCCTTCATCCCGATCTTGCCGACCCACAGGCCGAGGTTAGATTGATTGTCAGCGGCGCGATAGGTGATCGGCCCGACAAGGCTGTCAAACGTCATTCCCTTCATTGCGGCGGCTACGTCTTTCGGTTCGGTCGATCCAGCCGTTTCGATAGCCTTGGCGAGCGAGATCATCGCGTTGTATCCAACGAATGAGAACCACCCTGGCTCGGCGTTGTATTTCGCTCTGTACTTCGCGAGAAAGGCTTTATGGGCAGGCGCGTCGATTTGATCCGCGGGATAGCCCTGCGTGATCCACCCCATGGGGGCTTCTTTGCCGAGAGGGGCTAGGGATTCTGGTTGTCCCTGTAAAACCGAGATAACAGGCTTATCCTTATACAAACCAATTTTCTTTCCGTCGCGAATAAGCTGAACGGCATCAGAGGCAAAACTGGCAATAAAAAAGGCGTCGGGTTTCTGCTGTTTCAGGACTTGAACAACGGGTCCCGATTGAATCTTCAACATCGGGTGCCATTGTATCGGTGTGAAGGTGACATCCGGTCGTAGCTTTTTCAGGTTTGAGGTAAAATCCTCAACAACCGAATGCCCAAACTCATAATCCGGCGCGACAATGGCCCAATGCTTGGCTGGAAGCTTCGCCGCTGCTTCCGCAAAGGCTTTACCATAAACACAATTCGATACATCAAAGCGGAAGGCCAGATCATGTCCCTCTTGCCAGATGTGCTTGTTGGTTCCATTTGCGCCTTTGAGATAGAAAATGCCGTTCTTCTTGGCATAACTCGAAACGGCGAGGCCCGTGTGGTCCGGCCCAGTGCCAATAAGCAGTTTGACGTTTTCTCGGTGAACGAGGTCTTCTACATCTCGAAGGACTTCTTCGGGTGTGCCGCTCCCGCCCTGACGTGTGATGAGTTTAAGCGGGTGACCTAACACACCACCGTTTGCATTGAGGTCGTCAACAGCAAGTTCAAAGGCGTTGTGTTGGTTGTCAGCATAAACCTTGAAGAGATTGAACTCCGAAATCTCCCCAATCCTGATCGGCTCCTTGGCTGAGTCTGAGGCAAGAGCAGGTGAAGTGAAGAGGGCCAGCACCGCTATGGCAAGAGCGAGTTTTTTCATAAGGGATAATCCTTTCGGTTGTTAGGCAGTGCTTTCAAACAGCGCAGTAGTCTCAACGTAAACTTATGGCAGAGCGGATCATGTCGTTCAGGCGCGTTTGCCAACCTTTGCCGCTTTTGCGAAGCAGAGCAACAATATCGGAGTCAAGACTGATTGTGACAGCTTCTTTTTTGCCTGTTCCGGCGGGTCTTCCGCGAACAGATGTTCGAATGGCTGTTTTAAGAGACGCAGGCAGTTTTTGAAACGGCACTGCGTTTTTGGAATCCTTTTTTGTCCATTCAGGATTCTCTTTATCAGGTGTTCCAAAGTCAGCTTTCTTTAAGCGAGGCATAGAGTTTCTCCTCTCGTTTGTTGGCGCGGCGCAAACTGATAAGGCGCACATCTTTATTGCGCACAGTGAAAACGACAACGTGCATTCTGCCGTCAATTAGTCCCAAGGCACGACAGCGTGTTTCGTCATAATCACGCCGTTCATCATTTTGATAGGTCGCGGACTCCCAATCGAATCCGTGTATCTCTTCAAAAGAAATCCCGTTCTTCTCTTTGTTGGCCGCGTTTTTTTGATTGTCACAGATGAACATTTATTTATTATACCTATAATACATCATAAGATCAACCCTTTGTGCAGGGGGCATGCATCACGCTTGGCCATTGCCCAGATAGGCGTCGCGGACGGCTTGGTTGGCTTTGATGGTTTTGGCATCGCCTCGGGCGATAACTTCGCCGTTATGCATGACGATGATCCAGTCGGCATAGTTGAAGACGGCACTGGTGTCGTGCTCGGTGAACAGGACGCCGATGTGATGGTCGCGGGCCAGTTTTTGGGCGAGCTGCATCACGTCGTCGCGCTCGTGGATGCCCATGCCAGCGGTGGGCTCGTCCATCAGGAGAAGGCGCGGTTTGCCCGCCAGTGCCATCGCCAGTTCAAGCCGTTTCAAGTCGCCATAGGCTAGCGTCGCGCAGTGATGGTCCGCCTGATCGGCGAGCCCCACCATGTCGAGGTAGCGCAGGGCTTCCTTGCGGGCGTAGTTGCTGGCGCGGCCCCAAAGGCGGGTCCAGATTTTACGCCGTGCGATCAGGGCAACTTGGATATTTTCGGCAACCGTCATGCTGGCGAAGGTGGCCGTGATCTGGAAGGTGCGCCCGATGCCCATGCGGGCAATGCGGCGCGGGTTGCGGCCTGTGATGTCGTGAAGTTCGCTTCGGTGCGCGCTGTCGAGTTCGCCTTCCTGCTCCAAGGCGATTCGCTCTTTGGTCGTCAGCGCTTTGGGGTTGAAGATGACGCTGCCGCCATCGGGACGCAGCTGGCCGTTGATGCAGTTGAAGCTCGTCGTCTTGCCCGCGCCGTTCGCGCCGATCAGGGCGACCATTTGCCCCAACCGGACATCAAACGACACATCACGCACAGCCACCACCCCGCCAAAAGTTTTGCGCAGGTTGCTGACTGTTAAAAGAGGGGGGGATACCGTCTTGCTCATGGTGCCGTTTTCCTTTGCTCCATGATCCACGCGTCGGTGGGGGCGTGGTCGGCGGCGTTTTCCTGATGCCAGTTCAGGAGGGTACCTTTGCCATCCTTTACACCAGAAACCCCGACCCAGAACGGCACGTTCGCTTGATGGTCGATCTTACGGAAAGATTGTTTGCCAAAGGGGGTGTCATAGCTGACCATTTCCAGCGCGGCGCGGATTTTTTCTGGGTCTGTCGATCCCGCTTGGCGCAGGGCCGCCGCGATGGCTTGGATGCTGTTATACCCCGTCAAGGTATAGAACTTGATCGGGTCTTTGTGCTTGGCTTCATAGGCTTTCTTGAATTTGAGATAGCCTTCATCCTGTACCTCATTAACGGGAAAACCAACGGACAGCCAACCACTCGGCATCTCTGTGCCCAGCAAATCAACATGATCCGGTACGGCAACGGGAGGCGCAATCACGATGCGATCCTTGAAGAGGCCGCGTTTGTTGCCTTCACGCACAAATTTGACGAGATCGGCATCCCAAAGCAAGTTGAAGATAATATCGGGCTGGGCGCGTTTGAGCGCGACGACAGTTGCGCCAGCTTCCAGCTTTCCAAGTTCCGGCCATTGCTCAACAACCCATTCGGGCTTAAGGCCGCGTTGTTCAGCCAGCATTTTTGTCATTTTAGCGACGGACTGCCCGAACTCGAAACTTGGCGCGACAATAGCCCATTTCTTGCCGATGATTTTGTCGCCGTAAAGCTTCTGTGCTTCATTCAATATCGCCGAGGCCCACATATAGCCGCCTTGCGATGTGCGGAAGGTGTAAGTGTTACCGCCCTCCCAGATTGAGCTGTCAGCTTCCGAACAAGCATTAATAAACGGTATTTTGTTCTGAGCGGCCCAGTTGGCCACAGCCAAAGTGTCAGAGGAGGAGTCACAGTTCATCAGAATATGAACCTTCTCGCGAGTCACGAGATCCTCTGTCGCTTTGACGGCTGTCGCAGGGTCAATGTTGCTGTCCCGATGAATAAGTTGCAGTGGGCGACCATTGATGCCACCCGCCGCGTTAATTTCATCGACAGCCATCTGTGAGGCGTTTTTATAGCCGAGCACCATGGAACCATATTTGGCCCCGACATTAATCTCCCCAATCTTGATCGGCTCCCCTGTCGCGGGGGCGGCGAGAGCGGGGGAGGTGAGGGCTATAAGGGAAAGTCCAAGAAGGAGAGCAGAAATCTGTTTCATGGTGAGGTTCCTTTGTTGGCTGGGCTTATTTCATTGCGTTGGCGTTAGTGCGTTGTTCAAGAATCCATGCATCGCTTGGCGCGTGATCTTCGATCTTTTCAACGCGCCAATTTGTCAGGGCCCCCTTGCCGCCTTTCAAGCCCGACACGCCGACCCAGAAGGTGCCAGTTGCTTGACGGTCGATTTTACGGAAATGCTGTTCACCGAGTGGGGTTTGAAATCTAACTTCTTCGAGTGCATTGCGAACCATTTCGGGGTCGGTGGATCCCGCTTTTCTTAAAGCTGCCGCGATCGCTTGTACGCCGTTATAGCCATACAAGCCGGTTGTAGATGGTGGTTCATTATATCGAACTTTGAATGCCTCCCGAAACTTCACGAATGCTGGGGCATCAATTTCGCCAACAGGAAAACCAACAGAGTACCAGCCGACAGGTGTTTCATTTTTTAATTGTTCAAAATGTTCAGGAATGGCGAGAGGAGGTGAGATCACGATAGTGTCTTTAAACAGACCGCGCTTGTGCCCTTCTCTGACAAACTTGACCAGATCATCATTCAGCATCAGACTAACAATCACGTCAGGTTTGGCGTGTTTAAGTGCGGCAACGGTTGCTCCGGCATCCAACTTTCCATACGCTGGCCACTGCTCTGCAACCCATTGAGGATCGAGGTTTTGTTCAGTAGCGACTAATTTGGCCGCGTCAATAATTGAATGGCCGTATTCGTAATTGGGGGCAATAGTAACCCAACGCTTGCCTTTTAGTTTGTCGCCATGTTGTTCTTTGGCCATCTTGATCGTGGCCGACATTTGCGTATATCCGCCAAATATGGTGCGGAACACATAATCATTACCATGTTTCCATATAATGCTGTCTGCATCGGAGTTTGTGTCTATCAATGGGATTTTGTTTCGCATCGCCCAACTACTCAATGCCAAGGTAGCAGCGGATGAGTCACAATTCATGAAAATTTGAACCTTATCTCGTGCAAACAGCTCTTCGGCAAGTTTAACAGCTTCGCCAGGATCCATCCTGCTGTCGCGGCTTACAACTTCGAGAGGGCGACCATTGATCCCCCCATCTGCATTGATTTCGGACACAGCCAAATCGACTGCCATTTTATAGGGGTTGGCGTATTCTGGTGCTTTGCTATACATAGAAATATCCCCAATTTTGATCGGCTCACCTGTCGCGGGGGCGGCGAGGGCGGGGGAGGTGAGGGCTATAAGGGAAAGCCCAAGAAGGAGAGCAGAAATCTTTTTCATGGTGAGGTTCCTTTGCTAGTTGGGCTTATTTCATTGTGTTGGCGTTAGTGCGTTGTTCAAGAATCCATGCATCGCTTGGCGAGTGGTTGGTAGCCGTTTCCTGTGTCCAGTGGGCTAGCTTTGCTTCGCCATTGACTACATCTGTTGTTCCAACCCAAAAGGTGACGTTAGCCTGATGGTCAATGCTCCGGAAGGATTGTTCGCCGGTAGGTGTGATGAAACTGACCGTTTCCAGCGCGGCGCGGATTTTTTCTGGATTGTCTGAGCCAGCCTGTTCAATAGCTTTAGCAATAGCGTGGACGACGTTATAGCCCATCATGGAATAAGTCATGGGGAGCTGGTGGTATTTAGCTTGATATTTGTCTTTGAATTCGAGGAAGGCGGGAGTCTTCAAGTCCTCAACGGGGAAGCCTACGGAAATCCAGCCCTTAGGTGTTTCGTTTTTCAATGTGTTTAAATGTTCGGGGGCGGCGAGCTGGGGTGCGATCACGATTTTGTTGGCGAAGAACTTTCGCTTACTCCCTTCACGGATAAACTTGGTCAGGTCGCTTGTCAGGAACATGCTGATAACGACATCGGGCTGTTGCTGTTTGAGGGCGGTGATCGTCGCGCCTGCATCCAGCTTGCCCCAATCTGACCAGAGGGGTTGAAGCCATGTTGCCTGAAGACCGCGCTCATCGGCTATCTTCTGCGCTATATTCAAGACGGCGTGGCCATATTCAAGGTTGGGGGAAACAAAAGCCCATTTCTTGCCTTTGATTTTGTCGCCGTAAAGTTCAATCGCTTTGTCGATGCTGGACGACATGTACATATAGCCGCCCCATGTGATGCGGAAGAAATGCTTGTTCCAGTTTTCCCAAATCGCGCTGTCCGAAACGGCGGAGGTTTCGATAAAAGCAATGTTGTTTTTGTCGGCCCAACTACTGACGGCCAAGGTCACCCCCGATCCGCCACAGCCTGTGAGTACCGAGACCCCCTCACGCGAAGCAAGCTCCTGTGCATGTTTGATCCCTTCGGCTGGGAGAAGCTTGCTGTCACGCGAAATCACCTCCAAGGGCCTGCCCAGAACCCCGCCCGCCTGATTGATCTCGTCCAGCGCAAGATCAACGCCGTTCTTGTAGCCCTCAACCATCACCGGCATCGCGCTATAAGCATTGATGTCCCCAATCTTGATCGGCTCGCCCGCAGCGTGGGCGGGGAGGGTGAGGGTGAGGGTGAGGGTTAAAAGGGATAGTCCGACGAAGAGAGCAGAAACCTTTTTCATGGTGAGGCTCCTTTGCTGGTGTTGACTATTGGGCAATTGTCGTTTGGAAAGCTTCGGGAAACAAGTCTTCGGGTGAATGCCATTTCAGGTTCACCATGCTCCCTTTCCCGTTTTGGTTGTCGGTATGCCCCAGCCAGAAGCCGGGATAAAGTTGTTTATTCTTCATTTGTACAGGACCGAATGGGCCGTCGATTTTAGCGTTTTCGAGCGCGTTGCGGATGTCTTCACCGTTTAGGCTCTTGGCTTTTCGCAATGAATCGACTGCAACCAGCAGGATTTGATAGCCATAAATTGCCATCAAGTCAGGGCGTTGTTCGTATTTGGATTCGTACAGCTTTACGAAAGGATCAACAGGAAGACCGTTCGTATCCTGTGGTACGCCTTCCGTAAGCCATCCGGCTGGATAAGCGGTGCCAAGTTCTTTGATCGAGGTTTTTGAACCAATATTTGTCCCGCTGATGCAGTACTTATCTTGGAGAAATCCAACCTTCTGTGCATGAAGAAGGTATGAAGCCAAATCACCGCTAAAAATCGTGCTGAAAATTGCATCTGGTTTTGTGCGGTCAATGGCGCGTATTTCTGCCGCCGCATTAATTTTGCTAACGGCTGGATACCGTTCGGATACGAATACCACATCGGGGCGTAGACGTTGAAGCTCTGCTTTGAAAGATTCATTCATTGCGTGGCCAAACTCGTAATTCGGTCCGATCATGGCCCACTTCTTATAGGGCAACTTGGCTGCCTCTCGCGCAAAAATACGCGCATAAGGCCCATAACAAGGCGTTGTATTGAACCAATAAGTGTTTTGTGGGTCTTCGATGGGGCCACAACTTCCAGCCCATTGCTTGAGTAAAGGAACATGATACCGGTTTACATAATTACCGACAGCGAGGCCGACATTGTCAAACCCTGCGCCGATGAGCATGACAACCTTCTCGCGAGAGACCAACTCTTCTGCAATGCGCACCGCAACGGCTGGGTCGGCCTGATCGTCACGAGAAACAATTTCAACGGGCCTGCCGTGGACTCCTCCTTCCTTGTTGATTTGCTCAAGAGCAATCTGCCAGCCCTCACGGAATGGGACAGCAAAACTTGGACCATTAGTATATGGCATCATCTCCCCGATCTTGATCGGCTCACCTGTCGCGGGGGCGGCGAGGGCGGGGGAGGCCATCAGAACAAAACCTAAAACCAGTGCGGAAAGCGTTTTCATATCTGGTTACTCCTTCACTTTGATAAAGCGTTTATTGAAGGCACCGACTAGGCCTTGGGGGAAGAAGATGACGATGGCGAGGATAATGGAGCCGAGCAGAAGCCGCCAGACCTCGCTGACGCGGCTGATTTCGGTTTCCAGCATGATATAAATCACGCTGCCGACCAAGGGACCAGTCAGGGTGTTAAAGCCCCCGATCATCACCATGACGAAAGCGTTTAGTGTCGTGTGTATGTCGAGCGAGGTCGGGAAGACGCTGCCCTTGCTGTAGGCGAAGAGCGAACCGGCGAGGCCTGCGAACGCTCCGGCGACGCCCATGCCTATCCATTGCAAGCGCATGGCGTTGAGGCCCAGAGCCTCGGCTCGTTTGCTTTGATCGCGAACGGCTCGCAAGGCATAGCCGAACGGCGTGAAGATGAACGAACGCAGCAGGAGGATACCTGCGCCACATAAGGCATAGGTCATATAGTAGAAAGCCGTCTTGTTGCTGGCCCACTCGGCGGGCCAGATGCCGAGCATGCCGTTATCGCCGCCCGTCACATCGTACCACTGGAAGGCGACGGCCCAGACCATTTGGGCAAAGGCGAAGGTCAGCATAGCCAGATACATGCCTTGAGAGCGCACGCAAAACCAGCCGAACAGAACGGCGCCCAAGATGGCGGCAAGCGGTGAGGCCAGCAGCGCTACGGGCATGGTGACGGCCAGATATTTGGTCAGCAGCGCGGTGGCATAGGCCCCAAGGCCGAAATAGAGCGCATGGCCGAACACGCCGACTCCGCCCGGGCTCATGATGAAGTGCAGGCTAACGGCAAACAAGGCCCAGATCATGATCTCGCTGGTCAACACGAGGCCGTAATCGCCCACGAATAGTGGCAGGGTGAGCAGGCCTGCGGCGATCACGACGGCCAGCGTGCGGCCCCACTTCGGCGCGGGACAGAGGGCTCCGCTCGCGAGCTGGCTTGACGCGATCACGCTATCCTCGGCCTTGCCGAAAAGGCCGTGGGGTTTGAAGATCAGCACGATGGCCATGATCAGGAACAGAAGGACTAGCGTGATTTCGGGGAAGATCAGGATGCCAAACGCGCGGACGAGCCCGACGATTATGGCGGACAGAACGGTGCCGCGCAGGCTGCCGAGGCCGCCGATCACGATCACGACAAAAACGTCGATGATGACGTTCATATCCATCGAAAGGCTGACGCTCTCGCGCGGGAGCTGTAACGCACCGCCCAGACCTGCCAGAAAGCTGCCCAGTGCAAAGACGCTGGTGAAGAGCCATTTCTGGTTCACGCCTAGATTGGCTAGCATTTCGCGGTCTTCGGTCGCGGCACGGAGCAAAACGCCCCACCGTGTTTTGAAGAGCAGGAGGTAAAGCCCCGTGATGACAACTCCCGCAAGGCCGATCAGGAACAGGTCATAGGTCGGGAAGGCTTCGCCCAGAATCTCGATAGAGCCGGACAGGCTTGGGGCTTGCGGGCCCAGTAAATCCTCGGGCCCCCAGATATGCAGCGTGATGTCCTGAAAGACCAGCAGAAGGGCAAAGGTGGCAAGAAGCTGGAAAAGTTCAGGGACGTGATAGATGCGACGGAGGATCAGGATTTCGATGATGGTGCCTATCGCCGCCGTGGCGCAGGAGGCAAGAAGCAGCGATCCCCAAAACCCCAGCACCCCGTCGCCCAGATGCTGCACGAGGGTGTAGGAGATGAACGCCCCCAGCATGTAAAGGCTGCCATGCGCGAAATTGAGAATGCGCGTCACCCCGAAGATCAGGGAAAGGCCGCTGGCGACCAAAAACAGGACGGCGGCACTGGAAAGACCGGTCAGAAACTGGATAAGAAAGAAAGACAAACGCCACCCCACTCTCGGTTCTCGTAATCAAGGAAACCTCTCGCCCAAAGTTATAAAGCGATCAGGGATATAGGGCAATCGGTAAGGTGGGATGGGGCCGGATTATCGGGTGATGGCGTTAAGGATTTTATATAGATACCTCGCCCTTCGAAAATCGGGATAGCCTTATTCTATTATCCCATTAATTCTCGTCGCCAAGAGTTCCGGCGCAAAGAATTTTCTGGGTCAGTTCAGACAATGACGTCTCAGTAATAAGTTTATCTTCAATGAGTCTGCCGTGCCGCATCAGGACAATGCGATCTGCGACTTCGAAAATGTCTCCTAGTCTATGGGAAACTAATATGACCGCAATTCCCTGTTTTTTAAGGGCGCGGATAAGATCAAGGACTATGGCGACTTCCCTGACTCCAAGTGCTGCCGTTGGTTCATCCATAATTAAAAGGCGGGGCTGAAACAGCAGGGCGCGGGCAATAGCAACGGCTTGCTGTTGTCCGCCCGAAAGAGCACCTGCTTTCTTACGAACATTAATCTCTGCATTTAGTCGCCCGATGAGGGTTTGGGCCTCTCGCTCCATTCCCTTTAAATCAAGCAGGGGCGTCTCTAGACCCATCACTTTGATCCGCTTCTCGCGTCCTAAAAAAATATTCTCAACGACATCTTGCTGCAAACATAGACCAAGATTCTGATAGATCATCTCTATGCCAGCTTCTCGCGAGGCATAGGGATTGCCTTTGGGCAAAGGACTGTTGTCAAGAACGATAGAACCGCCGCTTGCTGTTTCTGATCCGGTAATGCATTTCATCAGGGTTGACTTGCCTGCGCCATTATCACCGACAATTCCTAGCACTGTCCCAGATTCTAAAGAGAGGGACACGTCATCCAAGGCGTGAACGCTGCCGTAATTCTTGTGAAGGTGTTCAATTTTTAGAAGCATGAACACCCCTGCACTTGCCAAAAGTAACCGCCGCAATCAGGACGATGCCGACGGCGACTTGCTGGTAATAGGCTGGCACATTCATCAGTGTCATGCCGTTTTGCAACACACCCATAATGAGCGCACCAATCATGGCCCCTGCAACCGACGCTCTGCCGCCGGACAGGGAAGTGCCCCCGATGATAGCGGCGGTGATGGCTGTTAATTCATACATCATGCCTGAACTCGGGTCAGCGGCGTTCACACGGCTCATTGATAGAATGACGGCCATGGCGGCTAACAACCCCGATAAGGCATAGAGTGTAACTTTGTAACGAAAAATCTGGATGCCCGCGTTGCACGAGGCTTGTTCATTATCGCCAATGGCTAAGCTGTGTCGCCCAAACCTTGTCCGACCCAAGAGAATATGTGCTACAAAACCTGTCGCAAGAAAAACCATGACTGGAATGGGAACGCCGCCAATCCTTCCTTGCCCAAGAAAAACCAAACCCTCGGGCAACCCATAAACGGGTCGTCCGTTTGAAAAGATGAGGGCTAGCCCCCTCGCAATGCTCAGCATGCCGAGGGTTACGATAAACGCCGGAAGTTTCATGCCGCCAATGAGGCTGCCATTTATGGCCCCTGCAAACAGTCCCGTCGCCAGACAGACGAACAAGATGAGCGGCACCGATGTGGTGGAAGATTCTGGTGCAACCATAACTCCAGTAATGGCCGAGAAGGCCATAAGGGAGCCTACGGACAGATCAAGACCTCCCGCGCCGATGACAAAGGCCGCGCCTATCGCGAGAAGGCCAATGGTTGAGGTGGCCGTGAATATGTTCAGAACATTCGCCCATGTCAGAAAAACATCCGAAGTGATGGCAAAGAACGCGCATAAGAGAAGCAGAATGACAAGTATAAGGCCTTGGTACACCCGCATATCAAAGCTTCCGATCAGCGTACATATTGCAAAAGGGCTTCGTTGTTTTTCTCAAAGACGGCCTTGTCCAACGTGAGAATGGGAACATATTGTTCGAAGGAAAGAGGCTTGCGGTCTTTGATGTATTGGCTGGCCTTTTCGAGAGCTTCTTTCGCCATCAGGTATGGGAGTTGCGCGATGCTAGCCGTAAGGCGGCCCTCTTTGATCGCCTTGATGGCATCTGTTGACCCGTCAATACCAACAACCTTCACCGTGTTGATGTTGGCGGCACGAAGGGCTTCAACGGCCCCCAGTGCCATCGTGTCGTTGGCAGCAAATATAAAGGATAAGTCGGGGTGTTGGGTGACGATGCGGCTGACGATATCGGCGGCTTTCAGGCGATCCCAGTCTGCACCTTGAGAGGCCACGATAGTCAGACCTTTATCAAGATTGTCCTTAAATCCTTTGACCCGCAGAATGCCCGGCTGGCTTCCGCTCATGCCCTCAATCACTAATATTTTACCTTTTTGTCCTGTCAAATAGCTGGCGGCTTTCTTTCCAAGCTGGACGTTATTCGAAGCAACGGAAAAGGCAACATGAACGCCCATTTTCTCCGCCCGTTGCTGATCAACATTACCGTCTATGTCAATCAATGCGATACCCTTCGCGTCGGCTTTGCGAAGGCAAGAACCAAGGTTGACGGCATCAACTGCCGCAAAGATGATCGCTTTTGGATTTTTCAGCAGGGCCGATTCACAATGATTGAGCTGACCTTCGGCATCCGATGCGCTTTGAATAGCAGAAATATCAATTTGAATGCCCAGTGTTTTTGCCGTGTCACGCAAGCCATTTTCAAGCGTTTTCCAGTAAGGGTTGGATGTGTCGCTGATAAGTGCTGCGATGCTACCTTGTTCGGCCTTTGTCGGGGTAGCAAGCGTAAGAAGAGACACAAAGAGCAGCGCGGCCAGGAAGATTTTATTCATTACAACCCCGATGATAATTTTGCCTGATAGTTGTAATGGTTTTATCATATCTTGTACATAGATGTCCGACCATTCATGTGCAGTTAGGAGGGCGGAGTTTTCTGGTGGTGCAAGGTTGATGGGTGACGGTGATAGAAGTTCAGTGCCATCAATCGTCGAACTGCCACGAAGAGCAGCCCTAATCCGAATTCATGGATCTATCGCGTGAATTATTACAGCTGTAATAATTTTCGGGTGTTGCTGAAAAACTAACCCATTGAAATAAATGGTCGGAGAGAGAGGATTCGAACCTCCGGCCCCTGCCTCCCGAAGGCAGTGCTCTACCAGGCTGAGCTACTCTCCGAAGCTTGTCTGTGGAAGGCAAGGTTATAGCCGGATGCGGGGCGGGCTGCAAGGACGGAATTGGGGTGGTTTTGGTTAAAAACTGAAGGGGTGTTGGTGGAGAGCGAGGATACTTCCCCCTCTCTTGCAAAAGCTAAGCTAAGCTAAGCTAAGCTAAGCTAAGCTAAGCCTAAGCTTTTGCTTTCCCCCCCCCCCCTCCAGGGGGAGAGAAAGAGGGGTAACGAGATAATTCTCTAAAAACGCCGCTCGATGGTGAAGGAGATGGTGTCGAGGAGGGCGGTTTTGATGGGGGAGGCGGGGAAGAGGCCCAGCGCGTCGCGGGCGATGGTGCCGTAGTGTCGGGCGCGCTCGATACAATCGTGCAGGGCACCGTGGCGGCGCAGGGTGTCTTGGGCGAAGGCGAGGTCGCCCTCTTTTTGTTTTAGCTCGGTCATCGTGCGCTGCCAGAAGGCGCGTTCGCTTTCGGGGCCACGGTGCATGGCAAGGATCACGGGCAGGGTGATCTTGCCCTCGCGGAAATCGTCGCCCAGAGCTTTGCCTAGGCGGGTTTGCTCGGCGTCATAGTCGAGGACGTCGTCGATGATCTGAAAGGCGATGCCGAGGTTCAGGCCGAAGGTGCGCAGGGCCTCTTCTTCGGCACTCGGGCGGGCGGCGACGACGGCACCAATACGGCAGGCGGCGGCGAACAGCTCGGCGGTTTTGGCGCGGATGATTTCCAGATAGGCTTGCTCGCTCATCGTGCAGTCGTTCTTGGCGGCGAGTTGCAGAACCTCGCCTTCGGAGATAACGGAGGAGGCGGAAGCCAGAATGCGCAGCACGTCGATGGAGCCATCCTCGACCATCAGCTGGAAGGCGCGGCTGTAGAGGAAGTCGCCGACGAGGATCGCGGCCTGATTACCGAACCGGGCGTTGGCGGAGGCGCGGCCTCGACGCAGGTCGCTTTCGTCCACGACATCGTCATGTAAAAGGGTGGTGGTGTGGATGAACTCGATCGCGGCGGCGAGCTTGCGATGACGCTCACCTTGATAGCCACACAAGCGGGCGCAGGCCATGAGGAGGACAGGCCGCAGACGCTTGCCGCCAGACGCGATGATATGGGCGGCCAGATGGGGGATCAGGGGGACTTGGCTGCTCATCCGTTGCAGGATCATCTCGTTCACCGCCATCATATCGTCGGCAATCAGGGCCGTCAGCGCGGCGAGCGCGTTGGGCTCCTGCCTGTGGGGCGGCTTTGTGGGGGAAAGAGCGAGAATTTGGGCCATGATCTATGCTCTGAGCTGTTCCATGCCTTTTCTTTGTGCCATAAAGCGGGTCGGAAAGGTAGCCATTTATGCCGGATGATCAGTTGATGCACACAACAGTAGATACATTGCTTGGAAAGCGTTTTGAGGTCGAGCAGCCTGCTGAGGGATACAGGATTGCGGTCGATACGCTGTTGCTGGCTGCGGCTGTGCCTGCACGGGGGGGAGAGCGGGTGCTGGAGCTTGGGTGCGGCGTTGGCGGGGCTATGCTGGCTTTGGCAGCGCGGGTGCCCGATGTGGCGATCACGGGGATCGAGGTCCAGATGGATATG
>JAQUHK010000041.1 GCA_028683655.1 Alphaproteobacteria bacterium
GGGTACACGGCTGTTGCGCAGGTCGCGGACGTTCTCTTTAAAGGAGAGGCCCAAAATCCCGACCTTGGCCGACGGGTTGATGCGGCGGGCATTGACCAGCAGCTTGATGAGCTTTTGGGCGACAAAGATCGGCATGTCGTCGTTGATGCGGCGGCCCGAGAGGATCACTTGGGGGTGATAGCCCAGCTCTTCCGCGCGGGTGGTGAGATAATAAGGGTCAACACCGATGCAATGGCCGCCGACAAGCCCCGGCGTGAAGGGCAGGAAGTTCCACTTGGTTCGCGCAGCCTCAAGAACGTCTTGCGTGCGGATGTTCAGTTTTTCGCAGATGACGGCCAGCTCGTTCATCAGGGCTATGTTGATGTCGCGCTGCGTGTTTTCGATGACCTTCGCGCATTCGGCGACGCAGATGCTGGGGGCTTTGTGGATGCCCGCCGTGACAACCGCACCGTAAATGGCGGCCAGACGCTCAAGGGCTTCGGGCGTTTCCGCGCTGACGACTTTTTTGATGGTTTCAAGGCGATGGACCTTGTCGCCCGGATTGATGCGTTCCGGCGAATAGCCGAGGACAAAGTCCTTGCGGTGCTCAAGGCCGGAGATGCGGGCAATCTCACTGCCGCACAGCTCTTCCGTCAGGCCCGGATAGACGGTGGATTCAAAGACGATGATGGGCAGGAGGCCGGACAGGCCTGCCGCTTTCTTTTTTTTCAGGACCTCGCCGATGATGCGGCAGGCACTGAGGACGGGACCAAGGTCGGGGCGTTTGGCCTCATCAATCGGGGTCGGGACCGTCGCAATATAGATGGTGGCTTCCAGCATGTCGTCAGCGTTGGCCGTCATCAATCCCTTACAGGCCTTAAGCTCGTCGGCGGTCACCTCGCCGGTCCAGTCATGGGCTTCGTTCAGGGCGGCGACTCGTTTGGTATCGATGTCATAGCCAATGACGCCGTCAAAAGGACGGGCAAGACCGATAAACAAGGGTAAGCCGACATAGCCAAGGCCCAGCACAGCGATTTTTTCAGACATGAGAGATACTCGGTTTTCGTGTTGTTTTATGGCCCTCAGGTCTAATACAGCCGTCAAGTGAGCGCAATGGGGATTGAAAAGAGGCATTCTTTCCTTTGCAGAACGGTGGGTTGGAGTGATAGGTTGGGGCTGTAGAGACCTTCTGGAAAGACGTTTTATGACCCCTGCTGCCCGCCTTGCTGCCACTTTGGAGATTGCCACTTTGGTTGATGAAACGCCGCGTCCCGCCGATGCGGTGGTCAGCGGCGCGTTTCGGGCGCGGCGGTATATCGGCTCCAAGGACAGGGCCTTTGTCTCGAAGTTCCTTTACACGCTGCTGCGTCATCAGGGGCGTTTGGACTGGTGGCTGGATAAATATGCCCAGAACCGGACGGCGCGCAACCGACTGATTGCCTATCTGCGCCTTGTGGAACGCAAGAACCCTAGCGAGATCGAAGCGGCCTTTTCCGGCGGTCAATATGCTCCCCCCGCCCTCAGTGATGAGGAACGCCGGTTTGTCGGCAAGCTTAAGGGCCATACTTTTATCCATCCCGAGATGTCTCAGGCCATTTTGGTCGAGTGCCCCGATTGGGCCGCCGAGGGAATGAAGAGCCGTTTCGGCAAGAAATTTAACGCCGAGCTTGAGGCGATGCTGAATTCTGCGCCGCTGGATATGCGGATCAATCCGCTGAAGATCACGCGCGAGGCTGCTTTGGCCGAGCTGCGCAAATGCGGACTGGATGTCGGGATCACGCCTTATTCGCCGTGGGGCCTGCGCGTGCATGACCGCCCTGCCCTCGGTCAACTCGCTTTGCTGAAAGACGGGTCGATTGAAGTGCAGGATGAAGGCTCACAACTGGTCGGGCTCCTCATGGAGGCCAAGGCTGGTGAGCGGGTGGTCGATTTTTGCGCTGGCGCGGGCGGCAAGACGCTCACGATTTCCGCCCAGATGGAAAACAAGGGCCGGATTGTCGCTTGTGATGTTTTAGATAAACGCTTGAAGCGTAGCGGCGAGCGGTTCCGTCGCGCAGGGCTGCACAATATCGAGACGCACGCTTTGTCCAGTGAGCGGGATCCATGGGTGAAGCGGCATAAGGGAGCGTTTGATCGGGTGCTGGTCGATGCGCCGTGCAGTGGCACGGGGACATGGCGGCGCAATCCTGATGCGCGGTGGAAGGTATTGGGCCCCGGTTTAGAGGCTTTGGTACCGCTTCAGGGCAGCATTTTAGAGAGCGCGTCCCGTCTTGTGAAAGAAGGCGGGCGGCTTGTCTATGCGACCTGTTCGCTTTTGCCTGAAGAGAACGAACAGCAGATCGAGCGTTTTCTGGATAATCATCCTGATTTTAAAGTGGTGCCTGTGGGACAGTGCGCCTCGCTTCTGCCTGGTTTGCCTGATACGGGTGACTTTTTGTCGCTGACGCCAGCGCGGCACAAGACGGACGGCTTTTTTGCCGCCGTGATGCAACGGTCCAAACAAGAGGAGCTGTGATGATCTTTGCCGATGCTTTGTCTCTTTTGAGAGAAGGTGAGAGCCTTTCCTTGCAGGAAACACAGGATGTTTTTGACGCGCTTTTTCGCGGCGAGATTGAGGAGCCCGATCTTGAGACGTTGCTTTTGGGCTTGCGCAAGAAAGGCGAAACGCAGGAAGAGCTTCAAGGCGCGGCCATGGCGATGCGGCGTGTGATGGATACGGTTCAGGCTCCTGAAGGGGCCATGGATATTGTCGGCACGGGGGGCGACGGGCATGGCTCACTCAATGTTTCGACGGCGACGGCTCTTGTGGTGGCAGCCAGCGCAGTGCCAGTCGCCAAGCATGGCAATCGGGCGTCGACAAGCAAGTCCGGTTCCTCGGATGTTCTGGCTGCGCTGGGCTATAATCTGGAGGCCCCGAAGGAAGTCGTTGAGCGTTCCATGAACGAGATCGGCATCGGTTTTCTGTTCGCGCCGCGCCATCATCCGGCAATGAAGCATGTGGCTGCCGTCCGTCAAAAGATCGGTGTGCGCACCATTTTCAATTTATTGGGGCCATTGACCAATCCTGCGGGCGTCAAGCAGCATTTGGTTGGCGTTTTCGCGCCCGCATGGCGGGAGCCCATGGCCAAGACTCTTGCCAATTTGGGCAGTGAGCGAGCTTGGGTTGTTTATGGCTATGACGGTCTGGACGAGCTTAGCACGACGGGGCCCAACCGCATCAGCGAGCTGAAGAATGGCGAGATTAGCTCGATCATATTGTCACCGGACGAGGTCGGTTTGCCGATCGTCGGGATCGAAGCGATCAAGGGCGGCTCACCCGCCGATAACGCGCAGGCTCTACGCGATTTACTGGAGGGTCAGAAAGGGCCTTATCGCGAGATCGTGTTGTTGAACGCTGCTGCTGCCTTGGTTATCGCCGGTAAAGTGCGCGCGCTGGAACACGGCCTCACCCGCGCCGCCGATGCCATCGACAGCGGCCTTGCCAAAGCCAAGCTGGACAGGCTGATCTCGCTTAGCAATGGAGGCTAGTCTGGGGTGTGCTTGCTGGCTTCATCCTGTTCGCGCTGCGCGTTTCGGCAGGAGTCGGTTCAATCACGATGCCGAAGGGTTCTTTGGCGGCTCCGAACAGAGATAGGCGCGGAGTCGGCGTTTCGGCCTTGGCAACACATAACGTGTCGACCATATCGGCTGTCGTATTTGCCATAGGATCAAGCGGCGACAGCGTGACTGTTTCGCAATTCATGGGCGGATATGCCGAGTAAAACGGCCCATGCTTTCTGTACTGGTTGTATAGGCCTCCAAGCGATGCAAAATGGATACGGACGTATCCTTCTCCATTCTTGCGGGCAAAGAGGTTTGTTAAACAGGTCCCAACGCTCGCTGGTTGAATATGGATGCAGTTCATCAAAACACGCTGACACACGGATGTTTGAATCGCGGTTTGCATTTCCTGCGCCAAGCCATAGGCGTTTTGTTCCTCTTCGCAAAGAGGTGTCACGAAAATCACGTTACGTCCCTGTGTCAGGGCTGGGATTACCTGTTGCTTGAATAGCTTTCTGGTTAGAGCCTGAGCCGAGGCGGGAAAGCGTTCTTTCGGGGCAATGGATGTTTTGGCTTGAACAATGAATGAATTGACTTGTTGTTTGTGCATGGAGTCTGCAAGAGCGCGGCGGCCGCTTCCGGCCAGGCCGGTTATGATGTCCAGAGATAAAATGGGTGCTGACATGATTGAGGGGATCCTTATCTAATTCTAACGTGGTAACGCGGCGTACCGTATGCTTTTTGTGGCTTTTTTTCCACTTTTAATTTTGCCTGTTTGTCGGCAAGGTTAAAGAGGGACCTTCTTGGGGTAATGCAAGGGCGACGTCGAAGAGGAAAGATCGAAGGGGAATATGGATAAACTTCAGGAAATCTGCGCTCGAAAGGCCGACGACCTCAAGGGATGGAAAAGCGAACGAAGTTTGTCCTCTTTGGAGCAAACGGCGCGGTTTGCAAGTCCTGTGAGAGGCTTTCAGGCGGCACTTGAAAGCAAAACGGCGCGCGGTCACGTGGGGCTTATTTGCGAGATCAAGAAGGCTTCGCCTTCTGCCGGACTAATCCGGTCTGATTTTGATCCGGTGTCTTTGGCGGTAGATATGAGCAAGGTGGCGCGGCGTGTTTGTCTGTGCTGACGGACGGTCCGTATTTTCAAGGCGAGAGTGCTTATCTTGAAGCGGCGCGCGTTGCCTGTGCCCTGCCCGTGCTGCGTAAGGATTTCATGATCGATCCGTGGCAAGTAGTCGAGGCTCGTGCGATGGGCGCGGATTGCATCTTGCTGATCATGGCGGCTTTAGATGATGGGTTGGCCGCTGAACTGCATGCAGCGGCGCGGCACTATGGGATGGATGTGCTCATCGAAGTGCATGACGTGGCGGAGCTGGAGCGGGCTTTGCGGCTGCCCGACGGGCTTATCGGGATCAATAATCGCAATCTCAAGACTCTGAAGGTTGATTTGGCGACGACGGAGGCTCTTGCCCCGCTCGTGCCACAAAACCGTCTTACGGTCTGCGAAAGCGGTATCGCGACACCCGAAGATATTGCACGAATACGCCGCGCCGGTGTTCATACGTTTTTGATCGGCGAGTCGCTGATGCGACAAACTGATGTGGCCAAGGCAACAGCACGTTTAATGGAGGCTCCTTATGCTATCGTCTAAAGTTATCCTTCTTGGTGCCGTGTTGATGCTGGCTGGATGTGCGCATTATGAATGGATGAAGCCTGCGGGCGATCCTTCGACTTTTGGCGTGGACAGCTATAATTGCAAGCAAAGCTCTATGGGATCGGCTCCGCCTGTCTTTCAGACCTATGGAGCCATGCCGCCGCCACGGCCGCCTGTTCATACGCGTTGTTTTAATGATGGCTACCGCGAGGTCTGCAAAACGGTGGTTGAAGGCGGGCCTTACGTGCCCCCTCCCCGCACTGTGGACCTGAATGCCGCCAACCGCGAGGATATGTATCAGGCCTGTATGGGAGCCCAAGGCTGGGTTTATCAACGGGTTGACGAGTAAATCTTAACAAAAGCGGTGTATGTAAGGTTTGCTTTTTGCCCCAGAAACAATATATAAAGCGACTCGCTGCGGACGGGTGGTCGAGTGGTTGAAGGCTCCGGTCTTGAAAACCGGCGTGGGGGTAACTCCACCGTGGGTTCGAATCCCACCCCGTCCGCCATTCCTTATGCCCCCGACAGGAGGTATAAGGAATGAGTAGGCGGACGGGGTGGGATGCGAACCCACAAAGAAAAAGGCGGGTTCGACAAAACGCAAAGCGTTTTGGACGATGGCGCGAAGCGACATCGCCCGAAGGGTGGCCGAAGGCCATCAATCCCACCCCGTCCGCCATTTTGTTTCTTTTTTTGAGTATGCTCTGTTTTGATATTACCACGCTAGGCATGAAGGATTCCTCATGAAAATCTTGCCTGTTATCCTTTCCGGCGGTTCTGGTACGCGGCTTTGGCCTTTGTCGCGCGCGGCTTATCCCAAGCAGCTTCAAGAGCTGCATGGGTCGGGGTCGCTGTTGCAGCAGACAGCGTCTCGTCTGAAGCCATCAGGCGATATTTTGGCGCCGGTGATCATTTGCAATGTCGAACAGCGCTTCATCATTGCCGAGCAGTTGCGGGCGGCGGGGATTGAACCTTCGCTGATCGTGCTTGAGCCTGTCGGGCGCAGCACGGCTCCGGCTTTGGCTATTCCAGCGATGTGGTGTGATGATCCAGCTGATACGGTTATGGTCGTGATGCCGTCCGATCATTATATTGCCGATGCCAAGGCTTTTGAAGCAGCTGTACGTCGCGCTGCGGCGTTGGCTTTGGATGGCCGTTTGATGACGCTCGGGATCAAGCCGACCAAGCCGCATACAGGGTTTGGCTATATTGAAAAGGGGCAGGCTATTGCCGATCATGACGGCGGCTATGTCGTCAAGACCTTCAAGGAAAAGCCCGATGCCGATACCGCCAAGACCTATTTGAAGAGCGGGAACTTTTTCTGGAACTCCGGCATCTTCATCTTCCGTGCCGATGTCTATATGGGCGAACTGGAGCGGTTGCAGCCCAAGATGGTTCAAGCCTGCCAGAATGCCTTGGGCAAGGCGACGCGTGACCTGGATTTCCTGCGGCTTGATCCCGACTCTTTTGCGGCTGCCCCTAACCTGTCCATCGACTATGCGATTATGGAAGACGCGCGCAATGTCGGCGTGGTGCCTGTCGATTTCGTATGGAGCGACGTTGGCGGCTGGGAGGCTCTTTGGGAGCTTGGCGAAAAAGACGACGACGGCAACGTCATTTCTGGCGATGTGATGACCAGCGGTACCAGTAATTCTTATATCCGCGCTGACGGGCGACTGGTGACAGTTTTGGGCCTCGATAATGTTGTCGTGATCGACACGCAGGATGCTTTGTTGGTTGCCGACAAAGCGCAGGTTGACAAGGTTAAGGACTTTGTCGAACGCCTGAAGAAAGACGGGCGCGGCGAGGGGCAGACGCACAGCATGGTCTACCGCCCTTGGGGTTCTTATGAGCTCGTGGATCGGGGCGAGCGGTTTCAGGTCAAGCAGATTATGGTCAAACCAGGGGCCAAGCTTAGCTTGCAGATGCATTATCATCGTGCCGAGCACTGGATCATTGTCAGCGGTACAGGCCGTGTGACTTGCGGCGACAAGGTGACTCTTTTGGGCACGAACGAGTCCGTTTACATTCCGCTGGGTGAAAAGCACATGCTGGAAAATCCCGGCAAGACACCGCTTTACCTGATCGAAGTGCAGTCGGGTGATTATCTGGGCGAGGACGATATCGTTCGGTTCGAGGATGTCTATGGCCGCGTGCCAGTAACGGTTCAGGAAGAGCAGGCCGAGGCGGACTCGCGCAAGTTCGCGCGCGCGATTGCCCATCTTGAAGGGATCGTTCCCGACGAGAAGGTCGATGAGGTTGTCGCGAAGATCGACGCTTTTCTGGCTGAGCAGAAGATTGGTTAGACGGAACCTTCTTCTTCCTCTTTGGCTGCTGTAAAGACGAAGCGCGAATAGAACCAGCTTAGGCCCAGTAATGACAGGCCCAGACCGAGGAACGAGGTGACGCGCAGCAGGCCTTCCAGCTCGGACGCGTCGTACAGGAAGACCTTCCCCACCGTCAGGATCATGGTGCCCAGCGAGGCGACGCGGACGAACTTGCTGTTCTTGAGCGTGCCATAGAATAACAGCAACAAGCCGAACAACAGCCATGCTGCCGAATAGCTGTAGATTTCGGCTGTCGTCACGGTGCCGTTGGACAGGACAGGGCCGTGATAGAAATGGCGGACGCTGAGCGAGAGCCATGTAAAGGCGAGCAGTAAAATGCCGCCTTGCCCTATCCGGCGGCGTTTGGAGTCGTTCTTTTCGCGTGTGGCGGTATAGAGCCATAGTATGGGCAGACCGTAGAGAATCAGCAAGCCGTTGACGAGCGGCAGGTGTCCGATGGCTTCGCTATTATGCAAAGGGTTATACATAAGGAGATCGAAATAGCCCGTCCGTGCAACGGCCAGTAGAAAGACCCACTGGCCTGCTTTCGTAATAAAGCTGCGGTTGAACAGGTGCCCAGCAACGGCCAGTGCCATGCCGTAAAGGTAGAAGGCATTTGTGACCGTCGCGCGTTCGAAGAGTCCTGCTTTGACAAAGAGGGGCTCGTTACCGGATAACGTCAGATTGAACGGCCATCTGGCGATGAAATAGAGTGCACAAAGGCCGAGCGTAACGGCGGAGGCTTCAAAGGGAAGCGCGAGTTTGCCTGCCTGATCCTTGCGTAGGACGCAGCCAGTGCCCATCGCCGCCAAGGCTGCCAGGCCATAGGTCAGGATGGGCGTGTTGCTGCTTGGCAGGGAGTGTCTGTGAAGGTGGGACATCACGTTGCCTGTCAGGCTTGTCAGCGTGGCGTTGAGCATAATCAGGAGATCGGGGAGAAGCAGGGCACCGCCTACAGCCGCCGTCGCTGCCGTGATCCAGCGCAGGGCTGGCACCTCGATCTTTCGGGCGATGAGCGACAAGGCAAAGGCTTGCACCATGAAGGCGATGGGCAGGAAATGGAGGGTCAGTTCTTGCGCTAACGCGATGGAGATGAAGGCACTACAGGTGGCGGAAAAGATTGCCTTCAGGTTCTCGCGCGAGGGGAAACCCGGAAGCAGGCCGCCAATGGTGCGCTCCAGCGCGATCAGGAACAGAGCCGCAAGGCCGAGGGCCAATCCTCCCCAGAAATGGCCATCATCCGCAAACAGGGCCGAATGTCCAATCCGCAAATAGGTGACGAAGTAGTAAGACAACGCGGCACCGGCAGACAGCAGGCCCCAAAGGTGGGGCTTGGGCCCGCGTTTCAGGAAGACGAGGCCTCCGGCGATGAACAAGGCGGCAAAGGAGGCTGCAACGGTGCCATAGAGCATCGGGTCGTGCGGGTGCCAGAGAAAAAGCAGGGCGAGAATGACAGAAGCCGAGACATGTGGTGCTTTGCCGTAGAGGGGTTGGTCGAAGAAGGCGAGCCCCATCGTGCCCGCCCCTAGCAAGCCGAGCAGACCCCAAGTCATCGGGCTGAAATCGCTCATCGTGCTGACAAGGCCCAGCATTACGCAAGTCCCTGCCAAGGTGAGCAGGTTTAGTAAGGAGGCCGGTAAGGCTTGATCGGGTGCCTCTTTTGTTTCTTGGGTATAGGCGTGTCGCGAGGCGAGGCTCACGGTGCCCGCCATGGCGAGAAGGAAGAGGCCCAGACAGGTGGCATCTCCTGTAGTGAAATGTCCCCCGAAGAGCCAGATGCCGACCCAGAGGAAGGAAAGCATTGTGGCAATCAGGGAAAGACCCCACCAGTTCTGACGGCGGATCACGGTCATCAGGCCCGCCATCAGCAAGTAAAGATAGATGAAGAGCGGCGCGGCTTGGGGGTGGCCGGAATTGATGATGGCGGGCGTCAGGAAGCCGCCAAGCAATCCCAGAAGCGCGATGGGCATGCCGTTGCGTAGGGAAAGGACGACGGCCAAAGCCGTCACGCCCGCCATGCCGACGAAAGCCCACGTCGGCGTGATCAGCTCGTAAAGGCCCGAGGCCGCGAAGATCGTGCCATAGAGGACGGCGATCCCCGCGCCGGACAGGGCTTGCGAGATACGGGTGCCGTTCGCGATGGAGGGACGGTTGCGGATCGCTTCCGCGCCGACCAGCATGGATGTGCCAAACAGGAAGCTCAGCACCGTCCGCACGGTTGGCGAGAGCAACCCCATGTCGATGGAATATTTGACGAGATAAAAGCCCGCAAAGGCCAAGGCGATTCCGCCGATCCAGACTGGCAAGCGCGTTCCGAATTGTTGCTCAAAGCCCAGTTTTTTGGGTTTGGTCGCTTTCGCTGGATTCTTGGGGGTCGAAGCGGTTTTTTCTTCATGCGTGAAGGCGGCAGCTTGCGCGGCGGAAGTGTGAGGCTTGGGCGTCGGCGCGTGGGGAGCTAGAATACAAACACCCTGCCCTTCGTCGGCGGGTGGAGGTGCTGACGGCATTGTCGTAGAGGCTGCTCGTTTTTGACTCTCAAAGGAAGCTGCTGTGGGGGATAGGGGTTCTTGAGGTGGCTCTGTCCGTTTAGCTGGCTCGGCGACCTTTTCTTCTGATGGGGTGCGAAGCTCGATATAGGCCTGTTTCAAGGCAAAAACTTGCTCTCGAAGGTAATCGATCTGCTCCTCAAGGTCACGGATCCGGCTGCGGTTGACCCATGGGAGAATAGTGCCAGCCAAAAAGAGAAAGAGGATAACAAGAGCGAGAAAAAACAACATTGCAAGAAAACTCCGAAAGACGAATCGTAGGGCAAGGATATGCCTCTCTCATCCATGGGGACAATGCTTTTTGCTTTGACGGTGTTTGGCCTATTTATCTGGCAACTGGCAGAAGGTGGAGACCCATTGGTTGATTTCCGCCCAGCTTTCTTCGTCTGGTGCCGTCAGGATGCCGCGCCCGTAGTGGGAGGGGTGGAAGGGATCGCCGTTCCAGTGGGCGGTGGTGCCTCCGGCTTCGGTGTTGATGAAGATACCGGCGGCGGAGTCCCATGGCGTGCAGGTTTGCAGCCAGCAGTGGAAGTGGGCTTGCGTGGTCGTGCCGGAGAAATGCGGCGTATCGACGACGAGCCGCGCGTAATCATGACAGGCGGAGAGCATGCGGTGGAAGACAGGCTTCTTGTCAGTTGGCGCGTTCGCGCACTGGTTGAAGGCGCAGGTAATGCGTGCCCCGATGATCCCGGACATCTTTTCAATGCTATCGGGGGCCATGACTTTGAGCTTGCTGCCTTTGTGATAGGCCCCTGCTCCTTTCTCGGCGGTGATGAATTCGTCGGAGGTCGGGTCATAGAGCCATGCGGCCAGCGTTTCGTCCCCTTGGGTTAGCGCGACGATCACGCCATAGACAGGGGCTCCGGCTAGAAAGGCTTTGGTGCCGTCCAGCGGGTCCACGACCCAGACGGGAGAGTCTTGTTCGAAGGCTTTGAGAATTGAGGGGTCAGCGGCATAGGCTTCCTCGCCAACGACTAGCGAGCCAGGCAGAAGGGCTTTCAATTTATCTGTATAAAGTTTCTCGGCTTCCTGATCGGCGATGGTGACGGGATCATCTACGCCTTTGAAATGGATTTCGTGAGAGTGGAGATTGCGGAAACGAGGGACGATAACGGACTGGGCTACTTCTTTGATGATGGCTTCAACGTGATCTGTCTTGATCTTTAACATGCGCGATCTTTCCAAACCGGCTGAGGAACCGCCCCAAATCGGCGGGGTCCATCATGGCCTTGAGGTGCGTTTTTGTTTTTGTATCTCTTTTGTCGAGGATTTTACCATGTCCGTAGAGCCAAGCCAAGGCCGCGCCGTCGCTGATCGGCAGGGTCATGTCGTAAATTTCCAGCCGTTCGGCCAGTTGCTCGTCCAAAAGAGTGAGAAGGTCGTTTATCCCTTCGCCGGTCAGGGCCGATACGGCGACGGCCCCGCCTCGCGCTTCGTGGTTCAGTCCGTCAAGGTTCAGGGCGTGCTGGCCGTTCCATGTCTGACGGGCTGCGTAATCGCGCAGATTGGCGCGTTCGTCCTCGTCCAGAAGGTCGGCTTTATTCATCACCTCGATCAGGCGGGCATCGTCGGGTTCGATGCCTAGATCGGCCAGAATGGATTCCACCGATTCCTTTTGCAGGCGGGCTTCGGGATGGGTGATGTCGCGGACGTGAAGGATCACGTCGGCGAACTGGACTTCTTCCAAAGTCGCGCGGAAGGCGTCGATCAGGTGGGTCGGTAGGTCGGTGATGAAGCCCACAGTATCAGAGAGGATGACCTCGCGCCCGCTGGGCAACTTGATGCCGCGCATGCTCGGGTCCAACGTGGCAAAGAGCATATCCTTGGCCATCACCCCTGCCCCCGTCAGCTTGTTAAACAGGGTTGATTTGCCCGCGTTGGTATAACCGACCAGCACGATGGTGGGATGTTCCGCTTTTTGCCGCGCTTCGCGTTGAAGGCCTCGGGTGCGGCGGACTTGCTCAAGCTCATCTTTCAGTTTCACGATGCGCTGCGTGATGATGCGGCGGTCGAGTTCCAGCTGGGATTCACCCGGTCCGCCCAGAAAGCCGAAGCCGCCGCGCTGACGCTCAAGGTGAGTCCATGAGCGGACGAGGCGCGATTTTTGATAGGACAACGCGGCGAGCTCTACCTGTAGCTGTCCTTCTTTGGTGCGGGCTCGCGCGCCGAAAATTTCGAGGATCAGGCCAGTGCGGTCAATGACCTTGCATTTCCAGTCACGCTCAAGGTTGCGCTGTTGCACGGGCGACAGAGTGTGATCGATGATGACGAGCTCGATTTCCTTGTCTTTGATTTGTTCGGCGTATTCTTCGACAAGGCCGCTGCCCAACAGGGTTGAGGGAGTTGGGTGCGCGAGGTTAAAAGATTCGCTGCCCACCACGTCAAGGTCGATGGCCAAGGCAAGTCCCACGGCCTCTTCCAGCATGGCATCGGTTTCGCGCAGAGCCGAAGGTTGGCTGTGTGACGTGCGCAGCACCGGCTTGAGCACGAGCGTTTGGGCACCGTGTCGCTGGCCGTTAATGTCGAGGGATGTATCTGTCTCTTCAGGAGGTCGTTTGTTCGCCACTGTCTTCCGCGCCGTCTAAGTGCTGGAGCGGGACATTGGGCATCACTGTCGAGATTGCGTGTTTATAGACAAGCTGGACATGCCCGTCCCGCCGCAGCAGAACCGAGAAATTATCAAACGAGGTTATCACGCCTTGAAGCTTCACGCCATTCACTAAAAAGACGGTTGTCGGTAGCTTGTTCTTGCGGATGTGGTTGAGCAGCTGGTCTTGGATGTTCTGGCGTGGCTCAGGCATGGCGAGTCTATCCCAAAGTCGATTTATAACAATTCCATCCTTTAAGCGCGGTTTCCATCGTATTGCAATCCTTAAAATAAATTTTGACGTTATATTTTAAGGCTGTGGCCTCATCGCCGATTAAAACGGGCGTTGTGCCGCTGTTTCGAGCGCAGGCGATGTCGGTGTGGGAGTCGCCGACGAACCAGATGGCAGGGTCATCGGCTTTAAGCCCTCCCTTGCATAAGGCAAGATCAACGGGCATCCTGTCCGGTTTATCTTTGGGGGTATCCAGTGATCCGACGGCGGCGATAAAGTATTTCTGCCATTCCATGGCCTTTATCTCTTCACCCAATAGTGTGTTCTTCTTTGTGCTTACAATGAACAAGGGGATTTTTCTGCTGTTCAGATAGGCCAGAATTTGCCCTGCGCCCGGCATTTCTTTCAGGAGCTTGATATGGTTTTCATCAATGTGCTGATAGAAGATGTCGCGCGCGGTTTCCCACCAGTCGCCAAACCATTCGGGAAAGCTAACCCTCAGGGCGCGGGCGGATTTCACCCGTGCCTCTTCGATGGTCCATGTTTCCAGTCCGTGGATGGCGCGGACCTTGTTCAGGGCTTCGGTAATCACGGGCCATGTGTCGACTAGCGTGCTGTCCCAGTCAAAGATGATGGCTTTGGGGAAGGTGATCTCTGTGACTTCAGTCATGGTTTTCTTCTTTGTTGGGATAGATTTCGGTAGCACGCTCTTCGAACGCGCCGACCATCTTGCAAAAGGCGGAGTCAAAAAACAGGTCCATGAGGGTGCCCAGTAGGACTGATTTGAAATCGAAGGCGACGAAAAAGGTGACCTCGCAGCGTCCGTCCGGCAAGGGTGAAAAACGCCACTCGTTTTCCAGATGTTTAAGCGGTCCGCCGCCATAGGTCACGACAATCGCATGGGGCGCGTCGAGGGCGACATGCGAGACGAAGGCATCGCGCAACCCCTTCCATCCGATTTGCAGAATTGCCGTCATTTCCTTGTCGTTTTTGCGCGTGATTTCCGCGCCGAGACACCAAGGCAGAAAGGTGGGGTAATGCTCGACATCCGCGACAAGCGCGTACATTTGCTCTGCCGTGTAAGGCAGGATCCGTTTTTCAAGATGACGGCGCATGCTCTCTTTGTCTTCCTTCTTTGCTGACATTCGTGGGGTGAGCGTGTAGGCTAGGAAACGGTCAGACCATGAAGGTTTTTAGCAATGCGGGCAAGTCTCTTTTTCCTTTTCTCTTCGCGGGTTAGCGCGATCTTGTTGGCAAGTTTGCTGGTGCTGTTGCCTGTTCAGGCGTCAGCCGCCGATTCCCCGCCGATGGCCGAACAGTCCTTTCTGGCCACGTATCGCAAGCTTCAGCCGCTTCTTCCCTCCGCCTCTTTTCAGGGGGCAGAGATTCAGACTTTTTACAGCTTGAGGGGCTATAAGCCCGTTTGGCGCACAGAAGCGGGCGAAATTAAAGCCACCGTCCCCGCCTTTGTCGAGTCGCTGGAGGCTGTGATTGACACTCAAGGGCTGGATCGGCGTGATTACCCGCTGGAACAGGTCAAGGCTGTTTTGGCCAAGCAGGAGAACGCTACGCCTGACGAAGCGGCCCTCACAGAGTTTCTCTTGACCGATTGGCTGATCCGCCTTGCCCATGACCTAAATGGTGACAGGGGCAATTTGTCGCAGCTTTATGTTGGCTGGAACTTCACGAAACCCAAGCGCGATATCGTAGCCGATCTTGTGCGCGTGATCGACCAGAATGGATTGAGTGCCTATCTGAACAGTCTATGCCCCGTCGATCCCGATTACTGGGCCTTGGTGGCGGTTCTTAAGGCCTATCGTGAGATTGAACAAAAAAGCGGATGGAGCATTGTTCCTACCGGTCCCAGCATCAAGCCGGAGATGCGCGATGCGCGCGTGCCACTTGTCTTGGATCGACTGGCGGCAGAAGGCTATCGTTTGGAGACTGATGCGACGCTTGCCGAGCCTGCTTTCTATAGTAAGGAAATAGCGGCCCTTGTAAGCCAATACCAGTCGCGCAATACGCTTGAGGCCGATGGCGCGATCGGGGCGAAGACGATTGTGGCGATGAATGTTTCCGTTGCGCGGCGTATTCGCCAGATTCTGGCCAACATGGAGCGGCTACGCCATATGCCGCGTTTGTATCCGGCCCGCTATGCCATGGTGAATATCGCGAGCGAGACGCTGAAGCTGATCGATAACGGACAAGTTGTTTATCAGGTCCCCGTTGTCGTCGGCAGACCGGATCGCAAGACCCCTTTTATTGAAAGCACGATCCGCAGCGTGATTTTCAATCCCTCGTGGCATGTGCCCGCCAGTATTGCCAAGAAGGACATTTTACCGAAACTCCGCAAAGACCCTCACTATCTCGAGAAGCTTGGGTTTGTGATTAATGGGTCGGCAGAGGACGATCCGCACGGCAAGGCGGTGGATTGGTCAACGATATCGGCTAGCGCGTTTGCTTTTCGTTTGCGGCAGGCTCCGGGCGATATGAACTCGCTGGGGCGGATCAAGTTCGATTTTGATAACGACTTCTCGGTTTATATGCATGGTACGCCGCATGACGAGCTGTTCGCACGGGCTGAGCGGCATTTAAGTTCGGGCTGCATCCGTTTGAAAGACCCCGAGCAGTTCGCGACCTATGTGCTGGCGCATAATGACGGGAAATGGGAGCTTGCTGATGTGCAGACGGAAATCGACAAGGACAAAACGCGCTGGCTGAAGGTCGCTGAGCCTCTGCCTCTTTATGTGATATACCAGACGGCCTATTTCCCCACCCCCGACTCGCCCGTTTCTTTCGCGCCCGATGTCTATAACTACGACGCTATCCTGATGAATGCGCTGGAGGATAAGGAGAGGCTTTAAAAGCCGGAAGCCTTCAGGAAGGCGGCAGCGCGGACGGTGAAGTCTTTGAACATGTCATAGCTTGGTGCAGCGGGGGAGAGCAGGATCACGCCACTGTTGGGCGTTGTGTGCTGGGCGATAGAGACGGCTTCATCCATTGTGGTGGCTTCGTGCATGCGCTCGGACAGGGTTTGTTTGAGGATAGGGGCCAGCCGTTTGCCGACCTCGCCCAAAAGGACGATCTGGATGCCGGGATGCGTGGCCAGATAGTTTTGTAGGATCGTGTAGTCGATCCCCCTGTCCTGCCCGCCCGCGATCAGCGTAATCGGCTGGCCTTGATAGATTTCCATCGCCGCGATGGCCGATTGCGGGGTTGTTGAGATACTGTCATCAACATAGAGAAGCCCGTCTCTCTGACCGACTTCCTGTTGTCGGTGCGGAAGACCTTGGAAATCACCCATTGCAGCCAATGCTTGATCGGCAGCTAGGCCCAAGGCGGCGCAGGCGGATAGAACAGCGCAGACATTCGCCTTATTATGCGCTCGTGCGAGATAGGCGTTGGTGAGCATGCCGATGTGGCTTTTGTCGTGCCACACGGTGTCGCCTTCAAAGCGGAAATGCGCCGGATCATTGGCGCACACAGCATCGGGAAAGGTTAAGCCGTGAGCGGACAGAACATCATATGCCTGCGCCGTAATGATCTTGGTTTGGCAATGGGCGAGCAAGTTGGCTTTGTCAGCATAGTAACGCTCCACCGTTCCATGCCAATTCAGATGCTCGGGGTAAAGCGAGACGAGCAGGCCCATCGCG
>JAQUHK010000163.1 GCA_028683655.1 Alphaproteobacteria bacterium
CGCTCTTCCGATCTGTCGTCGGCTTCAAGAAGTCGCTTGCCGAGAATTCTGTTGAACGGAAGCTCACCGCAGATGAACACGGCTGGTTTATATGGCCGGACATTGAGTGTTATAGGGGAGCGAAACTCCTCGCGTGGCCGAAGGTAATTAGTTTCGGAAACCAGCCTGCCAAGCCGACCGAAATTCCTATCGAACTGACAGTATACCCCGCGCTTCTTGGTAACGGTGACCCTGAGAAGATTGCGAACGGGAAAGATTGCTTCAACCCGTACTCCAGCAAGTTTAAGATAATCCAAGAAGGCGACGTGTCAGGCAAGTCGTTCAAGAGACTTCACCGGTATCGCTTCAGCCCAACCGCGTGGTACGGAAACCAAGAGGTCCATCTGCACCCGTGGAAAGCCAGACGACTATCGGTACGCGAAGCTCTTCGAATTCAGTCTGTTCCGGATGAATACATTTTGCCTGAAGACATGACACTTACGGCGAAATTCAAGATGACGTGTAATGGAGTGCCGTGCGTCATGGCATACCAGCTTGCTTGCGCTGTGCAAAGTTTTCTCAACAAGGCAATACAATAAAGGAAGCAGAATGAATTACATTTTGCCTACTCAACATACTATTCGGGTGAGAGTTGATTACTACGATGCTTTAGAGCGTGAAAAATTCCAAAAGTATCCCTCAGCAGAACAAATCAATAGCATTGCTAGTACCATAATTGATGTGCCGACAGCTGAATTCCTTACATATTATCTTTTCCACCTCAAACGACTTGGTGACCCTCATTTTGCAAGTTACAAGGATATTAGCCGAGAGCTAGAAATTGCGGTGACTGACCTTCACAGGCGCGTACACTTTAACGGTGTATCCATTAGCATTCCTGATTCTGTGCAGTCACCGAGTGATGTCGCGACAGAGCGCATCGGAGAAGCCGTAGCTCTTTCTGTGGTAAATCGGATTGAAGGTCTGACGGAAGCTGATTGGTCACCAATTCCAACAGTTTCTGGCAGAAATATTAGCAAAAAAACATTCGATTACGCACTGGCAAGTAACGGAGAGCGTTTCGTTCAAGTTGAATGCAAAGGGAGCGCGACAGTCTCTGATGCAAACAATTACAAGACATCATCTGTAAGCATCCATAAATCTAGTATCATTAAAAAGAAGGAACAGGTAAGAAGAACAGATGGCAAGGCATCTCTGCTTTATGGTGCAATATCTGTCATCGATAATCGACATGACAGTGTTGTGCAATGTTGGTTAGTCGACCCGCCGTCACGTGATTTTGACGAAGTCCCTCAGAAATATAGGCTTTTGCAACGTATGAAATTTCTACGAGATTGGATCACTTTTATAAGTCCAAGATCGCAGTTCTCGTCAGCAATAGCCACACGTATTAATGATTTAGAGTCATTGCATGACCCTTTTGAATTAAACGGTGTACCCTTGCTACGTAATGCGAAGGATCCTTTCGAATTTAGGCCAGTTCACACAGATAGGCCACATTCGAGATTCCTTGCAACACGGTCGCGGATTGTCGACGGCCCTGCTGGAGGCGTTGTCCTCCAAATCTCAAAGACAGCATTAATGCTTTTGGGGATCAGGGAAGAATTGTGTAATTTAGCAGCGAAACAAAATTTAAAGAACATACTTGAATACAGCGGTAGAATTGGTTCAATACAGAAGACTGTGGAATGTGTGTTCAGTAGAAGGCGATACAATTCTCTTGTTTTACCTGAATCAGTGAAGCATATAGCAACTCGGAATGGGGCATACCATAGGTTTAAGCTGCCTGGTCAAATTCACTATAGCGCAGGCGGTCTTGTCTTTGGCGTATTGCCACTTCCAGAAGAGTAGCTACTATTGGCATAATGATTGTGATAAGAGGTAGATGGCGTCACTCTGTACATATTCATATGGCTTCGATTTTTACAGACATACAAATTGTTGGTATCACTTTTGTGTCACACAGTTAATGCTTTCAACAGAAACACTGTGGCGGTCATGGCCAATTCGACTGATACCGTCGCTAATCTCCAACCTATAAACTGGCCCTATGTGAAGACCACTTGGGCTAGCTAGAAGCTCACTCCTCACCAACTGCTCTAAACATCGGAACGACCTTGCCTCCATCGCGGAGCGCGTCCAGGTAGTCCGCCCAGCTCTGCATCATCTTTCGGCGCTCTGGCAGAAACTCCGCGAAGTTGTAAGCCGCTCGGACATTGTTTCGCTCGGCATGGGCCAACTGGCGCTCGATGGCGTCACGGTTCCATCCCTGTTCGTTCAGCAGTGTTGAGGCCATTGAGCGGAAGCCGTGTCCGGTCAACTCGTCTCTGGAGTAGCCAAGGCGGCGCAGGGCGGCATTTACGGTGTTCTCGCTCATCGGGCGTGAGGACGTGCGTTCGCCTGGGAATACGTAGCGCCCAGTCCCTGTGAGAGGCTTGATTTCCTCCAGGACCGCCAAGGCCTGCTCGCTGAGGGGGACAATGTGCTGGGCGCGCATCTTCATCTTGGCGGCGGGTATGCGCCACTCTTTGGTCTCCATGTTGATCTCCGACCATTCGGCGTGGCGCAGTTCTCCGGGGCGCACAAAGACCAAGGGGGCCAGCTTGAGTGCGCACCGAGTGATGAGGCTTCCCTTGTAGGTCTCGATGGTCCGCAGGAGTTCCCCAACCGCTCCAGGCTCCGTGATGCTGGCGTGGTGCTTTTCATTGGTAGGGGAGAGCGCCCCGCGCAGATCGCGTGTCGGGTCCGAGTCAGCCAAGCCAGAGGCCACGGCGTAGCGGAACACCATGCCGATGTTCCCCACAAGCCGATGCGCCGTCTCGACGGCTCCTCGTGATTCCACACGGCGAGCAACAGACAGGACTTCGGGCGGGAGGATGGAGCGGATAGCCTTGGGGCCAATCCAGGGGAAGGCGTCTTTCTCAAGGCTCGTCATGATGCGGGCAGCGTGGCCGGGCGTCCAGGAGGGAGTGAAGCGTTCGTGCCATTGGCGGGCCACAAGCTCAAAGGTGTTGGCTTCTTCTGCCGCCTGGGCAACTTCTCCTTTGCGCACGGAGGACGGGTCAATGCCTTTGGCTATGAGCCGCCGTGCATCATCCCTGCGCTCGCGGGCGTCCTTAAGGCTCACGTCTGGATATACGCCGAGGGAAAGCCGGTTCTCCTTGCCAGCAATCCAGTAGCGCAAGCGCCACCACTTCCCGCCAGCAGGGGAGATTTCGAGGTAAAGCCCTCTTTCGTCCTTGAGGCGGAGTGTCTTGGACTTGTCCGGCTTGGCATTCCTGACAGCGGTATCGGTCAGCGGCATAGCTCCCTCCAGATGCTCAGTGCTGGCGCGGCCTGCCGGTGTTGTCCGGTTGGAAAGTTGTCCGCTGCCCTGTTGTCCGGTTAGCTATCCGGTCTGTTGTCCGGTTGTCGAGGGACGACAAAAGACAACCCCGGACGCTCATTCCGGGGTTTATCTTTGAAATCTCTAGGTTTCCGTACTGTGTGGGACTGTGCTGGACGATCTTCTGGTGGAGGCGGAGGGAATCGAACCCTCGTCCGAGAATGCTTTGCTCGCGGCGTCTACAGGTTTAGAACAGGTACAATTCTCGTCGTTTCAATGGCCCCTATTCAGGCTTGAGACGACATGTCCGCCTTATGCCGCGTGCTTACGGCGGACGCCATCAGCACGCCGTCCCGATAGGGTTTTGTCGATCCTAAAGACGTATCGGACGTCGGTCAGTAGAATCGTGACTGGTTATTAAGCAGCCAGAGCGTAATCGTAGTCGTTGGCACTTGAGTGCTTGCCGCTTTTTACGAGGCCAGCGGCGCCTCGACCTGCAACCACGGCATCGACTGTCCCCGTCGAAA
>JAQUHK010000164.1 GCA_028683655.1 Alphaproteobacteria bacterium
GGGCCTTAGCAGACGCTGAATTAGACGCCGCAACAATAGTGAGCAGGGCGTCTCGAGACTCAAGTTCTTGTCGCCGCTGGATGAGCGCGTTGATGCGTTGAATGCGGGCCTGAGCAACTGCAAGCTCACGAGCGTTTGCTGCTGCTGTGATTGTTGAGTTCAGTGGTATTGTGGCATCTTCTGAGTACTGAAGATGCGCAGACGCTACTAGAGCAGAATGCTCGGAGAACGCATCGCGCAGAACATCAGCATGTCGTTGCTCGATAGCTGCAGTAACTCCAATGGGCTCTTCAGATGGGCTGTTGATCTGGTGACCACGAGCACGCTGTTTTGGAGCGTTTGACTTCTCAAGCTCTTCCAGCTTACTTCCGCTGTATGATTGGCCGTCTGGTCCGACATCGAGATGATTTGATTTGGACGAGTCGATCTGCGACAGAACATCGTTGACGAGATCGTCGCCAAGTTCGACTAAAGGCGGCGGGCTAGCGGAGAGTAGAGTGTCCAGAAGTGTCTCGTCGCGTGTCCACTGAGCGTTGTCCCTGCGATAAACAATTGGGCCAGGCTCAATCTTGATCGCATCAATGACAGCAGTGGTGTCCGCGGCGTCAACAATTGCATAGATGTAGTCACGGTTGGGGTCAATAGCAGCGACAAGCGGAAACTCCTCAATGAAGTTCGGTGTACGGAGAAACATCACTGGCTCGGCGTACGACAGATAGAGTCCGTCACACCCCTCAAGTATGGCTTGACCCAGCGCCGCTGTGAGGGTCTTGTCAGTCTCGACCGCGGTTTCCCCGGGAGTTGGTGTGAATGGAGTCCATGACCCGTCTACACTCATCGCCTCTAGTACAAAGCCATCGTTGTTCTGCTCGGGACGAGAGCGTACAAGTCTATTGAGAATATCTGAATCTGCCGCTGTTTCGACGCCGAAGTAGACGACTCCTGGCTCATCGCTGTAGTCGATTTTTCGCAGTGTCGAAGCTTCAGCGTTGTCCGCGATAGTCTGCTGTATACGATTCGCCCACAGTACCGTGTCATCCCCAAAGATTTCGGATGCCTGAACAACGGGCATGTTTGTGATCTTGTCGATTTGTGTCTCAGTAACTGCGCCGTCGATCAGACTCGTCGTTACGTCGTGGAGAGCAGAGCCTGAGGCGACAAAACCAGACGCCACAGCCGCCTCTTGGACAGTTCGTGGAACTCGGTAAGTTCGCTCTCTCACAGGTGTAGCGACGACATCAGACATTTGTTTTAGTCCTCCAGGCGCTTCGCCGCCGCAGCAATACGCTGACGCCGCTCTTCTACGGTTTCGTTCTTGTTCTTCTTGGCCTTGGTGATTTTGAGGTCGCCCGGCTTCCAAGCCATACGATCGGCCCGGGCCTCTGGTGTTTCTTTCTTTGATGTCATAATATCTCCTCGGTTGATGCTACTATACACCAAATGATGGTTTAGTAGTATCTACTCACTTTCGATCGTTGTATCTTTCTGGCCGATCGGAACAAGACGGATCATTCTTGTCTCGTTGACGTACGTCACGTCCTTTACGACGAACTCTGCTTCGCGCTTCAGAAGGACCTCGTACTCATCACCCATCGCGTTATTCCAGAGAGCGTCTGTCTCGAGACCGTCGTAGCCAAGCGCGTACAGTGGCGCACCCTTTAGACCGGGACGTGTTTCGATTTCGAAGATGACTTTCTGGGTATTCTCGTCAACTTGCTTGATGCTAGCAAAGAATTTAGCTTCACTGCGTTTGAGTGATGTCGAAATGAACGACGGGTCCGAGAACGTGTCGCCTTGAGACAGTTGCCCGATCTCACTGTCTGGAGCCACTGCCATGCTGCGGAAGAGCATGAGGTTGTCGGGCAGATCCATGTCTGTGACGTGGTCAAGTGCGTCGACGGTCTTCTTTGCGCGGTCGTTGTTGATTCTTCCGCTCAAGTGTGCGCGCACTTGCTCTGCGCCAATTGAGGACAGGTAGTGTTTGATGTCGTCCGCGTACTTTTCGCTGTACCAGCTGTCTGCGTAATCAGCGATTTGGGGCAACATCTCCCAGTTGACGCGCTTGTATGAAAGTTCACGCGGCTCAGTGCGATCTGAGAACGTTGGTTCGCCGTCCTGAGCAAGTGGCTTGCGCATCGCAGCGAAGTCGTTCAGCGGGATGGATTTGGAGTAGGTTCTAATCCGCCGCTCGGATGCACTCATCGGCAGAGACGACGACAGATACGTCTTTGCATCGAGCTCTCGTTTGGTACGCTCTCGCTGTGCCTCTGCTGCTCGCTGCTCCGGTGTGTCGTCACGGAACTTTCGGACTTCCTTGATGTCTGCCGCGTCTGACGATGCTTCCGCTTCTCGTTGTGCTTTGATGCTCGGATGCTCATCAAGATTTCGTGTGTCGATGTTTCGATCCGACAACGCCTCTTTCATCGCCAGCATGTTGTCAAGCGCTACGTAGTACTTCTTTGGTGGCAGATCAGTGTTGTGATTGACCGTGTGTCGCACTGCAACAAAGCTTTTCACTAGCTCGTTGTCAGACCAGTTTTCAATCTGCCCGTCTGTGAGTGGGGTGAGTTCGTCGTATTTGTTGTTTTCTTCCTGGATCTTGGCAGACTTAGCTGCGACTTTCTTGGCCAACGCGCTGTTGTCGCGGTCCAAGTTTTGCTTCTTCGGACGAGGAGGCTCCGGCAGACCGGGGTCTAGTCCGCGAGCGGCTAGTTCAGATCTGAGTTTAGCCAGATTGTCGGCTGTCGTCTCGTATGTGTCCGCTTTGCTATTTGACAGAAGCTCTGCTCTTGCCGCGATGACATTCTTCTGCAGATTCTCTGCAGACATAGTCAGGACTATCACGCCGTTTAGCGGCAATTTGAGGTCGATGCTTGGCGCTGACTCGATGCGTGCTTTTGCTTTCGGCGGCAACGTTGCGCGTGGATTAGCAGAGAGCAGCTTATCTGCTTCGTCGTAGCCTTTGTCTCCAACTTTGAGAGTTTTCCCGCCCGGCATGATGATCGAGCCGATCGGCTGGCCGTAACGCTTTGCACCGGCAGGCGTGCGCACCTTGCGCGGCTTTTTTATCGAGGCGAGAAGCGCCTGCAGTTGCTCAGTCATCACACTCTCGCTTCTGTGCTCACGTCAGTCGTTGAGATCGGATTCGTCAACTTCGTTCCACTCGTCTGAGATGCTCAGGTCGTGTAAACTGAGAACATCCCCAGGAATCTTTACCCACTCATCGGCTTTTTTGTCAAGTACCTCAACGAAACCCCGCTCAGACCGCGCGATAAGATCTCTGGCGTCCTTGAAGTACCTGTAAGCCATTTTGACCCCTCTAGCGATGTGTCTCGAAGATCTTTCCGTACCTTGATGATTCTCTTAGCACCCTAGCAGGCTCTCTCACGGTCTTGATTACTTGCCATGGGGGTATTCTTATCGATGTGCCCAGCAGTCCATTGAGATCTACGAGCCGCTTGCCTTCTTACGCCGTGCGTCCAGCTTCCTGTTGGCCTCGGCTAGTCCGTCGTTGGAATCCAACATGTACTGAGAATACTCAGCACGTGTCATCGTCTGGGTAGACCGGAAGTTCCCTCCGAGGGTCATCTTACCAACCCGGTCACGCTGATCAGGTGTAAGAGTTAGACCTTTCTGGCGAGCGTAGTACTCTGCCCACACCTCAGGAGTGCCGAAGATCTTGTAGACGCCTTCGTCGTAGTAGTCCTCTTCAAAGCCCATGCTCATCATCTCGCTAAGCTGGACGTCATTGAGGGTCATGATCTCTTTGGCGTCCGGACGGCTGTCACTGTCGCCGTAGTAGAGGCTCCGAACCTTGTTCGTGATGTCGTGCGGAATG
>JAQUHK010000042.1 GCA_028683655.1 Alphaproteobacteria bacterium
TGGGAGATCTTTGACAGATCCGATCCAAGAAGTGGCTGGGAAGAAAGTCGGAGTCGCGGTCTCGAGTCCAGCGGAGGCGAAATATTTGGCGTCAGTTAGGTCGTATATGGCGTATTGGACCGTGGCCGGATTGCTGTTTTCATTGATGGTGAGGGAAACAGTGGAGGTGGCGGGAGTACCGAGAGTCGGCGCCAAAGCAGCGTTCGCCAAAGTGAAAATGGCGGAGCTTGTGACGTATGAGGAAGTGGCGTTCACGCCATCCCCTGCTGCGACGCGGAAGACGTATTGGAGATTGGGAGAAAGACTCGTGAAGGAGTATGTGGTCGTGGCTGAAGAAACGCTGGTGACTTGGGTATATTCGCCACCTGAGACAGACTGGTCCAAACGGAAAACCGTTTCCGTGCCGCCGCCAGAGGTCCAGCTGAGCGGAATGGAAGAATTGGTCGGAGTGCCGAGGACAGGAGAAGATGGGGCGAGGATGTTGACTGTTTTATTTGAAGAAAACGAACCGACTCCGCCATTCGTATTATAGCCGTGGCCACCGGTGACATTGGACATGCCGGCAGTGATGGAATTCGTGGTAGCGTAATTTATCCGGATACAACCTCCGCCGCCGCCTCCGCCATCAGAGGATGCATTCCCGCCAGCAGCACTAAAAAGGATTGGCGTGCCGGAAATACTGCCCGCAGTGACATTGATAGCTCCGCCTCCGCCAGCTCCCGGTGAAGTAGACTCTTTGCCGGAAGCATTAATAGACCCATCAATCGTGAAAACGCCGGAGACACTCAGGATGACCAAGCCGCCGCCAGGTGAACCATCTTGGTAAGCCCCAAGACCACCACCAGAGCCCATGGTTTGCGGATTCGTCAAATTACAATATCCGCCGGTGCCTGGAGCCCCTGCACCAGCACCCCAACCCAAACCGCCATTCCCCACATGAGCACCTCCGCCACCACCGTATGAACCAGCATAGCCACCCGCGCCAGGACCGACACCGGCACCATATCCCCTACCTTTAACGTTGATGATGCCGTTCTTACGGATGGTAATCGTATCAGCTGAAATATTCACCACATGTGCCTGAGAGGCGGAATTGACTTCGTTAGTCAACGAGGCGTTTCCGTTAATGGTCAGAGTGTCGACAGTAAGGGCCGTCGCAGTCGTGTAATCCACCAAAGTCGTCGTCCCACCGCTCAACACCAAATCCGTTATCCCAGCCCAGCTTGCCCAGCGAGATAAATAGAGAGTTCCGCTAGTCGCCAAGCTGAACGCGTTTGACACTGTACTGGTGGCATAGACATACAAGGAGGATCCCGCTTTGACTTCGAAGGCTGCTGCGTTATCGAAGATGCCTCCCGCATTAATCTTAAGCGTCAAATTCTCTAACGTCCCAAAACTCGGTGCAGATAAGGTTCCATTAATCGAAAGAGCACCGGTTCCATCACCACCGATAGTCGTAGTGCCTACAGTAAAAGTCTGGCTTTGGGAGACCAGATAAGTTGAATACCCACTGATAGTCAGACTTTTCATGGCCGGCACCGAGGTTAGGCGGCTCAGCCCTCCGCCAGTTGCCCGATTCTTTAAATAGACATCTCCAGATTGCGCAGCTTGCTTGATCATCACAGCTCCACTGCCCCCATCAGTATTGTAACCATCGCCGCCGGATACATCGACTTGGGTAGCAGCTATGGAATTTGCTGAGGTGTATGCAAGCAGAACACAACCGCCGCCACCGCCACCGCCATTCGATGTAGCGGTGCCGCCCGCAGCACTGAATGAAGACGGCGTCCCAGCAATGGTGCCGGCAGTGACATTAATCGCCCCTCCCGCTCCACCTCCAGGGTTGCTGGCAGCACTTCCGGCAGCCGTAATCGCTCCATTTATGGTCAAAGTCCCAGAAACATTGAGAATAATCAAACCTCCGCCAGGAACGCCTCCAGAATAATTACCGCCGCCTCCAGCCGAACCCAAGGTGCTTGGATTCGCTAAATCGCAGTACCCAGCTGTTCCTGGAGTGCCCGCGCCATTACCCCAACCCCAACCACCATCCCCCACATGAGCACCGCCGCCGCCGCCATACGATGAGCCATAGCCGCCAACCCCCGGCCCAAATCCATCAGCATAACCCTTACTCACAGCATTCATGGAGCCACCGACATCAATAGTGATGTTCGCTGCGGAAAAATTTATATAATATGATTTCGCGTTGCTATTTGCGAAGTGCGTCAAAGCTCCCCCGCTCTTGATATCCAGGTTTCCACTCAAAGTCTGAAGATTGCCGTTCTTTTGCGTGACCGTTCCACCTGAACCAATGGTCAGGCTTCCCCCACTCATAGTACCGGTGATCGTCAGAGAACCAGTGGAGGTGACAGTCAAAGAACTGAAATCCAAGGTGCCATCCCCAGTGACAGCATTGGCACTAATCATCACGTCATCCGAATCCGTAGGTACAGCGTTGCCACTCCAATTATTGGCGCTTTGCCAGGTAGTTCCGTCACCACCGCCGTCCCAGGTGATCGAGGCAGCTGAGACTTGATGCGGCAAAGAGAAAAGCGCGCAGGCAGATAGGACGACAAAAGCCCACCCCAAAGTGGAAGAATAAAGTTTTGACATGCAAGACGATTTTACATCTTGCGCAACAATAAAAAAACGAAGTTATCCACAAGAAAATTCTACGACTCCCCTTATCATCCAAGGCATAGAGGACGTAGAACGTCCCGCTGCCCGGGGATCTGCTCTTTTTTCTGTCATCCTCCGGCTTGACCGGAGGATCTGCAGCAGCATGAGCAGATTACCGCTGGAGTTTATCCTCGTGGCAACGGGGACGGGAATGACAAAGGGGAAGTGAGCCCATTCTGTCATCCCGGGCTTGACCCGGGATCTGCGAATTTGAGGAGTTGGAATGCAAGATCCCGGCTCAGAGGCCGGGATGACATGCAATTTTGGATTTGGATTTTTTCTGTTCGACGCGGTACGAGGAACGAGGTACGAAATTCGGCCTACCTCCCCTCTCCGCGGATGTAGCCGTCGAAGTAGGCCATGCCTACGCCAGTGATGTTGACGGAGAGGCGGACCAAGGGACCGGTGACGGCCACGGTCATAGCGTCGGAGGAAGGCGTCGCATCCACGCCGCGCGAGCCGCCGTATGCTCCGATGTAACCCGAGGCCACGCCGGAACCCTTCATATGGAGCGTGCCTTGGCCCATGAGGTCAGGTAATTTTTCTGGCTCGAGATTAGCTAAGCCATCTTCGCGCTCGACCAAGTCAGCGAGTTCGACGTAGGGTTCGACGGTGAAGCTCACGTTGTCGTCTGTGATTTGGAAATCCGCGTCCATCTTGCCACCCAGGGCTTCCATGTCGTTCTCGGTTTTGGCGCGGGCGTAGCCCTTGTATTCGCCGGCGAGGTCGCCCGAGGTGTTCACAGCTTTAAAGTCGAGGGTAATCTTGCGTTTCATGGCACCCATGCTTACGTCAGCCGTGTCTTTGACGTAGATGACCCAGTTGTAGTTCTGCGACTCTTGTTTCTGTTTGTCTTTGGCGGTTTGGACGGAACCAGCGTCCACCTCTTGCGTGCCGTAATCCGAGAAATGCGTCACGTAAGCCAGAAGCGAGGTCTGGCCGTCTTTCACAGCCACACGAGTCGGGACAACTTCAAAACCTTCGCGAGTGTAGCGCACGATGGAGACGTTTTTCCCTTTGTCTTTAGCGACGTTGAAGACGAGGAGCGCTGGAGTTTTGAGTTCCGGGCTTTGCTCGCTCCCCTTCTGACGCAAAGAAAAACCGGATGACAGTGCGCCTTGGACGAACGGACGTTCCGCAACTTCGAGCACGGAATCCTTGGCCAGCGCGCCTTGCGGGAAGACGATCTTGAGGCGCGTACCATCGGTATTCTTAAGCGCGATTGCCCGGCCTTCTTGGGCTTTGACCGTATATTCCTCAAACGGCATCGGCGGCCCATCTTCTTCAGGTTGCGGACCTTGGGTCTGGGAAGTTTGGCTGGTTTTAGGCTGGAAGCAGCCGGCGCCCGTGAGGACAAGGGCGGTCAAGGCAAAGACAGAGAGGAGGCGTTTGGGCATATGGTGAGGATTATAAACAAAAGACAACGGAAGGCAAAAAAGACAAGATCCCGGCTCGGGTCCGGGATGACAAACATTTTTTTATGTGCCCCCCCCCTTCCATCGTCCACCTCTTTCTGTCATCCCGGCCTTGAGCCGGGATCTGCGGGGCGAAAACGAGTGACACGAGGCGGTTAAACCCAATTCGAAGATCTCTCGGCCCACGTCGAACGTGGCCTGAGGCATAGCTCGAGATGCATAAGACAAGATCCCGGGTCTGTGCCCGGGATGACAATATTTTTTGCACGCTCTTCCGTTGCTCCGCCCCTCCCCCTCTGTCATCCCGGCCTTGAGCCGGGATCTGCACCCCCGGGGGTAAAAGAAATCTGCAGACGAGATGTGGCTTTCAGATTCTCGACGAATCTCGCATCGTGCGAGACGACGATTATGGCGCCGGTGAATTCTTGGAGCGCGCGTTCCAGAGCTTCGATAGCGTAGATATCGAGATGGTTGGTCGGCTCGTCCAGCACGAGAAGATCGAAATCGCTGGCAAGCAGGACAGTGAGTTGGAGCTTCTTGAGCTCGCCCTCGCTCAAATCACCGACGCGGACGCGCTCCGGATTCTTGGCTAGGCTGCTACCGAGGATGGAACCGAGTTCGGAGATGGAGAATCCAGCGACGCGGGAAAGATAGCGGGCCACGCTCTCACGCGGATTTTCCGGCGACACAGTTTGCGGAAGATAGCCGAGGCGACCGGAGCGTTCGATGGAACCGCGCAAAACAACCGGCAGATTCCCGCTTTCTCGGGAATGACAAAAATCCTGAGAAGCGATCAGACGGAGAAGAGTGGATTTGCCGGAACCATTCGGACCTGTGAACTGGACGCGTTCGCCATGCGCGACTTTCAAATCCAGATGCTCGAAGATTTTTCGTGCGCCATAACTCCAACCCACGTCTTTCAAGGAAAGGACAGTTGAAATTTTTCCGTCATCCCGGCCCCCGAGCCGGGATCTTGTCTGAAACCGCGTCGGTTTCACGCTTTGCGGATGCGGCACGCTGGCTAATTCTGACTCAAGACGTTTCTTGTGTTGCACCGCACTCTGCCCCAGCTTGGCGGCTTTAGCGCGCCAGAAGAAATCTGTGGTTTCCCATTCAATGCGGCGCGCTTTGGTCTCGAGGGCACGCAAGGATTTTGTGAGGCGGCGACGGCGTTTGTTTTGATACTCGAAATCGCGTTGGGCATTCAGTTCCAGCTCGTCCTTTTTGGCGCGATAGAAGGAATAGTTGCCACCGAAACGCTTGAGCACAGGTTGGTGCGGATCGATCTCGAAGATGACGCTGACGGTCTGGTCAAGAACAGCGCGGTCATGCGAGACCATTAGGACGGCGGCGGACGACTCTTGCAAAATGCGGACCAGTAAGGCGATATGCTCGGCATCGAGATTGTTGGTCGGCTCGTCGAGGAGGAGAAGGTCCGGAGCGGAGGCGAACGCTTGGATAAGTTGGACCATTTTAAGCCAGCCGCCGCTCAAATCGCGAAGATTATTTTCAAGCAAGAATTCCGGCACGTGCTCGAGATGATCGCCGAGATATTCAGCCACGGTCAAATCAGGCAGGTCGCGCCATTCTTGCGGGACGTAGAGAACAGAAGCGCCGTGGACGACGCGCAGGTCGCCGGAGATTTTGAGGTGGTCAGGAAAAGGCTGGCCCAAAGAAGCGGCGGCAATGGCCGTGAGAAGCGTGGACTTCCCTGCCCCGTTGCGCCCGATAAGCCCAGCCTTTTCACTCGCGGACAACTTCAAACTCGCGTCCCGCAAGGCCGTCAGATCGCCAATTTCAAGCGTGAGATGAGATAGATTAAGCATATAAATAAAAACACCACTCGTTAATCGCGTGGCGTCCAGGCACAAAAATCCATCCCGTTGAAACGGGCTCGTGCGCGTCGGAAGCTACGCGAGACGGGCGGTGAGGATCATTAGTTTTAAGATATCAGATGAGACGGTGGAGTCAAGCAAGATCCCGGGTCTGTGCCCGGGATGACAATGTAAAAGAAGTGTCATTCTCTCCGGAGGAGTCGAGCGGGACGCGAGAGAGCGAGCGGAGCGAGTCGAAGAATCTTCAAATCGAAACCCGCCGTTTTTTTCGTGCACCATCTTCCGTCATCCCAGTACCCGCTATGCGAGTATAAACTCCGGCTGGGGTCCAGGAATCAGAGACATGGATTCCTGCCTGCGCAGGAATGACAGAAAAGCGGTACCCGTTTTCATTAATTCCCCAACAACTCTATCTCCTGTCATCCCGGACTTGAGCCGGGATCTGCGGACGCTATTTCCCCAAAACTTCGATTTTGTCAGCTTGAAAAATCGTAATGCACTTACCCTCAACCACACCGCAATCCGGTTCGAGTTCTTGGCCTGTGACTTGGAGACGCGTGTCGCGGCAATCCAATTCACTGTAGCGTTCGTGGGTCAGACCAGCATATTTGTGGAGCATGAAATAAGTCCAATCCCCGTCCCAGTCAGGACCAGCTTCCGGATCTTCGTCGAGCGACGGCACCACCCAGACCCAAGTCCCAGGCTCCTTATTCGGTTGCCCGAAGCCATCCAAGCGCCACATCTTTATCCCATCGATTTGGGACAGTTCAGTAGCCAATACGCCAATCAAGACTTCTTGTTTCACTCCCCCAACCTTGCCCTGCGCCGTCGGGAGCACGGAAACAGCTTTACTTGAACTACAACCGGCACCGAATAAAATCAGCGAAGACAGACTGATGAGCACAAGGAGGCGACGTGACATGAGAGGAAGTATAGCCCAATCTCAACACCGATGCCCTATCTCTGTTGCGAACGTGCTCAAAATCCGAATAATAGTGATTTTCCCCGCCACGTACGGACCTAGAGGCGCAAAGACTTCGCCCTCGCAGACTTCGCATCTAAAACCTGAAGATTCCCGAAGCTCTTTTTGAGTTTCTTAAGCGAAATGATAGCTTGATTAGCCATATCAAGATAAATACGTCTAAAGAGCGGAAATGTTGCGGAAAGACTAGTCACTGATTTCTATTTTATGGGATGGGTTAAGCTTATAAACAAAAACACTACTCGTTAGTCACGTGGCGTCCAGGCACAAAAATCCATCCCGTCAAACGAGAGCGTGCGCGTCGGATGCCAAGCTTAGACGGAGCGGTGAGGATCATCGGAATCTATAAGCAAAGAATGGGGAAGGGTCAAAAAATACCCTGCACCCACAAACCTCCGGTTAATACCGGAGGTTTGTTATTGATGATTAATCAATTTACTTGGAAGTTGTCGCCGTCTGCTGATTTACAACCTCAATCCATCCAACGTTATCTTTTTTCAGTTGGATTGCTTTATTTTGTAAAGGCGTTTGCACAACCAAAAAATAATAATCGGATGTCTCATCAATTAAATACACTTTGTCTTTTGTGGGGTCGACAAGCCTATCAGTTCGCTCATGTATTATAACTTGCCTAGGCCTACCGCCACCAATTGAATATGAAATCCTCGGATAGATAACTTGACCAAAACTAATTATCGCGGCAATTAAAGGAACCAAAAAAGAGCGAACCAGATTGTCAAATTCATCTTGTTTTTTGATGTTATTTTTCCAGTTATTTGCCCAACCCAGTAATTTAAAGGCTAGCAAAAATACAACTAAGTTCATTAACCAAACTTGTAACGTACCCGGGTGAATGGAGCTCGAAGAAAAATTCGTAATAGTAACCCTCTCAACCAATAGTTTCTTATACGCATAAAGCAAAGAGACGGCAACAAAAGCAATCCCAAATATATCAATATAGACATCCCACCATCTCCTCAAATAGATCTGTTCGGATTTTTCATTCTTTATCAGTTTTTTCTTAGCAGAACTTTTCTTAAAGATCGGCTTAGCGCTTTTAGGTCGAAAACGTCTGTAAATTGTATAAGGCAAAATTAGGATAGAACAATATACAAATACATAAACAACGTGAGAAAGAATATAGCTATATGAAGGATTCGTTGGAAGAAATTGAAAATATGTATTTATAAATTGACCGATGATATCGTAATTGCCAAAACCTACAGACGCTACTAAGTTTGGCGATTTACCAAATGGCTGCTCCCCCAAAGAGTTCACCACCAGGAAAAATAGAGAACCCGTCAAAAACGGCGTCAAGATAAATAGAAAATAGCAAATGGATCTTGCGTAAGAGGTCATTTGAAAAAACCTTTTGAATACATTTCTATCATCAAGAATCGGATGAAGAAACGATAAACCGTAATAAAAACTATAGAAAGCAAATGCAAGACCCACAAAAGCCCACAGACCGGCAACAATAAATTTAATGTTTACTATTGAGTATGAACTGAAGCCAAATCCTGCCATGTAAGAAAAAACTACAAGGAAACCAAGCACATAAAGGACGATACTCACAAGCGCCGCAATTCCCGGGATTAGGGCAATGTATTTCAACCAACTTTTTCGGTCTGACGCCCTCTTCGCGGGTTCCTTTACCGCCTTGATACTTTCACTCATATCAATCGACTTATCATCCCCTCAAATACCTCCTCCAACTTCTTCCGACTTTCATTTTGTAGTTCTTGAAATGCACGCATTTCGGTTATGCGGTCAGCAAATTTTTCTTGTAATTCAAGCGGAGGCACTGGTATAGAAACAGACTTTAAGGCTGTCGACGACAATTCTTTGAACGTTGCTCCGGATCCGAGAGAGTTAAGGTAATCAGCCCGCTGCTTTAACCACCAGAACAGATAGACATTATTTAAATACGGCTTCGTTATTAATGCCTTAATCCCTTGATTGGAGCACATTTCTACACCTGAGATAGCCACCTTGCCTATCGGAGCACGCGTGGAGAGAATTACGGAACCCCGCGGGAACATTTTTGTCGAACAGTCTTCGAATCCTTGTTTAGTAATTTTTCTCTCTGTTTCAGTAATATAAAAACTATCACTTTTCATCTCAGCTGGTGTTACCCAATTTATGTCTCCTTTCCAAAAATCGGGAACACCCGAGTTTGGCGTTGAGCCTGCTACGATATCGGATACCTCACCCAGCTTCTTCACTTCCCACCCCTTTTCGTTCTTCCCCGGATCACCAAACATTTTATGGAACAACGCTGGTGCAAAAGCTTCCATTTTTTTATCCGCTTCTTCGCGCTTTTTAAGAAGTCTCATCGCTTCATCAAGCACGAAAGCTATTCTTCGCTGAATCTCGACCGGAGGCAACGGAAACTTTTCGTCCAACAATATCTTCATATCCGCTCGCGGCATGCGTGAACCGCTAGATGAGCTCATGGCGAGCGCTACAAATTTTTTTGAACGCAGTAAGTACGCAAGCCATTCACGAACGCAGTTCTCTTTTGGCAGCAAAGGCATCATCTCTGTCGAGCAAGCTCCGGCTTCTTCCGGTAAAACCACTTTATTCAAATAAGGTCGTAATTTCCCATACAAAACATGCTTGTTGGAATACTCAAAAACCATTCCTTTTATTTTTTCATTGGGTCCAAATCTTAAGATATTACCTGTTTCAGATTCAACGTCCTCCATCCCGATATAATTCTTTTCTGACGGATAATATATAATCTGTTTTTTGTCTAGACTTACAAAATCGCCAAATCGTACAATTGGCCAGTTCTTCTTTTTCATACAATAATATTCTTCAGTCTATCCAAGCCAATCAATATCTCCCCTTCAATCGCTAAAACCTCATCCAATAACTCAATGGGATCACTGTGCTTAACCAATTCTGACTCAATACCCAAATACCGTTCAGTTGAAAGTGAGTAATCACCTAAAGCGATATTTGTTTTTGGAACAGAAACCACAAAGGTATCGCAAATCTCAAATGGTCTCCGATTGCCTTTTTCAAGCCCATCCTTCCAATCTCTCATGCATTCCAAAGCCCTTGGCAGATCATTCTTCTCAATTGGTTTTCGTTGTGCCCCCAAATCATATCCGTCATTCGTGACCTTCACGAACAAGATATCATCCGTTTTCTTGGCGAGCCGTTTATCTAAAAGAAGAATGCTGGTCTTAACACCTGAATATGGATTGAACGCACCCGCTGGAAGTGATACGACGGCAAATAGATACCCATCCTCCACCAACATTTTTCTTAAATCTTTGTAAGCGTTTGCGGACTGAAATACGATACCCTCCGGTACGATAATACCTGCTCGACCTTCCGCATTCAGATGTTCCGCCATGTAATCCACAAATAGAACTTCTGAACGATTTGCCTTTATACTAAATTTTGAGTGCGGCTTGATTCCTCCCTTTGGCGTCATGAATGGAGGATTCGCCAAAATCACATCAAACTTATCCTGCCAACGATCTTCGCTTGTAAGCGAATCGTATTCATAAATTTTCGGATCTTGAAATCCGTGTAGATACAAGTTAGCACGAGACAAGCGAACCATGTCCGGCGAAATATCGTAGCCAACAAAATTTTTTACTAGCTGCTCTTTCTCATCTGGATTCAATTTATCGCCAGGCTTTTTTTCCTGGTTAGTTTCAAGAATGTGTTTGTATGCCTCAACTAAAAAGCCGGCCGTACCACACGCAGGATCCAAGACTGTTTCACCCTTCTTCGGATCGACTACATCCGTAATAAACTTGATGATGTGTCGAGGCGTGCGGAATTGACCAGCTTCACCCTGACTTGCGCCGAGTGAAAGCAGATATTCAAAGGCATCTCCAAGTCTCTCACTATGATCGTACGTAAACGGTTCAATCTCTTTCAGGAACATTGAAAGCGTATTCGGGTCTCGATATGGCAACATTGCTCCCTTAAAGATGTCACGGAACAAGGGTGGCATGTGCTTGTGGAGCGGTAATTTATCCATTGTCTCCACGTACAAGTTCATACGTTCCTGTGCGCCCAAGCGCGGGTCCATGAGTTTAGACCACGCAAAGCGCTTATATTCTCCGGTAAAAAAACGCGGCTCGCCACCAAGTTCTTGTGATGCTTTATCCATGTCATCCATGAACTTATAGATGAGCGCGATCGTGATCTGCTCGATCTGCGACTTGGGATCAGGAACTTTCCCAACGAGCACGTCGCGGGCGGCATCAATCCTGCGTTTTGTTTCTTGGTCGAGCATAATGCTTAGGAAAAAGTATTGAGCGGAACGTAATCTTTAACGTATTCAGGCACCGCATCTTTCCAACCATTAAGCGAACGTAATTCCTCCATGGTTAGCTTCGGGTTTGTCGCGAGCCGCGCATATTGCTTTTGATCAATAATGTTTCGGATTTCGGGGTCCGTAACGTAGGCTTTAAAATACATCTTGAGCGGAACAATGTATTGGTTATCGGGCTTGTTTACGGCCACAAATTTGCTAAATTCCTGCTCTAAGAGCTGATCCTTGGTCGGAAACCCTTTTTGCTTGCCAAACGCCTTATCAAGCAATTCTCGGATGGTGATGCGCCGATCCAGTCGTAATGCTTTGCGGATCTTTTCAAGGGTCACGAAATCTTCGGGCTTATTAATATGAACCTCGTGCACGCGAGCAACAGCTTCTTCGATATTTCCGCTCTCGTAGCTTTGGCGCACAACATCGTCCTCCGCAATCTTCCGTTCGAATCGATCGAATAACTCACGATCAATCTTCATACCCTCGACACCAACCCGTGTCTCTTTAAGGAATTTCAATGGATCAGGGTCGGTGATAGTTACGTCATCTAATGTAGCTGGCACCAATACCGGCTGAAAGCCCTTCAACTGCTTAACCTGAGGCAGCTCCAATATTTCATCGTAATCAAACTTTTCCTCGAAGTATTCGCAATTCGCGAAGAAATCGAAAAACTTAAATGCCTTTTTATCCATCTCCGTCTTTTCAATCTCGCCGTCACTTCGAGACACGTTCTTAAATGTGAACTTTCGCGTACCACGGCCTTTGATCTGAACAAAATCGGACGGTGAAAAGACTGGCCGCATCAGACAGATATTCAACAAGTCTTCACAATCGTAACCGGTGGTCATCATACCGACCGTCACACATATACGAGTCTTGGAAGACTCGTATCCTTCCGGTTCCCACCGCGAATGGCCATTAAGGTTATTGTTCGAAAAGTTTACCGCCATTTGCTGTGCAAGCTGGACATTTGAAGAAACCTGAACCGCAAAATCCGAGTTGTATTTATCTGGCCAAAGCTTGTAGGCGAACTCATTTAGGATCTGTGTGATGCGACTCGCGTGATCCTGGCTGACGCAGAAGATAATCGATTTGCCAACCTCTCCGCTAATCGGATCTTTCAACGCATTCTCAATAAACGTTTTACAGAATATGCGATTTGTTTCTTCCGAGAAAAACTTACGCTCGAAATCCGTATGATGAAACAGTTTTTCTTCTTTCTCCCCCTCATCATTCTCAACCAACAAAGAATAGCCTTTTTCGGAGAGAAGTTCGGCCGTGATCTCTGTACGGGCATCCGCGACTATCGGATTCACGAGGTATCCATCCTTCACACCATCCAATAAGCTGTATTTGAACGTAGGCACGCCGCTCTCACAACCAAACGTCTTGTAGGTATCAAGCAACTGACGACGTTCAAATTCTCGTGGATCTTCGCCACGCAACTTAGAGGTATCAATCTTCTTCAGATAATCCTTTGGCGTAGCAGTCAGACCAAGCTTGTAACCGACGAAATATTCAAATACGGCGCGCGCGTTTCCGTTAACGGAGCGGTGCGACTCATCCGAAATTACCAAATCAAAATCAGTAGGTGAAAATAGCTTTTGACACTTGTTATTGTGGACGAATGACTGAACCGTCGACACAACAATCTCGGCTTTTCGCCAATCATCCCGGTTCTCTTTCCAAATTACGGTCTTGTAATCATTCTTCAGATTATTGCGGAATGCCTTTTCTGCTTGATTTTCAAGCTCAATGCGATCAACCAAAAACAAAACACGTTTGGCATTACCCGTTCGCAAAAATAAACGAATAACGGCCGCAGCGGTCAATGTTTTTCCTGTGCCTGTAGCCATTTCAAATAGAAAACGCGTCTGGCCTTTCTTCGCAGCCTTTTGAAGTTCATGAACCGCCTGCATCTGGTACGGACGCAAGAAACGCAAGCCCTTATCTTTGATAAACGAGGGTCTATCAGCTTCATTCTGCCAACTTGGATCTGCGGCATACGCAGGCATTTGAGTTAGCACGACATAATCTGGCTCCACCTTCTCTTTCGATAAAGCAGTTATGTCGGGCTTAAACGATCCACGATGACCGATGGATTCCAGCGTCGGGAACTCGGTGATGACTTCGGGATTGCCAGCCTCGATATCCCAGAAATAATGAAGATTGCTATTCGATAAGATGATGAATCGAACGTTTTGCGATTGCGCATATCTTCGCGCCTGCTCTTTACCATCCAGCGGAGCCTTATCCTCTTTTTTCGCCTCGAGCACTGCCAACGGGAATCCTTTTTCATCCAAAAGCAGGTAGTCGATAAACCCGTTTTCTGTTTTCTCAAAATCTTCACCCATCTCATCGAAGGATTTCTTGGTCAACTTCGCATTGCTCTCAAGCGAGATATTCGCCTGTCCATTCTCATCATCAAAAAACCGCCAACCGGATTCTTCTAGCAGCTTATTGATCTTAATGCGTGCTTTTGCTTCTTTCATATTAATTGTTTAATCCAAGATGGACGCGTAAGGATTCTTTAATTTGCCGCAATGATTCATCGCTGATTTTACCGATGCAGAAATCGAAACGCGTGCGATCAAAGGATTGAACGAATTGAATCTTTGCGAGTGAATCCTTCATGAGGCGATTTTGCTTGTCTTTAACAATGACGACATCGCAAACCTCACCCTTACCAACTTTTGTCGTCAAAGGAATAACGGTGATAACTCGAGACGCTTCTAACTCAACAGCCTGAACGATCAAAGCCGGACGAACGTCCTTATATTCATGGCCGGTTGATGGTTCGAAGTTGACCCACCAGATCTCTCCGTGATTTGACTTATGGTCTGAGGCTTTCATAATAATCCCGCTCTTCCTTTGTTAACGGTTTCAGGTGTTTTGCTACGTCTGCGGCACCAGCCTCTTGCCACTTTGCCCATCGATCCACTTGAGCATACGGAGCCGTTCGCTCAACGACATCCGCGTATTGAATCGGCTCACCGTCTTCCGCAAGAACCCAAGGCGCATCTCCATGCGCGTACTCGGCGATCTTCGTGGCGGTAAAATCCGACAGAACGCGAATCTCGCGATCAATAAGCTCTTTTTCTTCAATAGAAAATACCTTGATATCCGGATCAGCTAGAGCCACATATCTCTTTTGCGGCATCCCGTAATATTCCTGCATGAATATCTTCAATTCGTTCTTCTCAACCATCTCTTTCACGGCATCACGATATTGCCCCCGTCGTGGAACCGGACCGAACTGCATCTTTACATATTGCATCCCAGTTACGGGCTTCCCTAAAATTTCGAAGGCGTTGAAATCGATGAAATAGAGCAGCTTATATAAAACAGTTTCGCCGATATTCGCCTTACCGCCACAAACGCTCAAAATATAAAGGAGTGTCTGTCGGAACTTTTCTTTGTTGAATGAAAAATGAAGATTCCGCTCCATTTGAGGAACAGTTTCATTTTGAACCTTTTTCTCAGGCTGAACAATCCAATCTATTGAAACTTCAAGAGCTTTTGCGAGGGCGACAACTTCAAGAGCGTCAATTGATCGCTCACCTTTTTCGATCTGGCCAATCGCTTGTCTAGAAACACCAAGATGAGCGGCCAATTGCTCCTGAGAATAGCCGTGTTCTTGCCGTAGCTTCTGGATGCGCTCACCAAGCGCTTTTTGAGGCATTACGGTTTGTTTTGTCATATATACAATTTTATAGATTTAACCCACTTATGTCAATAAATCATGCAATACAATGCGCGAATAAGTTACATTGAACTGAATTTAACGCAATATGTCTTGGTGATTAAAATATTTCCGAAGCCGTAGCACGTAAAAACCGTCGTATCACGACGGTTTTTACCTGGCGGAGAGAGAGGGATTCGAACCCTCGCGCGGGGTTTAATGCCCGCCTAGGAGATTAGCAATCTCCCCCCTTCAGCCTCTTGGGTACCTCTCCGAGCGACCGCAGATTAACAATTCCGAGCAGTTTAGGCAAGGATGAGCGGTTTTAAGTTTTTAAGCTATAATTGGGGCGTGAGATTAATAAGATATCCCAGCCATTTATCAAAATTAGATAGGTCATATCTGATTCTACTAGCATCTCTAGTTGTTTTCGTTTTTCTATCAATATCGGTATACGCCTACATTTTCAATGGGCCTTGGCAAATGTCAGTAATAATCATACTAGCTGCATTATTCCAAATTATTTCCAGCAAAGATCGCAAATCGCTGAAAAGGTATATAGAAAAATTCAGAATTGGTGATGATGGAGAAAATTTATTCATTGAAAAATTATCAGTCAAACTAGATGATGGCTACGTATATATTTCGAAATACCCAATGAACTCGGGAGGCGATATAGATGGAATATTGATAAGCAAAAAGGGAATAATCGTCCTAGAGATTAAGAATTGGCGAGGTAAGTTTGCGGTTTATCATAGAAAAATTTTCAAAAATTTTTTTCACAAGCTACAAAGATACTCAGATGCATTCGAACAAGTAGAGAATAATCGAACGGAACTAGAGCGTTTGATTAAGGGCTATAAAATTAGACCTTGGTTAGGATTTGGGCCAAGAACAAATTATAATATCAAGGAAAACCCAGGTGTCTTCGTAGTAAACTGGGATAACATCGCTGAACATGTATTTTCCTTAAAAGATATTTTGGAACCAGGAGAAGTTGAAAATGTCGTCGATATTTTAACGTCTTCGACGAAGATAAAACCTATTTAAAAAACAAATCCGCCGACTTGGTGGGTCGGGGGCGAGGTCATGTGGTTGGGGGTTCGGGGTTGGTTTTTGGTTTGGGGCGGGGGGTCTTGATTGAGATGATCATATCGTCGAAGAACGTGGCCCTGCTGACGAACATACCGAGCAGAAAGGAACCGACACACGATACTACCCAAACGATTTCGATGATGATTTCGCGATCCATCTTCCCACCTCCTCAACCTTTGCGTCCCATGGCGTTTT
>JAQUHK010000043.1 GCA_028683655.1 Alphaproteobacteria bacterium
TAGTATATTTATCTTGACAAACAAGGTGGGGTATGTTATTGACACCCTTACGCATAGCTGCGCCTAAAATCGGCAGTGTGCAGATAATCAGATTTGACAGTCAAGTGAGCTGATCAGCCGACCCCCCAGAAGGAGGTCGGTTTTTTTGTCTTTCAAAAAACTGTCGGGTTCGATGAAGTCACCAAGCGACCTTCGGGTCGCTTTTTTTGTGTGTAAAAGAAAGGAAGAAATTATGTCACTGAAAGATACCTGTGCTTCGGTTTGGGAGGCGTTTCCTGTTGCAATTGAATCTGGGGATTCTCTTACAGGCACCATCAACTTAGGTGGGTTGCGGTTATTTGGCATTGTGATGCCATCGGAATGGACGACGGCAAATCTGACATTTCAGATGTCGCCGGATGCAGGGGCTACATGGGTTGATGTGGTCGATCAAAACGGAGATGAAGTGCTTATGGCTGGAAAGCTTGTCTCATACGTTGCAGTCGAGAAGCCGGCTCAATTCGCGCCGCTTCAATACCTGCGAATTCGCTCAGGCACCTCTTTGACGCCGATTTCCCAGAGCGCAGCTCGCGTTCTGCAACTGGTTTTGCGGAGCGTCTGACATGAGTGATCTCATCCTGTTGTTGTCGGACAAGAAGAAACTGAATTGGTCTTTTGCCAGTGGCAGGTTGTCTGGTTCGATGTCTTATGTGCGCGCTTCGTCGGGGGCGAGGTGCGGGCAAACGGGTTGGCTGGAAACGCTTGGCGCCGATCAAACCAGATTTGATTTTGATCCTTCATCCCATGCCTGCAATGGGCTGCTTATCGAGCCGCAACGGACAAACCTTCATACGCGCTCCTGTTTGCCGAGCTTGTGGACTGCAAATAATGGGGCGATGGTCGTCGATAATGTGTATGCAAGCCCAGATGGTTCGCAAAATGCCAGCCAGATAACGGCCGGTGTGGCTTATGGCGGGCGTTATATCAACTTATCGTCTGGCGTATCGAGCGGGATGGATTACAGCGTTTCCGGTTTTGTCAGAAGCTTTTCCGGAAGCTCTATACTTCGTGTCGGAGCCCAGAATGCCGAAGAATCGACAAATAACGCATATCTGCATATTGATACGTCGTCAGGCTCGCTTGTATCGGCTGGTGCCGCCGCCTATGACGCCACCTGTACGCTATGGCCGAACGGATGGACCCGTTTCAGTTATCGGATCAGAACAGGATCAAGCCAATCTTCAGTTTTCTTCATTGCTTTTGCGATTGGTGGCGGGTCGGTTTTTAGCGTGTGGGGAGCTCAAGTTGAACAGGGATGGCAAGCGAGTTCATTTATTTATACGGCAGGAACTACAGCGACTCGCGCAGCGGATACTCTTTCTTTGACAATTCCCAGCGGAGTTAATGGATTGAAGTATGTTTTTGATGATGACAGTACACAAGAGTTGGCTGTTTCTTCAGGAGTCTACACTCTACCAACAAACCTCAGCCGCTTGTGTATTAAGCGTATTGAGGCAGTATAAGCAGGGTGAGTAAGTTGCAGGCATCCATGACAAAGAAAGTGTTTACTTGCTTGGAATGTAAGCGTCAAGAAGTGGAACTATTCCGTAAAGGAAAGAGGTCATGTGCTGATCAGAAACGCCCACGTCTGTATCTGGCGGGAGAGCTGTCGTTAATCGAACCAGTGCGCCGTCGCTGCGGTTTTTTAATAGCGAGTCGAGGAAAAGATACCATTTGGCACCGTATTGTTCGTTTAGGATGCGACCTCGTCCCTGAAACCAGTAATAGACCAGAAGGGCTTCATTTTCGTTCCGGCGAATAATCATTCGCGTTACGGGGAAGCTTTGGCTGTTCAGCGCCACGGGAACGATTGACTTTTCCTCGATTTTCCATCCGCTTCCCGGAAGACAGTTGCTAGGCGAATGGATTGAAGCATTCACGCGCTGGTTGGCGTAATAGGCCATGTAGAGGTTGATGGGAGATTGGGGCGGGTTGTTAGCCTTGTTGTGATACTCGGCAAACCAGTAGTCTGTAAGTTGGAGGGTCGCAAGCTCATTTTTTGATAATACCTTTTGTTCGCCCGTCCAGTCGTTGATCCGAAGCGGAAACGAAAGAAAAGACTGACGCGCCGGAATGGATTCTTTTCGATTGTGAAGGACACCAGAGAGAGAAACCACGCTGAAAAACAAGCAAAGGATAAAAACGGACAAGGATTGTGGCGTTATGCGAAAAGTCCCTGCCCCTGCGGCCCCTTGGGGAAGCCCAAAGTAATGAAGGTTTAAGTTGCCCCTTTTTCCATTTTGCTGAAAAAGGGAGCCAAGAATGGTGGTTTCTATAAAAAGAAGAACCAAGCACAGGGTAAAGATGACCCATCCTTCAAAAAGGTGCAGCAACCCCTCCGCCATTTCGATGCCCCACAAATTGACGGTGATACCAATAATGGTGATCCGCAGGGAGTTCATAAAAATTGATAACGGAATGGCCGACAAAAAGATAAAGCCACGTTTCCACGCTGCATCCTTGAAAAGAAACGCGATAAGAAAACTGAAGCTCATCAGCGGGAAAAGGTATCTCAGACCACTGCACGCCTCAACGACTTGAAGCTTGTAGATGCCAAGGTCGATAATGTTGCCTTCTTGAAAGACGGGGAAACCGAATAACCTCAGGCCATATACGCCAAGTGTTGAGGATATAAGCTGCATTTCCGAAGACAACGTGGTGTAAATCAGTTTGGGCAAAGGGATAGCAAACAGAAGGTACACAAAAGCTGGCGCAAGCGTGCGCGTAGTCGCTTTTCCGAAGAAAGCCAGTGAAAAGCCAACAATCGCAAGAAGCATACCGTAATTTGAGGGGGGTTCGAAAGCTGACAGGCTTGAGACAACCAAAAGCAGAAGCCCCACAAAAACACCTAAGACACCCCACCACGAAGCCGCAAGTTGCGGCTTCTTTTCTGTAAGTAGGTGCCAGCCTATTAGGGCGGCAAGAGGAACAATCAAGGGGGCATGGCTATATTCGTCGGCCCCCCACGCCGAAAAGAGGGACCACAACGTTGGGGAGAAGCAAGAAATCAGGGCAACGAGACTTAACGTAAGGAAAAGGCGTGGCCTTAATGTTGGTAAATTTTGGCAGTACAAGGCGTTGGCCATTATATGGTATGTCCCCGTTAGTCGAAGCGTCCGTCCGAGTCTTTTTTCCAATGGTCAAAAGCATCGATCAAGGCATTTGTTTTTGCAACATCTTTTGACTGTAGCCAGTTGGGGATAACATCGGTTGATCGCACAAGCTTCATGACACGGTCAGGATGAATGCCTAGCCCCACGATAGAAAAAGGTTTCAGAAAGGCAGCAATCGCTAAAATAACTTTTAAAGGAAAAAGAAGTGTTTTGACTTTAGGGAAGTGTGTCGCGCGGAACGTCTCCACGATTTCCTCGATAGTGAAACGATCAGGATAACATCCGTTAAACAAAACAAACCGTTCTTGCTGTTTCCAAGCAAATAACAAGGCGTCAATCAGGTCTTCAACGTAGAAACAGGCCTTGATTGTATCCTTTCTTCCCGGATAGATGAAGAAGCCCTTTTTCAAAAGCTTGGTCAACCTGGAAAAGTTCCCCCCTTCGTTTGCCCCGAAAATAACGGCAGGACGACAAATGATCAGACGGTTTTGGGTGGCTTCCTCCATCCAAGAGAGATGGGCCTTTTCTGCTATCATTTTGGACCATCCATAAGCAGACGTTGGGAGCAAGGGTGAGTTCTCTGTTTTTGTCTCCTCTCCTGGACCATATACAGAAATGGAACTTGTAAAGATGATTTCATGAATGTTTTTTCTACGAGCAAACTTGGATATCTCAACCGCTCCAAGAATGTTGGTTTCATAGTAGGCTTCTTCTGGGTGTCCCGGCGTTTTATGGATGGCGGCAAGGTTAACGACGAGTTGAATGTCTCCGTCAATATCGAAGGAGGATAGATCGCGAACATCACCGATGACATACTCGACAGACGGAACTGGATTTTTGGGTGAAACCAAGTCAACCCCAACGATCTTATAGTTTCCTTCTTTCACCAGTTTGCGCAAAAGATGTCCACCAATAAATCCGGAAGCACCAAAAACAACAATCTTTTTATTCATAAAGTTAACTCCAGCAAAAGGGGATGGGATCCTGCGTCTTGTCTTTTACACTTTTGTTGATGAAAAGGGTAGACCCGTTATGAATAAATAGTTTAAAAAGATTTAGCCTTGGTTCTATAGGCTATATTTTTGAATTGCCAATGCGGGAGATTTTAGGATGAAGGTACTTCATGTCGGAGAATCTGTCATGGGTGGGGTTGGAACCTATATAAACGAACTGGCATCACTCCAAGTGTCATTGTACGGAGCCAAAAATGTTCAGATTCTTGTACCTTACGAGCATCGGCACCACATTTCAAACCCTGCTCTAAAGCATATTTTTACCTTTTCGAGGCCCAACCGAAAATTCGGTTTACTCTATCTTGTTGTTGAATTTGTCAAGATATTAAGGACTTTCAAGCCCGACATTGTTCATGCTCAATCAACAATTGCTGGGTTCGTGGTGCGCCCTCTCTGTTTGTTTTGGCGCATTCCGGTTGTCTATTGTCCACATGGTTGGGCAACGGATATGGAGCAAGGTGCTTTCAAGAAAAAGGCTATTACTCATGTTGAGCGCGTTTTATCCCACATAACAGCGCGTATTGTTGCTATTTCGGACTATGAACGCGAACAGGGGATCAAGTTAGGGATTCCGGCTCATAAGCTGGTAACGGTCTATAACGGGATTGCTCAAGTGCCCCCCCCACACGACCCTGCGCCATGGCAAGACGAGCGGTTAAAAATTCTCTTTGTCGGCAGACTGGATCGGCAAAAAGGCATTGATATATTCCTTGACGCTATTGCGCCTTTACAGGACACAGTCTGTGCACGCGTGATTGGGGGGGCCGTTACTGGCGGCCTTACAGTTGATTTTAAGCCGTTTCCGCATGTTGAAGCGTTGGGGTGGCAAACACCTGCCCAGATCGCGGCGCAGATGGCGGCCGGTGATGTTGTGGTTATGCCCTCCAGATGGGAGGGATTCGGCCTCGTAGCTGTTGAGGCGATGCGATTGAGTAAGCCGGTTATAGCATCAAACGTCGGAGGGCTGCCGGAAATCATTCAACATTGCAAAACGGGTTATTTGTTCCCCAAAGAAAACGTCGGGGCGTTAACCGCGATGCTTAAACAGGTTGAGCGTCAAAAACTGCAAGAATTGGGCGTAGCGGGTTATAAAAGATTTCTTGCATACTTTATTGCGGATCGCATGGCCAAAAATATTTATAAACTATATGGCGAGATTGTGGGCACCCCATCTAAAACTTGATTGAGAAAATTCTCAAGTTTCTTTTGTGTATTGAACTCGGTTTCGATGTAAGTAATCGCGTTATTAACGAGCTCCCTGCCTCTGTCTTGGTTGTTAAGCAATTCGGTAATACGCTTTGCAAAAAGCTCCGGCGTGTCAGCTTGAAAAATATGGATCCCATCCTCCAAGCCTATCCCTTCAATTCCCGTGGTTGTGCTTACCATGGGTAACCCTCGACAAAGGGCTTCAATCGTCTTAATTTTCATGCCTGCGCCAAACCTCATGGGATTGACGAAAATATCTGCACCTTCGTAGATTGAGTCAAGATATGGCGGCGAAACATGAAGCTCGATTTCGTCGCCATAAGGACCTTTCGTAAGCCAATCAAGCGACATTCCTTTCGGATTTCCTGCAACAACAAACTGGTATTCACAGGTCTTGCGCAAAAGCGGATGAACACAGCCCATATACCATTCAAGGCCATCTCTGTTATTCGGCATGAAAAGAGATCCGATAAAAAGCACCCTGTTTGTTAATTTCTTCGTGACCTTTTGCCGCCGCGTTATGTTTGGGGGCGTAGGAGGAAGAAAAGCAGTGTGTTTATCATGAAATGTATGCATAAAACGAGAGAGCTCTTCTTTTGATATAAAAAGAAAGTGCTCTAGTTTCTGTGAAAGTGTTCGCTCATAAAGCGCAAACCGGAGAGACTCAATGAAATAATAAAGTGCCTTAATCGGATGGTTTGTGCTGGCTGAAAGTTTTCTAAAATAGAGTGACTCATCGTTATGAACTCGCAGAACGATATTTCTGGCCTTTAGCGTTGAGTTCTGCAGAACTGCCCCACAGGGGGAGCCTTCGATTAAAACGATGTCATAGTTCGCTTCAAGTTTGTGACGGCTGAAGGCACTGCGATTAGCAACTTGATTCGGGTTAATTCCGAACATACCGCTTAGTGCCCAGCCACGAGAGAGAACAAAAAGATTGTCTACTATTCCCTTTACAATACTTATATCTTCCTTCAACGGAGGTTCTTTTACAGAAGCCATAAGGTCAATTGTGAAACCCATCTTTTTCAAGAGATTCAGCCGTGACCAAACATCAACCCGACCACCGTGGTTGGGTGGGAATGGAAAATCAGGAGCAACAACTAAAATGTGTTTCATCACTACGTCCTTCTTTCAGGAAAATGTGGCCTTTTATGAGGGATTCTTCGGTTATGTGACTCTATTTACATCGGTGTTGACTTGTGGTTTTTGTTAGACTCCTGTGCATAAAGGGATGGGCCTTTCAAAAGAACAGCATAAGCCACTGTGTATAAATAAAGGCCTAGTGCTGAAATATACGATGACAGACTAAAGACGACAAACCAAAAGAGTAGAAGATACGTTTCTCGGTTTGATTCATGTATGCATACAATCCTTTTATATAAATACAAATGGAATTTTATGAGAAGAAATAAACCAGGTATGCCAAAAACCATCAAATACTCGAAGAATTGTGCCTTAATATTCAGTGCCATTTTATCTTCTTGTGCAAAGTAAGATTCAAGTTCACGCGTTGTCGCATTCGAGATAAGATTTTCACGCACCCATTTTGTTACTGGTTGGGTATATACCATTATGGCTGGAATATAATTCGCATAGCCAACACCCAATGGATTTTCTATAACAGACGGGATTGAAGTCAGAATCAATATAGATCTTGTCGATGAGGATGATGAACTATCCAGATCACTCTGGAAACGCTCAGCCATCTGATCGTAAACAAAAAACGATAAGAATGCTGCAAAACATAGACCTAACAACTTAAGCGTAAATCCTCCCTTGCCTTTTCGGCCTGAAAACAAAAACGAAAAACCAAATGCGAGAACTAAACATAGTGTCGTCCCTTTGGAAGCGGACAATATGGTGACAAAAACAAGTGCAATAGAAATATAAAACCATCTAGTGATTCGTCGTTGAGCTAAAACAGCGGAAATCAGAGACAGCAAACACACCGTCGCGGCAAAAGTGCTTTGCTCTAAGGAAAAACCGCTTGGAAATGTTGTGCCCCAAGTGATTTTTAGGAAAGACGGGGCGCCGAAAAAAGGAATGGATAGGACATCAATTAGAACATATCCTATAACTGCAAGAAAGAACGACAAACTTATTGCACGCCTAAAAGTTTTATTGGGTGTTGGTGCGACAAAGATCGGGTATATTAAAAGAATATTCAGTGCTGTGTTGGTCAAGAATTTTACTGCCAAAAATGACGTTTTTATAGCACCTGCATCAATAGCAATAAGACCCCAAACTGAGGCAACAACAGAGTACAACAAAAGACCTGCGAGCCATTTTTCGGGCGAGCCAATACGACGATTTAACAACCTGCTTAGAAAACTGAATAAGCAAAAAAACGTTATCGGCACGAATGAAAGCGAGGCGCCTAGGTAACGCAACGGCGTTTGCGACAAGGCTGTGTTTTGAAAAGGTACAAGAATAATGGCTAAAAAAAAGAGAAACGATAGTAACCAGTACGGCTTTTCTTTTAAAGCCCTCCTTGCCTCATTGTCTGGTTTCTGCGGCACCCCAAGCAGCATAGATATTACCTCTTATTAACGACAGCTCGCGCCATTGTTTCTTCGATTATCGCATATATCGCTTTTGCTAAATTATCTTGCGAGAATCGATGGGCATTCTCCAAAGCGTATTTCCGCCAGCGTGCTAAGTTCTCAGGCTTTTCTAATACGAGGCGAAGGGCGCTTTCCCAAGCAGCCTCGTCTCCCGCAGCGATCAAAAGGCCATTCCGGTCATGTTCGACAAGCTCAGGGATTCCGCCCTTATTACTGCCAAGAACAGGAACGCCAAGGGTTAAAGCGTGTATAACAACGCCAGGAGAATTTTCGGCCCAAAGAGACGGGATCAGCAAAAGATCACAATTTGACATGTGATTGCTGACTTCCTGTTGCGGAACTGATCCAATTATCGTGCACCAAGAAAAGTTTGCGCAGGAATTTCTAAGGTTAGATTCATCCGGTCCTCCGCCGACGACCGTCAGATGGAAAACGTGATTTTCTGCAATTTTTTGACAAACCTTGAGGAGGATATCGATGCCTTTCGTATGATGCAGACGTCCAACGTAAAGAAGGCGGGGTATATCAGATTTGACTCGATCTAGCGTTGGAGGCGGATAGCTGTTCGCATTCAACGTCGCCTTGTTATGAAAGTCGGATAAAGGAAAATATCTACTTATTTTGTTCAGATTTGCCTGAGAGGGAGAACAAAGCGTGAGCCTAGGTATTTTTCTTAGAAGGGCTTCTTGATAACGGCATGAAAGCTTACATAGGTGACACTGGTTTGGACAATCTTTACCGTTCACGAACATAGAACGCTTGATACAAACTAGCCCCAAATCGTGCTGAAAATACAAGGCGGGTATGTCGCGTTTTGCGATTTCCTTGATTAGATTGTGACCTAGCCCTTGAAGAATATGCATATTAACAAAGTCCGGCTTAAATGCATCCAAGATGCTTGCCGCTATTCTTTGGTTGGCGGGATCAAGATGGTCTTGCAAGTGCCACAAGGGCTTAACCCATGATTTCCCTTTTTCGTGGATTGTGTAGGGACGTGGCATGTAAATGCGCCACATGCGCAGGCCTTCGTAGAGTTCGCCGTTCAAAACGTCGTTTGGTGTCGGCGCTGTCGTGAGTACGCCGACGTCGTGCCCTTGTTTGAGGAGCCATTTTGCAAGGTTAAAACTAGAAAATTCGGCTCCGCCGCCGAAAAAAGGTGCAAACATTCCTGATGCGGAAAGAAATCTCATATTACGACAGGCCTTTCTTTGATAATTTTAGCGGGAATTCCAACAGCAACCATTCTGTTCGGTATGCTTTGCGTAACGACAGCATTTGCACCAATAACAGAGTCTTTGCCAATGCGAATGGGGCCATAGATCTTTGCTCCTGCATAGACAAAAGCACCGTCATCAATGATTGGATAGCCATCTTCTGAGTAAGATTTTCTTCCAATTGTTACGCTCTGATAGATCGAGACATTGTTGCCGATAACACACTTACTGCCAATAATTACGCCAACAGGATGCGGAAAATAGAGGCCTGCACCATATTGAGATAAAGGACTACATTCAGAGCTGGTAATAACGCAGGTAAAGTACCAAAGAAAAAGTGACAGTATCTTTCCGACTAAGGGCATACGTAAAAGCACCTTTTGAAGACGAAGAGAAAAGGCCAACTGAAACCCATGCTGTAAGAATAATAACCGAATAAAGAAAAAATGGCTATAGATCGGTCTCCACCGCAACACATCCGACTTTACGAGATGAAAAAATGTGTCTTTATTTGTGACTACAGGCTCGATCATCTCACCTCCTGCTGATTTGACATCGTTATGTATTGTGGCACACTCGATATTTCTATAACAATTTTTCCATCCAAAATCTGAAAAGGGCGTGTCTTCCCTATTGCATCATAGACATTAATCAGTGGTTCTCCTTCATGCCAAAGTTGAATCTGAATCTTGTGGGCATGTGGTTCCGTTGTCCACGCAACAAGAATGTCTGGCTTTTGCGGGTTTTTGAAAGAATATACAAAATTATTTGTATTGTCATATGGTTGGTCCAATTTCACTCTTGAGACCAGACGATAGCCGTCAAGTGATCGAGTAAGCGTTCGCGCGGCATAGAGTGCCTTTTTTTTCGTCCCCTCACGGGTAATGAGGCCAAAGTTGTGTTCACGTTCTTGCGGGTCAGTACCATCATTTCTCCAATCGTACCATACAGATAAGGGGACACCCACGGCCAAATTTGTTATGTAGTTTCTTACGAGCAAAGCACCCTGTTGTTCATCAGATACCCCAGAGTCGGTCGTTGTGAAGCCTGCTTCACTACTAATAATGGGGAGATTTTTGGGCGTATACTGATTAACAAATTCACGAAATTTCTTATAACGTGCAAGATTGTTTTCTGGGCCTTTGCCAACCCCACGCACATATGGATGAATGCTAATGGCGTCAATGCAATCCATGGCAGTGCTTTTCAAGAAAGGTTTCCACCAGTCCTTTGCACCTTCATTTTCAGGAAATCCGGATGCGCTTGGACCAATAACTATGGCGCGAGGGTTTTGGCCTTTTATGGCCTGACATGTTGCAGCTGCCAAGCGCGCATATTCATCACCGTTGGCGACTGGAACCCAAAAGGTCATGTAATCTGGTTCATTCCATATTTCCCAAATAACGTTGTAAGACTTGTACCGTTTTGCGGCCTGCGCTGCATACCTAGCAAAGGCTGCGATGCTTTCAGGATGAGTCGGAGGAGCCACTTTTCTGAACACTTTATTTAGGGGGCTTCGCATTTCTAGCATTGGTTCATAAAGAGGATTAGAAAAACTTAGGACCATCAAAGGGCGAATATGAGCCTCTGCCATCTTTTGAAGCAGTTTGTCATATTGGCTCCAATCATAAACACCCATACTGCTTTCAACGTGATGCCAATATAAATTGGTTCTCACAACTTTAAAACCGACATCGCCAATGGGATCTAAGCTTGACGGAAAGCTGGCATGCGTGTGGATATTGACTCCAAAGCCAAACGGAATTGTGTCGTCGAAACTGGGGGGTGTTTCTTCGCTTGATGCGAAAGAACCAGTTCCCAAAAACAGAAAGCCCAGAAATAGAAGGCTGATAAATGTTTTTCTCATGATGAAACCTTTTCATCATCCGCTTTAAACGAAGTGCCCTCTCTCATGCGCAAGAAGAACAATGGAAGAGACCCCAACTCACTTAGCACAGAGATTCCAAGAGTATTGAATAAAAAAGAACAAACAGCTACTGTGTAGGAAAGTAAAAGAGAGGCGATAATTATTGCCGCTCCATGCAAAGCCAGTTCTTCTTGAAAAAAATATCTGACCACTATCCATGTCAGTCCAGCGGCAGCTATCAAGGGAAGTTGGATCTTTGCATAGTCGGAAGTTTTGGCAAGACCTATCTTGCCCACATACCAATATAGGCAAGGAGCGCGAATAAAGCATTCTGTTACAGCGAAAGCCGTTGCAATACCCAATGCGCCCCAATGAAGGCCCAAGAAGAATGATAGAATAGTTGTTGTAGATGCAAAAACTCCCCAGCGAAAATATTCCTTGGTTCGGTTTTGTGAAATAAAAAGCCAACCCGAAGTTGCGTATAACGGTTGTACGAGACCAGCAAGGCCCAACCAGAAGAAAATGGGTCCAACCGCTTGCCATTTTACACCAAACAACAGCAGGACAACGTCATGTGGAACGGCCATCAATGCAGCCATACCAGGCGTGACGACAAAGGCCAATACGCCAGAGACACACATATAAACTCGTTGTGCACGGTCTTTATCAGTTTGAATTCTACTTAAAATGGGTATCATAACCTTAGAAAGGGGGGCGTTGATGGCGGACAAGGGAAAGAGCAGCAATTTATAAGCACGGTCGTAAAAACCAAGCTCAAGTGGGCCTTGTGTGCGGCCTATCAGAACATTGTCCAAATTGCGAGCAAAAAAGTTGACAAAATTAAAGCCGGTCAAATTTGCGCCAAACCCCACGATGTCGCGGTCAATCGAAAAACATAATCTGCCAGGTTTCCACGCATTTATGCATAAAGCTCCAACAGCGGTGACAAGTGCGATGGAAATTGGTTGAAGGATTAGAGCCCAGTATTTCATGCAGTATATGGCCCCAACAATGGGTGTTACAAAACCCACGATATTTGCCGTGACATCTATGAAAGCAAGCTTTTTGAATTGCATGGCTCTGTTAAGAATGCTTAGAGGAATTGAGGCGATACTTGTTAGTAAAAGGGAACAGCTTGCAACTATAGATAAAGGAAGAAGTCGCGGGTCATTGTAGAACCAAGCAACAAGAGGGCTCATTAAGCATAAGACTATAGCACAAGCCATTCCAGTAGCAAAAACGACCCAAAAAATTTCGTTTAACTGTTTATCAGTGATTGTCTTTCGTTGAATAATTGCCTGTTGCATGCCCATGTCTTGAAATAAGCCTATGAATGCGATGACAGGTGTTAGGCAAGCCACAAGACCAAAATCCTCTGGCGAGAGAAGGCGTGACAGGACAATAATTGATGAGAAAAGCAATACAACTCTAACTAACTGGGCTGCAATTACATAAGCTGCCCCGCGAAGTGCGCTTGACTTATAAGAACACTCGCTATGTTCAACTCCGTACACTAATAGATACTCCAAGGCAGTTTGATGTGGGGTCGCATAATGTGCTACGATTATCCGGTAGCTTCTACCTTATTAAGACCCTAAGGGGCAAGTAATCTTTAGAGTCATAATCACAATGCTCGAGTGGGGCCTCTCCGTGTATTTTACCTTTCAAAATATGCATTGACGAGGTAAAGTCCTCTTGACTTTACCTCACGTGTAGAGACACTGACAGTGAGAGGGACAAATGGATACGTGGATGATTGTTTCATACGGCTTTGTTGCCATCTTATTCTTTGTCATTGGGCAAATAACAACAAAGCCTGAAGATAGAAATATCTATTTGGCGGGACTAGCTTCAGCATTATGGCCGATATCAGTCTTTGCCGTCCTTTGCCATGTGCTCTGGTCTAAGTTGTCGGAACAAAAGAGCAAACGCTCATTTTCTTAAAAGCTTTTGACGCCTTGGGTGGCTGTCCTTTGAAGGATCTGTATAATTCTTGGCTGGGGCAGAGATTCTTTTATATGAATGGAAGGGTATAATGAAAATTCTGATAACAGGTGTAGCTGGGTTTATTGGCTCATCCTTGGCTATGGAACTCTTGGCAACAGGTCATGAGGTTGTCGGTATCGATAATCTTAATGACTACTATGATGTCAATCTGAAAAAAGCCCGCCTTGAGCGTGTCAGCAGCGCGGGAAAGGGAGCCTTTGTTTTTCATAAGATAAACATTGCTGATAAAGAAGCGATGTTTGGTTTGGAAGACTCCTGCCGCGATGTTACACATGTGGTTAACCTCGCTGCTCAACCGGGGGTTCGTTATTCGCTGATTAATCCATTTGCCTATGCGGAAACAAATGTGATGGGTTTTGTTGTCGTGGCCGAGCTGGCGCGTCGCTTGCCCAAATTAGAACAGTTTGTTTATGCCAGTTCATCTTCCGTCTACGGCGGGAACACGAAAACACCATTCTCCGTCGATGATCCCGTTGAAAAGCCTGTTTCGCTTTATGCTGCAACCAAACGCAGTGATGAACTAATAGCTCATACTTATGCGCATTTGTACAAAATGCCTTGTACGGGTCTTCGCTTCTTTACAGTGTATGGCCCGTGGGGGCGGCCCGATATGGCGGCTTATCTGTTTACCTCAAATATTCTTGCGGACAAGCCTATTCCCGTTTTCAATAACGGAGAGATGCGTAGAGACTTTACCTATATCGATGATATTATTGCGGGAATCGTTGGCGTTTTGAAGAACCCCATGCGCTTGCAGCCGGATCAGGTTCCCTGCCGCCTTTACAACATTGGTAATTCCCAAACAGAAACACTGATGGATTATATCAGCGAGATCGAAAAGGCTTTGGGGAAGGGGGCGGTTTACAATTTTCTTCCCATGCAGGCCGGCGATGTTTATGAAACCTTTGCAGACATTGAGGCGACCAAGCGGGATTTTGGCTACGCGCCCACAACGACCATTCAAGAAGGGATACCTCGCTTTGTTGAATGGTACAAAGAGTTCCATGGCGTTTGATTCCATGGCAAACAAAATTTACAGCAAGAACTAGGAGAACACGATGAATATCATTATGCTTGGGGCTGGTTACGTTGGGTTGGTTTCGGGAGCATGCTTTGCCGAATTTGGTGTGAACGTTACCTGTGTCGATCCCGATGAAAGCAAGATTCAACGTTTGCATGATGGTATTATTCCCATCTATGAACCCGGTCTCGATGATCTTGTTAAAAAGAATGTCGAAGCGGGGCGTTTGGCTTTTACAACTAGCCTTTCCAAATGTGTGCAAAAAGTCGATGCCATCTTTATCGCCGTCGGCACGCCGACACGGCGCGGGGATGGTCATGCGGATTTGTCATATGTCTATCAGGCGGCGAGGGATATTGCGAACTACCTCACCGAAGATCACTTCACAGTCGTTGTAACTAAGTCGACAGTGCCTATCGGTACTGGTCGGGAAGTTGAAAAAAATATTCGTGAAACAAATTCTAAGGCGAATTTTGCTGTAGCTTCAAATCCAGAATTTTTACGTGAGGGTTCTGCCATTGGTGACTTTATGCGCCCTGATCGTGTGGTTTTTGGCACGAACAACGCGCAGGCTTCAGAAGTCATGAAGGCTCTTTATAGGCCGCTGTACCTGTTGGAGACGCCTATCGTTCAGACGACATTGGAGTCGTCGGAATTGACGAAATATGCGGGCAATGCCTTTCTTGCAACCAAGATTACATTTATTAACGAAATGGCTGACTTGTGTGAAAAGGTTGGTGCTAACGTACAAGATGTTGCTCGCGGGATCGGCCTTGATGGTCGCATAGGCAAGAAGTTCCTTCATGCTGGCCCCGGATATGGTGGCTCATGTTTTCCGAAGGATACGTTGGCTCTGGTTAAAACGGCTCAGTCAGTTGGCTCGCCTGTCAGGATCGTTGAAACGGTTGTAGATATTAATAACAAGCGCAAGCAAAGTATGGCTGATCGTGTTATTGCTGCGGCTGGTGGAAGCGTTAAGGGAATGAAGGTTGCCGTGCTGGGTGTGTCGTTCAAGCCTAACACCGATGATATGCGTGACAGCGTTGCTCTAGACGTTATTCCTGCCTTGCAGGCTGCTGGGGCAACGGTGCAGGCGTTTGATCCAGTTGCAATGAAGGAAGCTGAGCGGTTGTTGTCAGACGTTAAATGGATGAATGATACGTATGCTGCATTAGCTGATGCTTCTGTTGCCGTTATTCTTACTGAATGGAATGAATTCCGTAGCCTTGACTTTGCGCGTGCCAAAAGCTTGATGGCTTCACCCATCCTTGTTGATCTTCGCAACATTTATAATCCCAATGAGATGGTTAATACGGGGTTTTCGTACACTTCTATAGGTAGGTAAAAGTTGGCAGGTTTTGATCTCGTTGGTGCAGGCGGCCAAAACAGGTGGCTTTAGGGGTGATTTGACGCTGGTTTTGACTTAGCTCTGGCTCCTAAGTCATTGTTTGCAATAAAACAAAGTTTCTTGCCAAGGTCGGGGTCGCGAGTTCGAGCCTCGTCACCCGCTCCACTCTCTTCGTTATCGTGGATGTTTTAAGGGTTTGGCCCAACGCTGATGCTTGGATGCGTGTGGGGGCGGACCTTTTCGCGCAGGCGACCTTTGCCGCCTTTTGCGAAGACGAACTTGGCGGCGCGCGTGCCTGCTTTGGTGTCCTGTGCACTGATCGCGGCCATGTTCTTGTGGATCAGGTTCAGGATTTCCCTTTTTTTCCGTTCAGTGTTTTTCGAAGTGAACAACGTCGCATCGTTGTATTTGTTATAGGTATAGATCGCGGCGTCGAGGCCCGTCAGCGGGTCGAAGCGCATGATCTTAGGCAGATCAAGATGTATTTGCCGCACGCTGGCCTTCAGATTCTTTTCCGCTTTGAGTGGGCTTTCACCGATTTTGATTGCAGCGTTTCTATCACGGACAGCTCGGCGAGCTTCCCTCCATTGCGCGCGAAGGTGTGATAGAATGACGGATCCGTCTTCGGCGAGCGTTGGTGCCGGATCCTGGGGCGTCGTCTTGGATTGATTGGTCGTACCGGCGTTGGGACGGCGCGATCTGATGGGAG
>JAQUHK010000165.1 GCA_028683655.1 Alphaproteobacteria bacterium
ATTCTTGGATGATAGAAAGTGACTGGTGCGCGGATTCCAGCATGTTCTCTGTAGACGAAAGTTTCTCGACATTCACGAGAGTCGACACCCACGCACCGTCAGTGTCAGCGGTGTTGATGTTTCGATCTGTGAGCGAGGGAATGTGTACGCTCGCGGAGTCAATGTTCTGGCCGAACAGTTTGCCACGTGTTGCAGCGTACAGAAATGCAGTCTTGACGTACGGCCTGAAGTCGAGGATGGTATTGATGCTGAGACGGGCTTCAGACGGGTAGCCGTGCAGTACAAGTCGATCAGACCGGCTGTTTGCTACCATTGTCTGATTGACGCCTACGACCGAGAAAAAGCCCTTGATGTCGCGAAGACCGTCGGGCTTGTGCCCCGGTGACACAGGCATGGTCATGTATGTGCACGAACGATGGCCCATCCAGCGACGCTCGGAGCCTGGCGCGTTTTCGTACGAAACTTCGCCTGTGCGAGGGTAGAGATCGTAGATGTACCGGTCGTAACGTGCGTAGTGCGCAGACGCGAGTTTCGGCATGATCAGTGTCTTGGTGACCGTGTCGTAGATCTTGTCATCGTCCATGGTAGCTCCTGGCGTAGTGTCAGTGTCAGTGTCAGTGTCGTACGTCGTCGACACCCATGGCGCCGATGACGTGGTCCATGCGCCCGATGAAGCCGATGAAGGGTCTACAGCTGCAATGACCTCGCGGAACGCTTCTCCGGAGGTCGCGGCAGCAGCAGCCATCGTCTTATGCGTCTCGGCTGTTCTCTCAAAGCTGGTCGAGATGCTTGCAACTGCTCGCTTCAGTATGTCAAGGTCTGTCGAATCCAATACGGGCGGATGGCTCGGAAGCTCTTTTACCTCGGCGGGGGCGAGTGGGGTTGGGATCTCGAGATCGGGCACATCATCGAAGGAAGCAGCTCCGTCGTCTCGTGCGTCGTCTGTGCTCATTCGTCCTCTTTCGTGTCGTATCGTGTCCGTTTCGTGCTCTAAAGCAATCCTATCACAGGTTATGAGTATTTGTACATATCTAGCTCAAGAGGTCTTCTTACAGTGCACGCAGATGGTGGTCGTGTGCGCTGGGACGTGGCCGTATGGCATCCGGCGCTTGGTCTTGCGTTTGAGCATCGGCTTGCGGCACGATGTACATTTCAAAAAAGCAGCGTGTGGGGTAGGAAAGATCTCCCCGCCCCACACGCCATTTTCCTGGTGCTCGTTCGCCCACTCGCGGCAGGCGTCTGCGTGTGCACATCTTTTTCGGCACATCGCCGCGGCTCGGTACCGTCTGATCCGAGCTTGCTTGATCGTCTCGTCTGGGATCGAGAAGTCCCACATGGCAGCGTCCTTGCTGCCCTTACAGAATGCTTCGGGGAAGTCCGGCAGCGTCAGTAGTATCTGGATGAAGTCTGGGTCATCGTTGTAGCTACTAACGCCCGCCATGCTCACAACCCTAAGTAGTCTTTGTATGTCGCCTTGAAGACATTCGACATCGCGTCGTCATCCTCGTGATAGAGATCGTAAGGGAAGTTTTCCTTCACCCAGTTCTGTACGTCTGAGGGGTCGGATTTGAAGCCGTTAAGGCCATAATATACCGTGAGACATTCGTATGCGATGGCAACGTTCACACAGTCCAGGAAGGGATCATTTTTCTCTGGGCGATCTACCCGATACAGACCGCATCGTGTCATCGTCACTGCGTCGTGGAGACCGAACTTATCCATGAAGTCACGAAAGTACGGGCTGATTTCGTGCAGATTGAGGTCAGTAAGACGTTCTTCCGGAGCCTTCAGCTTTTTCTTCGGAGCCTCCGTGTCAGTGTCGGGAACCGCCGGGGTCTCAGACTGCGACATCATCGTCATAGTAATCCTCCATCACTTGCTCGTGGCGAACATTGCTTGCGTGGTCCCATGGCCGTTCTCTATTGAGAGTGTACTTGTACGAATTAGTGAAGTTGACCATGCGCTCGTTCTCACCGATCAACTCCCCGTAGACCGTTCCCGGCTCACCGTCGAGCACCTTGATCACCCAATCACCAAGCCAGCGACCCGCGTCGACAGGAACACCCTTGCCTGGGCAAGCTACTATCTTTTTGTAGTCTCGTGACGGCCACAGATTCACTGTATCCGGCCAACCCTGCAAACGGAAGGTTTCCCGGATAGTGAGTAGACGATGCTCCTTGTAATGCGCCGAGAGAGCGTACCCGGAACCAGTGACGACCTTGCCCATTCCGTTGGGATCCCACATCGTCGTCTGGTTCAGTCCGAGGCTGAAGTTCTTACGCTTCAGATAGTCGACACTCCAGCCGTCGGGGAGTTCGTCGTAGTGCTTGTAGACCCGCTCACAGATCTTGTCCATTGATTCGCCGATCTGCCACGGTTGACCCATGTCGGCGGCCATGTTCATGAGCTCTTCGAACTTCTTGTTCTCGGACGGGTCATTGAAGTGACCGTCAACATTGTCTGTTGATCGTCGGGGAGCGGACCACCACGTCGGCGGACGTCGGTGTGGCTGCTTAGAGGAGGTGAGTTCCATGCCCTCCAAGTCTCGAACACAGTCACCGAAGCGAGCGACTCGAGCTGGCTGAGCGTACTCAACGCCGAACGGAATGCGTGACATCGTGATGAAGACCCGCTTGCGAACAGACGATCCGCCCAGACTGGCGTTCGACTGCATAAGCCAGACGAGATCATACTTGTATCCAGTCCGCTCCTCGAGCAGATCACGCTGCAGTTGATAATACTCACGACCGGACGAAAATGCTTGTTGGACAGACTCGAGAGAAATGATCTCCGGTGGCGGGTCCATCTTCCCGGCGTAGTCGAAGAACGCGTTGGTGCTAACAAGAACCTTGGCATCTGAGCCTCGTAGATCCTTGCGAGTCAGTGTTGACCAGGCCGAACACGGGCAGTTACCGTACAAAACTCGTGCACTCTTCACGTCCCGAGAAGAGTATTCGCCTCCCTTGATGAACAGCGAGTCCCAGTTCCATCCGAAGATTTGGCGATTCGTCTCTGGAACAATCCATCCCAGATCAAGATCACCGGCGCGATGTTTGAGTTCCATGCCCGCCTGGATCATCCCAAGCTCTCCACCGCCCGCTAGGCCATCAAAGGAGACGAACTCATAATCAGACATACTCACCCTCGCCGTTCAGCGCGTCCAGGTAAGCCTGGGCTGCGATTGTAGGGCTATGCGCCTTACGTAGAATGTCGAGATTCGCAGCCCACCGAGCTGTTGCGATCTCGCTTGCGTTAGACAGTCGTTCACTGTCTGAGATCATGCCAAACGCGCGACAAACCTGGTTGATCAGTTCAACATACGTGGTTGTGAACGCTTCTTCGGTCTTGTCTGTGTAGACAGAGCGTGTGCCCTTGCGGAGGTCTACCGCGCTCTTGGGGACAGCGACAATCTTGGGACGATTGCCGTCAGGGTACTGGTACTCCGGCCAGTCGTCAGCCGCACAGACGATATTGCCGTGAAGCAGCGCCTCCATTGTTGAGTACTCGAGATGCTCCGGAGCGAACCGGCTCGCAGTCAGATTGTAGTAGATCTTGGCGCTCTGAAGAATGTCTTCGACATCGTAGTTGCTGTACGTGCCGGTGTACGTGATGACATCTTCTTGAGGGCTTGTCGCAGTCCAGGTAGAACTGCGGTTCTCCTTGTCGTAGACAACCTCCCAGCCCCAGCTCTCGAGCTGCTGACTCGCAACCCATACGACAGGCCCTCCAGGAAGCTGCATCGGCGCACCCGCGATCCGAGCTGTGAGCGGTCGCGAAACGCTTGACTCTAGATTCCGCCGGCGAAGCCCCTCG
>JAQUHK010000166.1 GCA_028683655.1 Alphaproteobacteria bacterium
AAGGGTTTGAGAATATCGGCGATGCCTCTGTAGCTTGACGATTTGAACGAGATCATCAGCTGGTGGATTTCGTCGATACAGAAGATGATGGGCGGGAACAGACCGCTGGCGTTGCGCTCGGCTACGCCCTTGACGATGGGCAACAGGCGACCTTCAAGCTCGGCGCGTGAGGAGGAACCCGCGCCGATCATCGACATTTCCAGCTCGATCATGCGCGCCCCTTGCAGGATTTTGGGAACCTCGCCTCGGTTGATACGCTGGGCCAGCCCAACAAAAAGCGCCGTTTTACCGACACCGGCGGGGCCCAGCAGCATGGCGTTTTTACGCAGGCGTTGCAAAAGGATGAGGGTGAGGTGCTGGATTTCTTTCTGGCGGCCTGAGATAGGGTCGAAGCGGCCTGCCTTGTCCTGCGCGGTGAAATCACGGGTATAGCGGCTTAGAAGGCCGTTCAGTTCCTCGTCGCTGATAATAAAGGAAGGCGTAGTCATGGGAGGCTTTGTCCTGATTTGAAAAGATGATTCGACAGGCCGGAGTTTGTCACGTCTTGGCCTTATCGGCTAGGGAAATCAGGGCCATGGCCCACATGGAGCCATAGCGGTACATCGCCATTTCCTCGGCGGTGTCGATCCGGCAAAGCAGCATATAGCGTTCCACGCCGTCCGAGCGGTCGATGGTCATCATGACCTGTCCCGGGATTTGCTCGATATCCGGCAAGCCAGCCAGATGGATGAATTCCTCGCCGGACAGGTTAAGGTCGGTGACCGTGATGCCGGATTTCAGCTGGAGCGGCAAAACGCCGACGCGCAGCAGGTTCTTGCGGAAAGACGGATCGAAGCTTTCCGCCAGCACGGCATAGACGTTTTGCAGCCGCAGGGATTTGACGGCCCATTCCTGAAGCCTGCCGCATCCGAAATTTTTGCCGCCAGCAACAAAGGTCGGCGTGTTTTTGTCGTTGTAGAGCGAGGCGGCGTCAAAGAACGGTATCGGAGAGGGATCCGCATTGTGGAGCGTCAGGCCCGTTTCGCTTCGGTTTGGCACGGGCAGCAAGGCGTTGATCAGGCCTTTGCCTGCGAAGGCCCCGCGCGTCATGGCGTCGTGATTGCCTGTGCGCCAGAGATAGGGGCCCAAAGAATCGGGATTGTCGCCCTGTTCTGTCAGATAGCGACCGGCGGAGCTTTGGGGGGGGATAAGCCCTTCCGGTGCCATGGTGGTGGCGGGAACATTGTCGCCATAGATCGCCAGAATTTTCCCGCTCGTGCAATTCTTGAGTGGGCGGGGGAGTTGCGGGGCACTGTCAAGGAAAGGCGGTTTCTTGATCCATGTCGATTTAAGACGCCATGGGTACTGGGCACTGGCATGGGTTTTGATCGCGTCCCACTCTTCGTTGCCTTTAAGCAGGTTTTCGCGCAAGGTTTGATAGATCGGGGCCAGCGGCACTTTTTCAGCCATGGCATTGATTTCGCCCGTTGTAGGAAGCAGTTCCTTGAGCATGACGGGATGGCCTTCCTTGTCCGTGGCGATGGCCTGACTCATCGGGTCGATCAGGACCGTGCCCGCGATGGCATAGATCACTATCAGGGAAGGCGGCATGATATAGCTGATCTTGCACAGCGAGGCCGGATAAACCTCTGTCAACGGCGCACTGGTGACCAGCGAGCAGACGGCAATGTTTTTCGAGCGAATGGCCTCTTCGACAGGGGGCGGAATGGGGGAAGGGGTTACCTGACCGCCCGCGCCAAAGAACTGGAAGCCGAGGGCTTTGATATCGTCAAGCAGACCTGTCTGGGCTAAAAGAGATTCACCGACGCTGCTGGTGCCTTTGATAAAGGCGCGGACCCATGGTTTGATTTTCAGGCCTCGGGCAAGGGCTTTGCGGGCAACCATGGCGGCGGCGAGAAGCTCTTGCGCATGGATGACACCATCATGCGAACCAATATCCGCCCAGATGACATCGCCGTGGCGCAGAATGGCCAGCGGATCGTTTTTTTCGGGTGGACGGGGAAAGCGTTTTTCAAAAAAGGCTTTGGCATCGCCCAGTGCGATAGGCTGGATGGCGAGCGTTGGCCTGACAAGCGGGCGCAGGCCTTCAACCGGAAACTCGATCATGGTTGAATAGGAAAAGGTGTCGTGCGATCCTTGCTCGCGCCACAAGCCCTGCGCTTTGGCATAGGTTTCCGTGATCGCGATCTGGAGCGGCGTTGCTCCGGTCATGGTCAGGTGCTCGATGACTTGGGCGTCAATCGGGAACATGGTCGCCGCGCTGCCTGCTTCCATGGCGAAGCGGGCCAGAACGGCGCGGTCCTTGACGGTCAGATGGTCGAGGCCATTGCCGAAAAACTCGACGAACTTGCCTGCACAGCCCGCTTGTTGAAGCGCATGGGACAGGGCCAGGGCCATATCGGTGATCTGGGTGCCTTTGTGGAGTTTGCCGGTTATTTTGATGCCAATCACCTGAGGCAGGTAAAGCGAGAGGCGCTCGCCCAACATGATGGCCTCGGCTTCCAGCGTATCAATTCCCCAGCCCAACACGCCGCAACTTCCCGAAAGGGCCATCTGGGGGTTGGTGCCAAGAACCGAGTCGGGAACCAGAATCGTTTCGTCGACTTCGTCGTCCTGTGTGCTGACGACAACTTGCGCAAGCGCATCCAGATTGATTTGGTTCACCCATCCCTTGTGCGGCGGAACGACGGTGAGGTTGGTGAAGGTGTTTTGCGCCCATTTCAGGAAAGCGAACCGCTCCCGATTGGGATCGGTTGGCGGCGGGGGGGCATTTTCCACGACGATGGTCGTCGGGCACAGGGAATTGGCTCCGGTCGATTCGCCCTTGCGCTCGGTCATAAGGTCACGCAGAGCCGCAAAATCCGCCATGGCTGACAGCCCTGTCGGGTCGTCCAGCAAGAGCCTTTGGGGGGCGAAGGTGATGACGGGGGTATTTCTTTGAATCGTCTCAAAGGCCACGATGGCCCGCATGTCTTCCAGCGTGGCGGTTGTGTCGTTTTCATGCCGCAGGGTGTTTTCAAGCAGAACGCGCATGCAGCAGGGAAGGTGGCCCAGTGGCCCCAGCGTGGCCTCGGCCTTTTGAATCTTGAAATAACCGTATGTTTTATCGCCTATGATAAGCGTATCATAGGTATCGAGCGTGTTTTTACTGGTGGCTGGCGACATGAAGATACCGATTGGAAAAAAGAGGGCCGAAAACGGCTGAAGTGGGCAAACCGGAAAATTTTACTTGCTGTACCTATTTTCAGTCGCCATCTTACGCTGTAAGACTACACTATGTCGCCAATGATTCTCCAACCGTTTTTGTTTTTGATGTTCCGTTTGCGTCGTGTGCTGTTCGTTGTTGTTTGGGGTGTGCTGTTCGTTTGGGCGGGGCAAGCCCATGCCGCTTTCCTGTTTTGCAATAAAACGCATGCTGTGATCGAGGCCGCTTTCGGTCGCCGTGAAGACAATGTGTGGCTTTCGGAAGGCTGGTGGCAGATTCAGCCTGGCCAGTGCGCGCGCGTGTATGGCAAATCGCTGACCCAGCGTTTTTACTTCTTTTACGCGCGCGAGTTGACAGTTGAGGGCAAAGATCAGGCAGATCCGAAGATATGGTCCGGCAAATATGCTTTTTGCACGGGGCTTAAGGCGTTCAAGGCACAAGGCGACAGCAATTGCGAGGCGCGGGGCTATCAGACCAAGGGGTTTCAGGAAGTCGATGTCGGTGTGCGTCAACGCAACTATACGTTGACCTTCGAGGATACGCCTTAGGTATTGAGGCTTGTT
>JAQUHK010000167.1 GCA_028683655.1 Alphaproteobacteria bacterium
TCTCGCCTTCATATGTGGGGACCCAAAGCTGGTCGATCTTGTGGCGGTCGATGGCGGCTTTGATGTCTTGGGCCGTTTGCGATAAATGGGTGCGTAGATGGCGGGCGGGCAGGTCCGAAAAACCAGTGGGGATCAGGCCGATCCGTAGCGCGGCGGCAAGAGACTCTTCGCGGCGGCGTGAGAGGGCCGCGCTATAGGTGCCGCGCTGCCACGGCCACAGGGTGTCATAGGCAATACAGCCATGGGTCAAGTAAAGGGCGTAAATCTGGCTGCCAGCCTGGATCGCGCGGCGAGCTGTCGCAGCGCAGGAGACGACTTCGTCGTCAGGGTGGGGGATAAGCAGCAAAATACGTTGTCCAAACTCAGACATGGTGGCCTTTCCATTCGTGGGGCTCTTGATGTTCTTATTTCAGTTCGGCTGGATTTGGGGTATGAAGGGACAAACAGAATGTTTGTCGGGAGCGATTGTTTCATGAGTGCGAAAAAGACTCAAGCCGGATTTCTCCTTTTGGCCTTGGTTGTGGGGCTTGCTCCCTGCACAACTTCTGCGTGGGCTAAGGTCAATTATAAGGCGCGGACCTTTACCTCTGGCGGAGCCGATGGTGCGGGCGGGAATAAGGTTTTTTCGATTGGCGAGATTTTCGATACGGTCGGCCATTCGGTTGGCGAGTTGATCCCCGATGCGCCGGAGGATGAGGACGAGGCGGTTTCGCCAAAGGCCAAGGCCTCAAGCAAGACGGCTGGAAACAAAAAAGAATCTAAATCGTCACCAGCGCAGGAGTCGGAGGTGATTACGGCCAAGCGGCTAGAGGCACCAGAACAGCCGAAGCAAGAGGCCGCGCCACCGCCTTACAAAGTTTATACCACGCCAATGATTGAGCCGGAGCCAACCGAGAGTGTCATCAGTGTCTATGACGAAGCGACAGGACGCACCTATAGCAATGGCGGTGTTTCATCGTCTGCTGCCGCGCCGTCCGCTTCGGTTGGGTCATCAGCTCCCGTGCCGAGCAGGGAAGACAACCCGATTGACATCAAGGAACCGCCGCCGTTGCCTGCCTATGTCAAAAGCAAGCTGCCCGCGATTGAAACGATGGAAGGCAAGAAAGAAGCTGTGGGCGCAGCTCCGGTCGTGCAGGAGCGGGAAAGCAATCCGCCCCTGATTTCTGCCCTGCCGAAACAGTTTTTCCCCATCTTTCCCTTGGGGGCGGGCGCGGAGACGAAGGAACAGCTTTTACCGATCGCCAGCAATATGCCACTGACCGAGGATCATGGTCGGACCAAGCGGGTGATCCTTTTTATTCATGATATCCAGCGCAACTCTGGCGAAGGTGTAGCGATGCTGATGACGCTAGCAGGGTCGGAGGAAGAGCCGCCGCTGATCCTCGCGCCGCAATTTTCGCTGGACATTGACATCGTTCGTTTTGCGCAGCATTTGCCGAATTATGGGCGGACGGTTGCGCGTTGGCCTTTGGATGATCCGTGGCAGTTTGGCGGCGCGTCTATCATCAAGCCCGACCCACAGGGGGTGAGTTCATTTACGGCTCTTGATCTTATGCTGCTGTTCCTCACTGACAAAAACCGTTTCCCGTCGCTTGAGGATGTTGTCATCGTGGGACATGGCACCGGCGCGGATTTCGTTCAGCGTTATGCGGCGGTGGGGAAGGCCCCTGATATTCTGGAGAAAGAGCGGATTACAACGCGGTTTCTCGCCGCCAATCCGTCCTCTTATCTTTATATGACGAATATGCGGCCTTCAGGCCCGACGGGCTCGCCGTTCAAGCCAGTTGATTTGAAGAACTGCGCCAAGGCGGCCAGCTATCCTTATGGGTTGGAGGATCTGAACGGTTATGCCAAGCGGATCGGCGCGAACGCCATTCGCCTGAGGTTCCCCGAGCGGCGCGTTACGACGCTTGTCGCGGGTGACATGATAACAGACAATTATCTTGACCGGAGCTGCGAGGCGATGGCGCAGGGCAAGGATCGCAGCGCGCGTGGCCAGTTCTATGGCCGTCTGATTCAGCAGAGCTTTGGCGAACTGGCCGAGAGCACACAGCTTTTCAAGACCGTGCCCAAGGTTGGCTATGATCCCGTCGCGCTGTTTGGTTCGCCGTGTGGGATGGCTGTTTTGTTTGGCAGCGGGACGTGTAAGTAAGGACGACGGCTAACTCGCCGCCGCAATCACCGACAGGAATTGATAGAGCCGATCCGTCTTCGGGTTTTTCAGGATTTCCGGCCCGCCATGCTCGGCGATTGTGCCGTCGGCCATGAAGAGAACCTGATCCGCCGCATGACGCGCAAAGCCCAGCAAGTGCGTGATGATGAAGATGCCGATATTCTGACCGCGCAGGGTTTTGAGATAGCCCAGAATCTTTGCGATCTGCTCGACATCAAGGGCCGAGGTGATCTCATCCAGCAACAGATAGCGCGGCTTCAGCATGAGGGCGCGAGCAAGCGCAACACGTTGGCGTTGTCCCAGTGAGGCCTCGTTGGGGAAGCGCTCGATAAAGGCCTGCATGTCAAAGGCCTCGATCAGCTTGTCCAACTCCGCCTCGCCGTTTGTTGCGCCGCGCAGGCGAACGGGGAGCAGGATATTCTCGCGCAAGGTCAGATGCGGCCACAGGAAGAGCTGCTGAAAAACGGCGGTCAGGGCGGGCCATGGCGGCGCGGGGTTTGTCTGGCTTGCATCGGGAAAAGCAAAGCGCGTTTCATCCACCACAATCTCGCCGCCGCGTGGGGGATCAAGAAGCGCAAGACAGCGCAGCAAGGTGGTCTTGCCCGTGCCGCTCGGCCCGATCAGGACGGTGATGCCGCCTTGTTCAATGTCGAGATCAACCTTCTCGAAAACAGGTTTCCCGTCGCTATAGGCAAAGGACAGATTGCGGGCGGTCAGCATAGACTATCTCTCTGAATAATCGCGGGTGTAGCGTTTTTTTAGCCACGCCGCGAAAAGATTGATTGGCAGGCACACGGCCAAGAAGAACAAAGCCAGCGCAGTATAAATCTCGATGGGGCGATAGATGATGCTGTTGATGCGTTGGGCGACGCGGAAGATTTCCTCGACCGAAATCAGGCTGGCGAACAGCGACGCGTGCAGCATCCCGACTTGCAGGATCAGGATAGAAGGCAAAAGCTGGCGGAACAGGATGGGAAGCTGGACATGGCGCACAATCTGGCGCGTCGTCATGCCGCACACGCGCCCTGCCGTCAGATATTGCGCCGGAAAATCGCTGACCGCCTGACGCACCACTTCGCCGACGCCAAACAGGTTGACGAGCGCAAGGGTGAAGGCGGCGGTATAAAAAGGATCAATCACGACGTTGAATACAGCCTGTGCCGGATAATGCAGCCAGAACAAAATGACCAACGCGGGAATAGCGGAGAAACCGAACGAGGTCCATTGCACCACGCGGCCCCAGCCTTTGCTTTGTGCCCCCGCAATGCCAAGCGCAATCCCGCCCGCGATTCCGACGCTCCAGATAACGGCGCAAAGCTGAAGCGTCACCGCCAACCCTTGCAAAAAGGCAATGTGATAGGTGATGAGAATATCGAGGACGGTCATGGGTTAGCGGCCCGTTTGTCCGAAGGGTGGCGCGACGCGCAGATAGGTGAGGCCGGGTTCGTCTTCCCACTTTCTAAGGATACGATCCATGTCGCCGTTATTGTTTAACTCGTGAATAGCTTGGTCCAGAAAGTTTTTCAAAAGCATTTCGTTTTGTCCCACAACTAGCGAGAAGGCTTGAACTTTGACGGGGTGGTTACT
>JAQUHK010000044.1 GCA_028683655.1 Alphaproteobacteria bacterium
CTTATGATCCTCGTCGGAATGGTTCTGCTTGAGATAATAACCTTCGAGGTTGGCAATGGCGGCATAGGGGATGGTCTTCGCAAAAAAAACTAGATCATATGGGTTTCTGTGGCGCAGGATTGCTCGGTATCGTTTTTGCTTGTCCTTTTGCCCAACCTCGGCAGCTTTGTTCTTCGGCAGTTTGATTCCCTTGGCTCTGAAACAGGAATCCGGCCTTGCGTTGCCGACTGTTTATGGCATCGCCACGGGGTTGCCTGTTTTACTCTTTGCCGTCCTCATCGCAATGGGCGCGAAGAAGGTGGGCAAAGCCTATAACCGCATTGTCCATTTTGAGCATTGGGCGCGCAAGATCACAGGCGGCATCTTCATCGCCGTCGGAATCTATTACTGCCTGACATTGGTGTTTGGGGTATCATTCATCTAAAAGGAAATGTCATGTCACAGCCATCAGCCAAATGCCTTTTTTCTACTAATGCGCCCGCGTTTCTCAACAGCTGTCCGTCGGCACAACCAATATCCTGATTGCCATCGGCTTGGTCTTGATGATGTTTCCTCCGCTTGCGCGGGTCAAATATGAAGCTTTTTCATCATGAGCTTGTCCAACTCGGCGTCAGCCAACAGACGCTTCAGCTTCGCATTCTCGGCTTCCAACTGCTTCAGACGCTTTGCGTCCGACACATCCAACCCGCCGAACTTTGACTTCCAATTATAGAACGTTGGTTCCCTAATCCCGTGGCGCCGGCACAGGTCAGACGTCTTGACACCGGCCTCCGCTACTTTCAAAAAACGGATGATCTCTTCTTCACTAAATCGTTTCTTCATCGTCTGTTCCTTCCTTCAAAGGTTAACAGACTCTAATTCCTCTGGCGTCAGTTTTTGGGGGAACGTCAGCGTTTCACCCGTGTTTATCGGGCACCTGTTTTGGCTGCACTGACCAGTCCGCTGGCTCGTCGTCTTTGTCAGCTTCGGCCACCGTCGCCGTTGCCTGCACTTTGTCGGGCGCGTGGTGGGCTGGCGCGTAGATCGCATAAACCTGCATTGGCGTCGCCCCAATGTTGGTGATGTTGTGCCAGATACCCGCTGGAACGAGGACGCACCAACCGTCTGAAACTTCCTTGTCGAAAATCAATTTGTCCTTTGCGACACCCATCTGCACCCGGCCACTGCCAACCTCGAGGCGCAGAAACTGATCGGTCTCCGGATGCGCTTCAAGGCCAATGTCGCCGCCAACGGGGATCGACATCAGCGTCACTTGCAGATAGTGCCCGCTCCAGGCGACTGAACGGTAATTTGCATTTTCCTTCGTCGCGCGTTCAATATCGAACGATTGTGGTTGCGGCCCAATGTCTTTGATCCTGTCAGCAGTGTTTCCCATGTCTTATCTCCTCAAGATTGCTCATTACTTCTTGCTGCCTAGAAAGCCATCAATAAAGGCGTTCGCTATGTTCCCAAAATCAGGCCAGTCACTGCGTGATTTGGGCAAGCTGTAAGCAGAGTGATCGCGAAAACACCTAAGTTGATGAACAGTTGCTGCCACTATGGTGACCGTGAGCAAACTAACCACGGCACCTAGCACCACCGCTACAGCAACGGGATCGAATCCATACTGCACCAAGCTAAAATAGAGCGCCACAAAAACACCAACCATCAAGGCACAGAGCATAAAGGCACAGACGATTGCCAGCACCATGATTTTGGCCATGGAGGACAAAAAACGGTGCATAATATTTGCACTTGCCAACACGCTGCCAACACTTGCTACGCCAAGAAGCTTGCTGATCATTGGGTTTCTCATTCATAGATTATCAGATGATGGCCGAGGTCAACGACGGTAAATAATGCCCGCAAGAAGCCCCACACCCAAAGCAATAAGAGTCGACTGAATGGGGTTCTCACGGATCTTGACTGCAACCGTCCCGCTCGCATCTTTGAGACTATGTTGAGCAGAATCCACAAGGGTGCGCACATGAGAGCCTGCATCGCGCGCTACGCCTTCTAAATCATTTTTTGCGGCGTGTGCAGCATCGGTTGCATCAGCCTTGAAATTACGCCCCATCTTCTTGACTTCATCAACGAGGTGGTTGCTGTGGGGGCCTGAGTCTTTGGTTGTTTCGAACATTTTTATCCCCTTTATGGTTGTCGGCTGCAAAATTGTGCCAGTCTGATAGCGTTTCTCAAAAGTCTTTGAGCCTTACATAAGGACAGTGTAGTTGGTGCGTCATCAGAAAACGATGTGTAAGAGGGGCCTACACATAAGGATAAAGTAATGAATGATGTCTCGTTGTCTCCGGATTTTTTGACAAAGTCTTAGAGGTGTGAAAACCTCTGTACGCAACACACGCCTTCCCCCTTGTCTCACAACAACATTTGATTGATGATGCTGAGGGCTCTTTGGGGCGTGTATGGGGACTTAGCGTTATGATGCGTAAAGGGATTCTTGTAGGACTGTTGTGTTTAACGGCTTGTTGGCAGGACAAGCCGGTCGTCAACGGGTATGTGGAAGGGGATTACCTTTACATGGCACCGACGAGTGCCGGTTTATTAGAGTCTCTTGCCGTTGATCGGGGGCGAGAGGTTGCAAAGGGGACGCCTCTGTTTTCCATTGATACGGTTGCGTTGAAAGCCTCTTTAAGCTCGGCAGAGGCCGAGTTGGTGAAGGCCAAGGCTCTTTATGCATCCAGCAAAAGCGAGTATATGCGGCTCAAGACCTTGGCTCCGTCCCAAGCGGTGAGCCAGACAGAGATTGAAGCCAAAAAGGCGGCCATGGACTCCGCCGAAGCCACCATCCGCATGGCTGAGCAATCCATCATCCAGTTCAAACAACAGATATCCCAAGCCGCGCCGGTGGCTCCGGCTGACGGAAGGGTTGAAGATGTTTTCTATCGCAGCGGCGAGTATGTCCAAGCCGGATCAGCGGTCCTTAGCTTTTTGCCGCCTGAAAACATCAAAGTGCGGTTCTTTGTGCCGCAGGGGCAATTGCCTGCCTATCCACTTGGTGCGCCTCTTTTGATCCGTTGCGACGGGTGCGGGCAGCAGATTAAAGCCTCCGTCTCGTTTATTGCATCGCAAAGCGAATATACGCCGCCCGTGATCTACAGCGTCGGCTCACGCGAGAAGCTCGTGTTTATGGTCGAGGCCAAACCCGACAAGGCTGATCCGGTGCTGAGGCCTGGGTTGCCTGTCGATATCGAGCTCACCAAACCATGAGCGGGCCGTCTCCGTCGCCCGTTATCGACGTTCACAATCTGAGCAAACGCTATGGTGGTAAAACGGTGGTGGACCGGCTCAGTTTGACCGTGCCACGCGGCCATATCTACGGGTTTCTGGGCCCGAACGGCAGCGGGAAGACGACGACGATACGGATGCTGTGCGGCCTTTTGACACCCGATGAGGGGGAGGGGACCTGCCTTGGCTTCGACCTGCGCCGCGATGCCGAGAAGATCAAACGACAGGTCGGCTATATGACCCAGAAGTTCAGCTTCTGGGAAGACATGACGATCCACGAAAACCTGTCTTTTGTCGCGAGATTGTTCGAGCTGGACAGGCCCGACGAGCGCGTCGAGGCGATTATGAACTCCATGCAGCTTACTGATCGCGCCAGCCAGCTGGCGGGCAGCCTGTCAGGCGGGTGGAAGCAGAGGCTGGCTCTGGCGGCCTGTATCTTGCATGAACCAAGCCTCCTTCTCCTCGACGAACCCACAGCTGGTGTGGATCCCAAGGCAAGGCGCGATTTCTGGGACGAAATCCACAGGCTGGCGGATCAAGGCATCACGGTTCTTGTCAGCACACACTATATGGAGGAAGCCGAACGTTGCCATTCTATCGTCTACATGGCCTATAGCCGCCTGATCGTGCAGGGCACAGTCGAGGAAGTGATTGCCCAATCCCACTTAGTCACATGGACCGTCGAAGGTAGCCATCTGATGGACCTGATGCGGTCACTTGAGGGGAATCCGGCCATTGCGACCCTCGCCCCCTTTGGCACAAGACTGCATATCAGCGGGACGGATGAGGCCCTTATGATGAAGGCTTTGGCTCCTTACATGAATAACGAAACGCTAACATGGAGCCGGACCACCCCCACACTTGAAGACGCTTTCATCCACTTTATGGCTCAACATGGCGAGCGGGGAGGGAAGGCGGCATGAGAAACGGTATTTCCTTCTACCGGATCGGAGCCGTGCTGATCAAAGAGCTGCGCCAGCTACGCCGCGACAAACCGACGCTGGGGATCATGATCATGATCCCGATTGTACAGCTTATGCTGTTTGGCTATGCGATCAACACGGACCCGAAGTACCAGCCGACGGCTTTGTTGATTCAGGATTATTCGCCTTTCACGCGCACACTGCTGGCCGGTTTCCAGAACACGGATTATTTTTCGATGGTGAAAGTCGTCTCCAACGACCGCGAGGGCCACGACCTGCTTCAAAAGGGCGAGGTCCAATTTGTGATCACGGTCCCAACCAACTTTGCCCGCTCAATCATCCGTCAGGAAAAACCAAGGCTCCTGATCGAAGCCGACGCGACAGACCCGACGGCGGCGGCCAATGCGCTCAGTGCGTTGAACGGGATCATTACGAAGGCACTCGAACACGACATGACCGGACCGCTCGCCGCTTTACAGCCGAAAGGGGCGGCTATCGATGTCACAGTTCACCGGCTTTATAACCCCGAAGGGTTCTCCCGCTATAACATCGTGCCGGGCCTGATGGGCGTGATCTTGACGATGACGGGCATCATGATGACGGCCCTTTCCCTGACCCGCGAACGCGAGCAGGGAACCATGGAGAATCTGCTCTCCATGCCCGTCAAGCCGCTGGAGGTCATGGCGGGTAAGATCGCGCCCTATGTCCTAATCGGCTACACTCAGGCGGCTATCATCCTGCTTGCAGCCAAGCTGTTGTTTGGGGTTCCTATTCTGGGTAGTGTCGGACTTTTGTCGGCAGCGTTGATCATCTTCCTGATCTGCAACCTCGCGCTAGGCTTCACGGTTTCAGCTGGCGCACGGAACCAGACTCAAGCTCTACAGCTTTCTTTCTTTTTGATTATGCCCTCCATCCTGCTATCAGGCTTTATGTTTCCCTTCAGGGGGATGCCGGAATGGGCCCAGAGCATCGGCAGCCTCCTGCCAGCGACCTATTTCATCCGTATCGTCAGAGGAATCCTATTAAAAGGCAACGACTTAGTTCTTATCTGGCCCAACGCATGGCCGCTTTTCGTCTTCATGCTGATCACCATGGCGATCGCGATGAAATTGTATAAGCAGACGCTGGATTAAGGGCAGCTTATTAAATCGGAAAAACTCTTCTCCAAGCCCCCTTGATCGGGCCCTATGAGCATGATACAGAAGGGCTAACACACAGAGATGCGGGTGTAGCTTAGTGGTAAAGCTCCAGCCTTCCAAGCTGGCCATGAGGGTTCGATTCCCTTCACCCGCTCCAACACAAGAGCCCCCAAAGGGGGCTTTTTTGTTGGAAAGATGGAGTAGGGACGCGACCCCGACAAAAAAGCCATGAACTCTTTACAAGCGAGCACGGTCGTGTCAAAGAAAACACAAGCTTAAACGAGTGATTCTTACAGTTCCGTTATCGTGAATCTGACAGGCCCGCCTCCCACGGAACAAACTGGCGGCCTGATGATGGAGAGTGCATTGACAGAAAAGAAGAAAGTCGCCCTGATTACCGGTATCACCGGCCAAGATGGGGCCTATCTGGCTGAGTTTTTGCTCAAAAAAGGGTATGCCGTTCACGGCATCAAGCGCCGTGCGTCGCTGTTTAACACGGATCGCATTGACCACCTCTATCACGACCCACATATAACAGGCTGTGACCTGACCCTCCATTATGGCGATCTGACCGATTCCTCGAGTCTGATCCGTATCATCCAGCAAACACAGCCGGACGAGATATATAACCTTGCAGCACAAAGCCATGTGGCTGTTTCGTTCGAAGAGCCTGAATACACTGCTAATTCGGACGCGTTGGGTGCCTTGCGCGTTCTGGAGGCTATTCGCATTCTCGGTCTTGAGAAAAAGACACGATTTTATCAGGCCAGCACCTCCGAGCTTTACGGGTTGGTACAGGAAATCCCGCAAAAAGAGACAACACCGTTCCATCCACGCAGCCCTTATGCGGTTGCCAAGCTCTATGCCTACTGGATCACGATCAATTACCGGGAAGCGTATGGCATGTATGCTTGTAACGGCATCCTGTTTAATCATGAATCGCCAGTTCGCGGCGAAACCTTCGTCACACGCAAAATCACGCGTGCGCTGGCGCGCATCAAGCTAGGCCTGAAGGACAAGCTCTATCTAGGCAATCTCAACGCCAAACGCGACTGGGGCCATGCCAAGGACTATGTCGAGATGCAGTGGCTCATGCTGCAACAGGACAAACCGGAAGACTTCGTGATTGCAACGGGTGAGCAGCACTCGGTGCGCGAGTTTGTCGATGCAGCGGCTCAGGAAATCGACCTGAGCGTTCGCTGGGAAGGCGAAGGGATTAACGAAAAGGGTTATGACAACGCGACAGGAAAGTGCATTGTCGAGGTCGAGCCCCGTTACTTCCGTCCCGCGGAAGTCGAAACCCTTTTGGGTGATGCAACAAAGGCGAAGGAAAAGCTAGGCTGGACACCCCGCATCACCTTTAAGGAACTAGTCTGCGAGATGATGCGTGAAGACATGAAGGAGGCCAAGCGGGACGAACTGGTCCAAAAGCACGGCTATAAATACTTTAATTATGATGAGTAGGACTGTCCGATGATCCCCGTCTATCAACCTTTCCTCTTTGGTCGTGAAAAAGAATATGTCAACGAGTGTCTCGACACGACGTGGATTTCATCCCGTGGGTCCTTCATTTCGCGTTTTGAAGAAGCATTTGCCAAATATGTTGGGTCACTACATGCTACAACGGTATGTAACGGTACGGTTGCCCTGCATTTGGCAATGGCAGCACTTGGGCTCAAAGCCGGGGATGAAGTCATCGTCCCCTCACTAACCTATATTGCTACCGTGAATACGGTCCTGCAAACAGGGGCAAGCGTCGTGTATGCCGACTCGTTGGCAAACGGATGGAACATCGATCCCGAAGATGTTCGCAAAAAGATCACGCCGAAAACCAAAGCAGTCATGGCTGTTCATTTATATGGGCTGCCTTGCGATATGGATGCCCTGACAGCCATTTGCAAAGAGCATAACCTGCTCTTGATCGAGGACTGCGCCGAGGCTTTCGGCACGCTTTACAAAGGCCGCCATGTCGGCACCTTTGGCGATGCGGGCACCTTCAGCTTCTTTGGCAACAAAACCATCACGACGGGCGAGGGCGGCATGGTTGTCATGCGCGATCCCGCGATGCACGAGCGAGCCGCTCATCTGAAAAATCAGGGTGTATCGAAAACGCGCGAATACTGGCACGATGCGCTGGCCTATAACTACCGCATGACGAACATTCAGGCGGCCATCGGTCTTGCCCAAATTGAACAAGCCGAAGGCATCATCGCCAAGAAGCGGCAACTTGCCACGTGGTACAGGGAAGGGCTTGCCGGATTGCCGATCAGCATCCAGCCTGAACTGGACGATTGTTTCCACACCTACTGGATGTGCTCGGCCCTGACCGAGACTACCGAACACAGAAACGGCGTGCGCGCCGCCCTGAAAGTGGCCGGAATCGAAACACGTCCGCTTTTCCCGCCCGCACATACCATGCCGCATTGCGCGTCCGACATCGACCTTCCGATAGCCGTCAAGCTAAGTGCCTGTGGCATGAACCTACCCAGCTATCCAGCCTTGACTCAAGAGCAAGTCACACAGATATGCGCCGTCATACGGACCTATTTTACCAATCAGACAAAGGCGTAACGTGAACACTTATGCGGTAAACATATGGGCCTCACGCTACTTCTGGTGGCACTTGGCTATGGCAGACCTCCGCTCAAGGTGGCGTAGGTCTTTCCTCGGCATGTCTTGGTCCATGATCCAGCCGCTCGGGCTGACTGTCATTCTTGCCATCGTCTTCAGTAAAATGTTCCACACGGACATTACAAGCTATGCTCCCTATATTTTCTCGGGGGTCATTTTCTGGGAGTTCGTCGTCTCGACTCTGACAAGTGGGTCGCTTTCCTTTGTTCAAGCCGAGCCCTATATCAAACAATGCCGAAACCCTCTGGCGATCTATCCGCTGCGCATCATTCTAAGCTCCCTTGTTATCTTGATGCTCGCCAGCGTTCCACTGCTCATATGGACGCTAGTCGTCATGCCGCACAATTTCGGCTGGTCTTGGCTGGCCATCCTAACTTTGTATCCTATCGCAGGGCTCCTTGCTTGGCCGCTTGCGGCGATCATGGCCTATATTGGCACGCGGTTTCGCGATCTTCCCCATGCTTTGGGACTGATCTTACAGGTCTTGTGGTTTGTCTCGCCCGTCTATTTCGAAGAGCAGATGTTCCGTCGTGGCGGGTTGGGAATTCTGATCGACTACAATCCGGTCTATCACCTACTTCAAATCATGCGCGCTCCACTTCTGCAAGGGACATGGCCGACGCTGACGAACTACCTTTTTGCCTTTGCCTCCATCTTCTTGTTTGGCCTGATCGCTATCCTCATCGGGCGGCGTTCTGAAAAGAAAGTGATTTTCTATCTATGAGTGCCACCAACCATATCATTCTAGAGAATGTCGATCTACGCTACGCCTCCGTCGCCTTTAAAGAGCGTTCGCTCAAAACACTTCTGGCTCAGCTTTTCACGCACAATCCACGCAAAGAAATTCAGGACGTTTACGCCCTCAAGAAGATTTCACTAAAGATCGAAGACGGCCAAAGGGTCGGCCTTTTGGGTCACAACGGAGCAGGGAAAAGCACGCTACTTAGGACAATGGCCGGCCTTTACCCAATCTCAGCAGGCACCATTGATGTTCAAGGGACAATTCGCTCGCTTTTCGAACTCAGCCTCGGGTTCGAGCCCGATGCCACAGGCCGCGAAAACATTCTGTATAGAGGACTCCTTTTAGGGCTGACGCCTGCCTTTATGAAGGAAAGAACCGAGGAGATCATCGCCTTTGCCGATATTGGCGAGTTTATCGACTACCCTATCAAAACTTATTCTGCGGGCATGCAACTACGGTTGGCCTTCGCGATCTCGACAGCGGTCGGAGGCAATATCCTGCTCCTTGATGAAGTCATCGCCGCCGGAGATGCTGGGTTTATGGCCAAAGCTAAGGCCCGTATTACTGACCTGATCGACAGATCAGAGATTATGGTATTGGCCTCTCATGATTTCAGTTCGCTTGAGCAGCTCTGCGAACGAGGCATCTTGCTGCATCATGGCGACCTTGTTTTCGATGGACCCGTCGCGAAGGCCATAAGCGAGTATAAACGGATTAACGCGCAATGAGCATGGAACGTCCCACACGTGTCATGTGGTTGCTAAACCACACAACGCTTCGTCAGTTCGAGCTTGATCAATTCAAGCGTTTTGGCATTACCGAAATATACCTTCCCAAATCCTTTCCTTATGATGAAGGCAATTTGTCGGCGAGCGTCGATACGTCCATGGACGCTTCGCTAAGCATCCCGCCCGAAGACCTTGAAATTCTCAACGCCCAAAACTGGTACGAAACGCCATCCGAAGAAGCATGGCGCATAGCCAATGAGCATTTCGATATTGTCGTCATTGCCTTCTTCATGAACCAGATCAAGGCTGCGACCGCGCACTTCAAAGGTGCCATCATGTTGCACATCTTCGGACTTTCGAAAGGCTATTCCTATACAGACATTCTGCTCCAAGAGCTTGGCCCCGACATCCTACAGAAAATCCACGATCTAGGTAAACGGTTCTGGTTTGCTGCTGGCTATGAATATTTAGCAGATATTGAAGGCGATGTACTTAGGTCATGCGCCTGTCACTTGCCTGTCGGTCTGGCAGATGCGACGCTCAAGGATGAGTGGCAAGGCTCAAACAAGAAAATCTTTTTCGTATGCCCGCGCATCGGCTCTTCCCCCTACTTCAAACAGATTTATCAAACCTTCCTTCAGAACTTCGAGGGCTTTGATTATCTGATTGGCGGAGCCCAGCCCGTGTCGGTTGATGACCCCAAGGTTCTCGGCTTCGTACCGGATGACGTGCACAAGGCGAACATGCGCTCGTGTTCGGTAATGTTCTACCATTCACAGGAACCAAACCACATCCACTATCACCCCTTTGAAGCCATACGATCTGGCATGCCGCTTATCTTCATGGCTGAAGGCATGCTCGATAAGCTTGGTGGCAAAGACCTTCCAGGGCGGTGTACGAGCATTAAAAATGCCCGTCAGAAAATCAAACGCATTCTGGACGGTGATCAGGCGTTTATAGAAAGCGTACGAAGCAGTCAGGCCGTCCTGTTATCGGAAATGGCCCCTGACCACTGCCAGAATTTCTGGCAACGATCACTTGAAGCTGTCTTGACAAACCTGCACATTTCTAGACTGCGAGCCAGGCTTCAAGAAAAAACGTACCCAAAGAAAATTGCCATTATCATTCCCGTCGCCTATCGCGGTGGTAGCCTTCGGGGTGCGAAGCTATTAGCACAAGCCCTGTTGACTGGAAGCACAAGCGCTGGTGAAGAGGCTGAAATCATACTCGGACACCTTGATGGCGAAGGGTACACTTATGAAACCGACTTTGCAGATTTGTCACCTAAGATAAAAATTCGCCCATATACTTGGGGCACGCTGAACCGCTATGAAGCAAAACGGGCGATGTTATACGCAGGCCACGATCATTGGACAGCTGAAGCTGACACTTATATGGTTCCGGATGACGGGATAAAACACTTTTGTGATTGCGATTTATGGATCATTATCAGTGACCGTATTCTTAAGCCGATTTTGCCCGTCCGGCCCTATGTCGCAATGGTCTATGATTATATCCAGCGTTACATACCCTCCATTCTTGGCACCCTTAGCGATCACTCATTTATTCAAGCCGCACGTCATGCAACACGCGTTTGGGTTACAACAAACTTCACTAAATCTTGCGCTATTAACTACGCCGCTATTAGCCCGACTAAGGTTGTGCATGTGCCCATGCTAGCACCGGACTTTGCGTCAAATGAAGTTTCAGAACCACTTACTGAGGACACGCCGCCTTACTTTATGTGGACAACAAACGCCGCAAGCCATAAGAATCATCTCAACACGCTTACAGCACTGAAGCAATATTACGAGGCACACAATGGCTCTCTTGACTGTCTTGTTACTGGCGTCGACACCCATAAAGTACTAAACCGCGTGTGCCGCCAGACAAATCAAGCCTCTGAAAGTTTTGCTAAGAATCCCTCTCTGCATAAACATGTCAAATGGCTTGGCGAATTGTCGGATGCCGACTACCGGAAAAAACTTTCCCAGGCGACTTTCCTCTGCCACAGTGCCCAAATTGATAACGGGACTTTCAGCGTCATCGAAGCGGCATCGCTCAATGTACCGGCTTTATCAAGCCAATATCCCGCCATGTGCGAGATTGACGATGTCTTCAAGCTTAACTTGACCTGGATGGACCCTCTAAGCCCGCCCGACATGGCTCGACGAATGAAGTGGATGGAAGATAACGCTCTCGCGCTTAGGCAAAACATGTCAACGGAAGGCATCCGTGCAAACAGTTTAGAAAATCTGGCTCTAGCTTACTGGAAAGAAGCAAAGTCATGTCTGTGAAAAAATATGGAATCTATCTGGCTTTTCCACCGACCGTTGACATTCGCGCCGAAGGGTTAGGCAGGTATCTTGCCGCCTTTCTCAAAGCCTCTCAAAAAGAGCACGACGCGCATTTCCTTATTGGATGCCCAAGTTGGTCTCGTGATTCACTCATCCTTCTGTGTAAGGGGGAGGGGATTGACTTTACCAACCTTGAATTTCTTTCCCCACGCGGTACGCCAGCCCTTTTACGCCTTTTTTATCTTCTGAGATATTTTCGTCCAAGTAGGGCGCGGCATGCTATACACCTTCTTCGCAACCTCTTCCGATACAAGCAAAAGAATGAAGCACCTGAACCAGGCTTGACTGTACTGAAGTGGATTATCTCCAGTCCAAGCTTGCTTGCTTTTGTCGTCCTTGCCTTGTTGGGCCTTCTCGCCTCGCCCCTCATTGTTACGGTCGTGCTTATCGCCTTCGGCATTAAGCTTGTTACAACGGCGATGCCGTATATACAAGCTGAATGGAAGAAATCCAAGAATGTTGCCCGCTTTAAAGTAAAGATGGCTTATTTACTGCGTAATGCAAAAAACTATGATGTCGCTTTGTTCTTCTACAGCATAATTCAAGAAGAACAATCAAAGAAACTGGTGGCCCTTATCAACAAGCGGACGGATATATCTGCATGGTATGCACCGGCAGCTTTTTGGGACGAGTTTGGCCGTATTAAGGCACCCAAGCTCATGTGTGTTCCTGACATCGTCCTCAAAGACTTCCCTGTTGGTTTTGCCCAAATCGGCGGCAACAGATTCTCAGACTCGTACAAGAAAATAGAAAAGGCCGTTTTGTCGGTTGACTACCTTGTGACCTATAGCGAACACATTAAGCTGGAAAACATTATCAAATATTACCCGAAGAACCCAGCCTCGATATTTGTTGTCCCCCACGCACCCAATACGCTGGGCCAATGGCTGCCCGTAAACAGCGACGATCTGGCGACCAAAAAGAACAGCAAAGAACTACGCAATCTTTTGGCCTCAGCTCTCACCAAGTCACTTGACCCCGCCTATCTTCAAGGGGCCTCGCCAGATTTTTCGTTCCTGTTCTATGCCAGCCAGATTAGGCCGAACAAGAACGTGATGACATTGCTCCGCGCGTATGAATACCTCCTCAGGCACAACTATATGCCTCAAAAACTGATTATGACCGGCAACCCGCACAGTTTGCCCGCTGTTGCTCGTTTTATTCAAGAACATCAATTACAAAAGGACGTCCTCTTCCTCCACGGTCTCTCGACAGCCCAACTGGCAACCTGTTATGCGATGGCCGATCTGGCTGTCAACCCGTCGCTAAGCGAAGGCGGCTGTCCTTTTACATTCACAGAGGCCCTGTCTGTCGGCACCCCCGCCATCATGGCCCGCATTCCCGTTGCGCTCGAAGTTCTGCATGATGAAACATTGAAAGAAACAACCTTCTTTGATCCCTATGACTGGAAAGACATGGCCAAGCGAATCCTGTGGGCCTTGGACAACCGCGAAACGCTGCTGTCTATTCAAAAGCCGGTCTATGAAAAGCTGACCCAACGAACATGGCAAGATGTTGTCAACGATCACATCGGCATTCTGGAGAAAATAGCCAACCAGAACGCGGATCAAACAGAAGATACTTTGTCAGAAAGTAAGTCTTCGTAAAGCTCGCCATAGCTTTCAGTCATGATCGCGCCCGTGAAAAGCGTCTCGTAACGCTTGCGACCGCCAGCCCCCAATCTGGCGCGTAAGGCCTCATCCCGATGGAGCTTGACCATCACTTCGGCTAGCTCTTGTGGATTTTCGGGAGGGATCGAAAACCCCGTTTCACCATTGATATTGATATAGGACATCCCTGAGCCGATCTCGCACGAAATCATCGGCTTGCCGCACATCGCTGCTTCAAGCAGGCTGATTCCGAAGGCCTCAGAGCGCAAATGCGAGGGAAAAACAAACCCTTCACACAGAGACAGGAGGGCCATCTTGTCCATCTCGCTCACCTCGCCCATGAAGTAAAGATGGGGGATGGAGGCCGCCTGACGGGTCAGCTCATTGGCCAAAGGTCCGCGCCCAACGATGACGACCGGCACATCACACAGTTTGGCTGCTTGAAGCAACGTATGCAGCCCTTTGTAATAACGCAGAACGCCAACATACAATAAGAAACGCGCCGGCAGCTTGGCCTGCCATGCAGCCAAGACTTCCGGCGTCGGCACGGGATAGTTCGCTTCATCAATCCCGATAGGAATGCAGTGCGTCTTCGCCTTGTAACGCTGAAGAACGGGGCTGCTGGCCGCATAGGTCGGGCTAGTCGCCACAATCGCATCCATCTGGCCCAGAAACCGCTCGCGCAGCGGCGCATAAAGCGCACCCAAAAGCTTCTGGCGAACAATGTCGGAATGATAGGTCACGACAGACGGTATGCCCTTCGGTGCAATCTGGTGCAATAAGTCACCCGTCGGCCATGGAAAATGATAATGCAAAATATCGGCTGTTTTCGCCAAGGATCGGAAATGACGGAACGCAGAAAATGAAATCCCGTTCGAAGCCACCTCAAAATCCATTGGATAGGTATGCACCATCACGCCTTGGTCATCCGTGACGCTATAGACCTTGGCCTCACGTCCCAGCGTCAACACAGACACCCGATCCCCACGAGCCACCATCCCGCCCCCAAGCTGGCGGATCAACTGCTGGATCCCGCCAAACGTGAAATATTCTTTGTAAACGTGAAGTATGTGCATGAAAATCTGCCTCTCTTACAGCAACCGACGCCAATCTTTCACAGATCATCATCCTTGTGAAGGTTATAAAAAAAGGGCGGGAGAAATCCCGCCCTTTTAAGCTTACCCGCACTTTTACTTCGCAAGCTGGGATATGGCACCAGACGAGCGGTTCCACTCATTGCCTTTGCCAGCCGTCGGCCTGGCCGCATCCAGTCCGTGTGATCCAGTTTCCCCTTTAAGCGTCGAGTAATCTGCCCGTGCCGTCTTGGCCTGTTTCGGTCCCACCTTATGTGTCTTAAGAACCGTAACCTTGCCATCGGGGCTGACGACGTAACTGCCCTGCGGCGTTTCAATACGCTGATGAACCGAAGCATCGAGACTATAGCACTTAGCGTTGTAGTCCATTTGGTTCTGTTCTTGGGTTTCAGGATTTGAGCTCCAGCGAACGCCTTTATCTTCCGAAGAATTTACGAATGGCGTAATATTGCTCACAGCACCGCGTACCGAATAAACCTTGGTCGTTTGGTCAACCGTAATTCCCTCCTTGGTTAGTTTATCTTTCAATTCATCGGTCATGGGTGAAGCGATAACCGAATACAAAACTTCGCTTGCATTCGTTTTGTATTCGCCACCAAGAACACGATCTGCGCTTCCGGCCCCCACCTTGACCCCAATGGGCCCCATAGACTCCTTCTCAAAATAGGGCATGTGCCCTTGGCGAAAAATATCCTTCTTGTTTTTTGCAGACAGGGTATAGAAACGGTTTTCGTCTATCCCCTTATACGGCGATTCATCATAAGTTTTGGCGTGGCTCTCAAGTTCGGCAAGCGTTAAGACCTGGGCTTTGGCAAAAACCCTATCGTTCAAAACACGGCTTGTTGCCATCCGCGTTGTCGGCAAGCGATCCTTGATCACCTGTTCGACGTGCTTTGCCTCGGCTTTCCCGGCTGCCAGACGGTGGAAGGGGGCATTTCGATTATATCCAAAACCAGACCAACAATATGCAAAGTATCCCACAACAAGTAAGGATGCACCGACGATTTTATACAACGCACCGACCCCGCCTTTAACCGGCGCAGTAACTGTGCTTTTCCTTCTCGGGCGTTCTCTTGGGGAACGTGGCGGCTGGGGCGGAGTCCCATCGTCTTGCCTAGGCGGGCGCACATCGGTGCTTGGCGTGCCAGCCGAACGTGCTGCGGCCATCTGTGTTGTTGTCAGTCGTTCGGTGCCCTCGTTAACTGGCGGCTGTGGGGGCTTATGCGGCGGTTCTTGCGAAGAACCTTCAGGCACTTTGGTCCGATGATCTTTCGCCCTAAATAT